>CAXTMA010000026.1:0-23947 GCA_964245015.1 uncultured Beijerinckiaceae bacterium | reverse complement strand
CGAACCACCGGGCGCAGAGCGGCGTCAAGGCCGGGCCGATCTTCGACATGGGGCCGTACCCGGTCAACGCCGCGCGCACCGTCTTCGAGGCCGAGCCGGAGGCGGTCGTGTCCGCGGTCGGCGTGCGCCACCCGGCCCTACGCGGCGGCGCACCCTTCGACCTCGTCTTCGCCAACATCCTGGCCAAGCCGCTGCGCGCCCTGGCGCCGGCACTGCGTCCGCTGATGGCGCCCGGCGGCGAGGTGATCCTGTCGGGACTGCTGGCCTGCGATGTCGCCGGCACGGTGGCGGCCTACCGCCGTCAGGGCCTCGCGCTCCGCAGCCGTCGTGATCTCGAAGGCTGGGCCACCCTGGTCATGCGGGCACCGTACCGGACTCCGATCCGCGGCTCCTGACGATCGGCTCCCGGCGAGCGGCTCAGCCCGGCTCCAGGCTGGTGACGGCGGGACGCAGGCGGGCCAGCAGGAGGGTGCGCAGCGAGGCGATGTCGAGCAGCGCCGCCAGCGAGCCGTAGACAAGAATTCCCGTCGCCACCTGGAGGCACAGCGTCGGCAGGCTCGGCGGGTGGGCGCGCATTGGCAGCAGCAGGGCAACCATCGCCGCCGTTGAACCGAGCGTGCCGGCGAGGTCGCGCATCCTCGGCCAAGCCGGCTTCGACAGGCAGGCGATGGCGACCAGCGCTGCGAAGGCGAGGGCGAAGGCCCCGGTCTGCGCCCACGCCAGGCCGGATGCGTCGTGACTGCGCGGCAGCACCAGCAGCAGCACGGGATCGGCGACGCAGGCCACCGCCGCCGCCCCGATCAGCGGCGCCGTGCGCTTGCGGATCTGGAAGATCGGGTTGATGGCGTACAGGATGAGGGCGAAGAAGAAGAAGCCCGGCATCATCGGCGTCAGCAACTCTTCGAAGGGGCCGCGGTAGTCGGCCGGCACGATCAGGGCCTGGATCGAGGGCATCACCAGCCAGATCCCGGTGCAGGCCGGCAGGATCACCGCGACCACGATGGCCATGTTGTCGCCGATGCGGCGCTTGGCCTCGCCGGCGCCAAGGCGGTCGTGGGCGGCGACGGCGAGCTGGAACAGCAGGACGTCGAGCGTCGAGCCGATCGCCTGCACCACCTTGCTGCCGATGTCGTAGGCGAGCGAGAACTGCCCGGTTTCGGAAAAGCCGTACACCACCGCGACCAGCGAGCGGTTAGCCAGGGGAAGGCAGAGATACAGCAGGTTGGCGGCGACGATGGGCAGGGCGTAGCCGGCGAGGGAGCGCGCTATGCCCGTGCGGGCGAGGCGGATCTGCGCATTGCTGTCGCTCAGGCTGGCCCGCGCCGCGATCACCGATCCGGTCAGGCTGACGATGCCGCCGAGCATCGCCATCCGGGCTGAACCGAAGTAGAAGGCGCCGCCCCCGGTCAGCAGGATCGCGAGGAGGTTCTTCACCACGATCAGCTTGATGTAGAGCCCGTCGTGGAACCGGGCGCGCACCAGGGCGGTGTTGAAGTCGAACAACCCGTTGGCCACCGCCGCCCCGAGCGCCAGCGCGATCAGCCCGTGCGACAGCGGAAAGCTGAGGCCGGTGGCAAACAGCAGGCCAGCGCCCACCGCGAGGGCGGCGATGATCAGCGCGAAGGCGACGTCCAGCGTCGCCCGCAGGGCCGGATCCTCGTCGCGCGAGCGCTCGGAATAGAAGCGGGTGGCGCCCAGCCGGATCCAGTCGAGAAAGGCGGTCTGCACGGCCATCGCGGTCGCCAGCGCCAGGGCGAAGCGCCCGTATTCTTCCGGCCCGAGAAACTTGGCGACCAGCAGGCCGACGGCGAAGTTGAAGACGACGTTCACGAAAAAAGCGAACAGCACCTTCATTCCGGCCTCGTTGCGCGCGCGGGTGACCGGATCCCGGGTCGGCCCGGGCGGCGCAGGCCTCCACCTCGTACCGGGGGAAGACGCAACAAACCGTTACCAGCCTTTTTGCCGCCGAGCGCCGACAGAGCGCCGACCGAGCACCGACGCTCAGAACCTCGCCTGCTCGTCGAAGGTCATACGGCCGCTCGCGCCCTTGTGCCAGACGTAAACCGCATCGTCGCTCACGCTGGGGTCGCCCTTGGCGTCGAAGGAGAAGTAGCCCAGCACGGTCTTGAAGACGACGCCCCCGCGCATCGCGGCGGCGATCCCGGCCGGCTCGACCGAGCGGCTGGCTTCCATCGCCTGCTGGATCACCTGGACGGCCGCATAGGCGTAGAACACGTAGGCGTCGGGTTCCTGCCCCCGGCTGCGCAGCCGGCGCAGCAGGTCCGCCGCCGCCGGACGGGTTCGCGGATCCTGCGGGAAGACAAGCATCGCGCCGTCGGCGGCGGTGCCGGCCGCCGCCGCGAAGTCGTCCGACGCCAGAGCACTTCCCCCGATCAACGTCGCCCGCGACCCCGCATCGCGCAACTGCCGCATCAACAGTCCGGCTTCCAGCGGTCCGCCGCCGAACACCACCACCTGCGCCCCCGACGCCTTGATCCGGCCGACGAGGCCGGACATGTCGCGCGTGCCTTTTTCCAGGCTGCCGTAATAGGTGTCGGCGACGCCGGCCTTGCCCAGCGCCGTTCGCACCGCATCGGCGAGCGCCTTACCCTCGCCGGTGCGGTCGTGGACGATCGCGACCCGGCCGATGTGGTGGGCGAGAAGCAGGCGCGCGGCGCTGCCGGCCTGTTCGTCGTCGCGCGCGCTCACCCGGAAGATCGTGGAAAGGCCGCGGTCGGTGACGGCCGGGGCCAGCGCGGAAGGCGTGATGTTGAGGATCCCGGCATCGGCGTAGACGCTCGAAGCGGCCACCGTCGCGGCGGAGGAGAAGTCGCCGATCACCACCGAAACGCCGGCGGCGGCGAAGGCTTTGGCGACTTCGACCGCCCGGCCGGGATCGTTGCCGTCGTCGCGCGGAACGCTGCGTGCGCGCCGGCCGAGGAAGCCGCCGCTCGCGTTGAGATCGGCGATGGCTTGCTCGACCCCTTGCCGGATCTGCTCGCCGTAGACGGAGTCGGGACCGTTCAAGGGTGCCGCGATCCCGATGCGCAGCTCGGCCGGCGCCGCGTCAACTGCAGCGGGGCCGATGACGACCGGCAGGGCCATCGCCAGCCGCAATGCGGCGTGACGGGACATCACGAGGGTCCGCGCCCGCGCCGGCGGCGAGGATCCAGCTTGCGGCAGAGCGCCGGCGCTGTCGCCGCTTGGCGTGCCGGAACCGGTTGGTTTCGTCGCGCCCTTTGCGGCTTCCGTTACCCGGCTTGCCGCCGGCTTGGCGGCATCGCCCACGATTGCCAACATTTCTTCGCCGCTCGTTTTCACCGCCATTCGTTCCGTCCCGGACGCCTGCGCCTTGGATCCCAGCGCCTTGGATCCCAGCGCTTGGAACATCATGTAGAACTTTCCGCGCGGCAGCGGAATCATCCACGCGGACGCTCCGCAAATGGTTTATGTGAACGCAGCAGCCGCTACTCGTTCGCGGGTGCTGCATTGGTTCATGGAACCAAGTACGGAGCCAAGCGCAGATGCAAGTGACGATGCGCGGGGCGACCTTTGTCCGGGCCAATCGCGAAGCCGTCTGGGCGGCGCTGCACGACACGGCCGTGATCGCCCGTTGCGTGCCCGGCTGCCGGTCCCTGGCCCGCGCTTCGGAGTGCCTGTTCGTGCTCTCGTCGCGCATCGCGATCGGTCCGCTGCGGATCACGCTTGAAGGAACGGTGGAGATCGCGGAAAGCGACCCGCCGCGGTCCTACTGCCTCGTCGGGCACGGCACCGGCGGCGCGATGGATGCCAGCGGCGTCGTCCGCATCACCCTTTCCGAGGACAACGGCGGCTGCCGGCTGCAATATGCCATCGAGGCGGAGGCCCGCGGCCCCCTTTCGGCGGCTGGCCCCGTCGTGATGAACGGCATCGGCAAAGGCGTCACGGCCTTCTTCGCGACCCGCTTCGGCGACTTGGTGGAGCAGGGCCGGAGCTAGCGCATGGTCTCGTCCGACATTCCCGCGCGATCGCGCGCCGACCGGGGAGGCGCCTTGCTGAGCGCCGCGGACCTGCGCTTCTGCGTCGCCCCGATGATGGACTGGACCGACCGCCGCTGCCGCGCCTTCCATCGCACCCTGTCCCGGCGCGCCCGCCTTTACACCGAAATGGTGACAACCGCCGCCGTGCTGCACGGCGACCGCGACCGCCTGCTCGGCTTCGACGGGCTGGAGCACCCCGTCGCCGTGCAGCTCGGCGGCAACGATCCGCGCGATCTTGCCCGCGCCGCCCGCATCTGCGCCGACTTCGGCTACGACGAGGTGAACCTCAACGTCGGCTGTCCCTCCGACCGGGTGCAGAACGGCGCCTTCGGCGCCTGCCTGATGCGCGAGCCGGCGCTGGTCGGGGACTGCGTGGCGGCGATGCGGTCGGCGCTCGGGGGCGCCGTGCCGGTCACGGTGAAGTGCCGCCTCGGCGTCGACGAGCAGGGCCCCGAGGCGCTCGACGCGCTCGCCGATGCGGTGGTCGGGGCCGGTGCGGCGGCACTGATCGTTCACGCCCGCAAAGCTTGGCTGAAAGGCTTGTCGCCGCGCGAAAACCGCCACGTGCCGCCGCTCGATTATCCCGCCGTGTTCGCGCTGCGGCGGCGCCTGCGCGGCGTGCCGGTGGTGCTCAACGGCGGCCTCGCCGGCTGGCCGGCCATCGAGGCCGCTCTGGAGCAGGTCGACGGCGTGATGCTGGGCCGCGCCGCCTACGGCGAGCCGGCCCTGCTTCTCGACGTCGACGCGCGGCTGTTCGGCGACGGGGGCGCTCCGCCGACGCGGGCTGCGGCGGTCGTGGCCTATCTTCCCTACGTCGAAACGTGTCTCGCCCAGGGCGTGCCGCTCCACGCGGTGACTCGGCACATGCTGGGCTTGTTCAACGGCCTCCCCGGCGCGAGGGGCTGGCGCCGGCATCTCGCCACCGAGGGGGTCAAGCGCGGCGCCGGTCTGGATGTGATCGCCGAGGCGCTGCGCTTTCCCCGCCAGGGCGAGGAGCGCTTGGCCGCCTGACGTGCCGCTCGCCACGTGCCGCTCGCCACTTGCCGCTCGCCGGCCGGGCGGTACACGGCGTGCATGCCGGCGGTGGCGCGCGCGCCGCGGAGGAGACCTGCCATGCTGATCTACAGGTTCAAGCCGGCCGAACGCGCCGATCACAGGGTCGCTCTTTCGATCAGCGAGGCCGGCGACAACCTGCCCGCCGACGGCTCTCCATGGCAGCCGATCGGGCGCTTCGACCTCGAAGCCAGCGATCCCTGGATCAAGGCGCCGAAGGCCGACATCGAGGCGGCGCTGAAGGGACGCGGCTTCTTCCTGTGGAGCATCAGCATGCCCAAGCCGGCGAGCCGCTTCGGCCGCCCGTCGCAGGGCTGATGCTTTAGGGATCTATCCCGATTGGGATTGCGCCCGAGGCAGGGTGGATGGACACAGCGATCATCACCCTTGCCGGACCGGTCCCATTGGGATGACGCCGGCTGGCGCGTGCCGGACTGGCTTTGGGAGCAGATGGCGCCGCTTCTGCCGCCTCCTCCGCCGCACCCGCTGCGCTGCCATCGCCCGCGCAAGCCCAACCGGGCGGCGATGGACGCGACCTTCCTCGTGCTGCGCACGGGATGCCGGTGGAACGCCCTGAACGGCACCGGATCTGCTCGTCGTCGGCGGCCCACCGCCGCTTCAGGAATGGACGGAGGCAGGCGTGTTTGCCGCCTTCTGGCAAGGCGGTCTTCTCGCCTGCGATGGGCTGGTGGGCATCGTCTGGAGCTGGTTGTCGCTGGACGACGCAATGGTGAAAGCGCCGCTGGGCGGGGGAAAACACCGGCCCCAATCCGACCGTTTCGCCGCAATGCGAAGCATAGTCGGCGGGGCAAGCGGGGGTCAAGCGCTCGGTGCTGAGCGACGCGCGGGCGTGCCGGTGGGCGTTGTCATCGCGGGTGCCAACCGCAACGACCACTTGGCTGATGGCCGACACGCTGAACAGCCTGCCCGTTGCGCGACCCGAGCCGACGCAAGGCTGCCCGCAGCACCTGTGCCTGGACAAGGGCTACGACGCGCCGCGCAGCCTGGCCGAGGAGCGCGGCTTCACCTTGCATCTGCGCACGCGCGGCGAGGAGATCGAGGCCAAGCGCCACGCCCAAACGCACATCGGAGCCAGGGCGCGGCGCTGGGTCGTTGAGGCCGCCCATGCCTGGACCAACCGCTTCCGCGGTCTGCTGAACCGTTGGGCCAAGAAGCCGCAGAATTATCTCGCCCCGATCCACCTCGCGTTCGGCAACATGACTTGGAGACGATGCCCACCGGAATAGGTTTTCAGGTGAACAGGTGCTGCGGGCTCATCGCGTTGCGGCGCGCGACCGCCGACACCATCGCCCCCAAAGCCGTCGCCTCGTCCAGGATCCTGGCCTGCTCGGCCTTGGACTGCTTGGACCAGCGCCGCCGGCCACCCGCACCAATCATCGCCTCCAACCGCCGTACCGTCTGCCGAGGCGGCTCGACCGTATTTTCGAGCATCAACACAGCACGATCCGATCAAGGATCGTCAGCTTCGCCTGCGACACTTCGTGACGAAAGGCGGGGCCAGAGATCGCTTACCCTGCTTCTCGCCAAGCGCCCCCTGTTTGCTTGCAGATGCCTCGCTTCGGGCCGCTCAGCCGCGCCGACGGCGGACGAGCGGGTGGACCGTGCAGCTCTTCATCGCCAACGCAGCGAGCGAGTCTCCCGAGAACTGCGCGGCCAACCGATTCCACGCATCATCGGAACGCGCGGCATCCCCCGCGAATGGTGCTACGCCGGCCTGGCGTCGCTTGGCTTCGAGGTATTCATACTCGGCCGGAAGGAAGGCGGCGATGCCACGATAAGCGCTGCCCAGCGACACCTCGTTGTTCGCCGCGAGCTGTTTGGCGATGGCCAGGGCGGATTGTTGCTCTGGCCCGGCACCCGTTTCGAAGCCGAGGGCCAGGATCTTCGCGAGCTTCTTTAGCCACACCGTCATCGCAGCCTATCCGTCACCGGGCCACCCTGCCCCGCACGCACGGATCGCGCCACATCCACGCTCCGCCGCAGCTCTTCAGTGCGACCTGTCGTCCAACAATCGACGCGTCGAACGAGCCAGGCCACCATTCGATGACCTCGCCCGCCGCGACCGTCTGCGCGTTGTCGATGATCGGCCTGCGCTGTCCATCCCCGCGGATGCCGCCCTTGCACGCTGCCCGCCCGAGGATCTCATCCGACGTCGGCCTTGTTGGGGGACCGAGGTGGAGGTGCCCGCACCGACCCGCCAGGGGGGCGCCGATCGCATGCCACAGCCAGACCGTTCAGCTGCGGCCATCGGAACGATCGTGCAGCAAAGCGCCCCGCGGTTCTACGATCAAAACCTGCGGCGTATCGAAGGCTTATCGCGTGAAGCGTTGGCCTGCCAACGCGAACCTCTTCAGGGTGGCGGCTTCAGCAACGGAACGTCGAGGGGAGAGATGAGCTTGTCATTTTTGTGCAAGCCCGCTCCATCCATCACCAAGACCGCGTGAGCTCCAAGCGACGAGCCAATGAATGCGGCCCAACTTGTGCACGATCCACCCGCTCGTTCCACACCAGACTTCCCACACCAGACTCCAGGAGAGCGGCGTGATGGACAACTACAGAATCACCTCTGAACCGTTCTATCTTCCGTCAGGCCTGGAGATCAGCCTGTTTGAGGCCGCCTACAAGGATCGCCTGCCGGTGATGCTGAAGGGACCCACCGGCTGCGGCAAGACCCGCTTCATCGAGCACATGGCTTGGAAGCTCGGTCGACCCCTCGTCACCGTTGCCGCGCACGAAGACATGACGGCGGCCGACCTTGCCGGGCGCTATCTCTTGGCCCCCGAAGGAACGGTGTGGCACGACGGGCCGCTGACGCTCGCCGTGCGCCACGGCGCCATCTGCTACCTCGACGAGATCGTCGAGGCACGCCAGGATACGACCGTCGTCATTCATCCCTTGACGGATGCGCGCCGTGCTCTTCCGCTCGACAAGCGCAACGAACTCATCCACGCCCATCCCGATTTCCAGCTCACCATCTCCTACAATCCCGGCTACCAGAACGCCGTCAAGGACCTCAAGGAGTCGACCAAGCAACGTTTCGTCGCCATCGATTTCAGCTACCCCGTGCCGGCGGTGGAATCCGAGATCGTCTCGCGCGAGGCGAACAGCGATGCCGGCCTTGCCGCGCTGCTGGTGTCGATGGCCAAGCGCTCGCGCAATCTTCAGGCGCATGGGCTGGTGGAAGGTGCCTCGACGCGCATGCTCATCCACACGGCCCGTCTCGTCGGCAACGGCATCGTGCTCGATGACGCGGTGCAGAGCGGCATCATTCTGCCGATCACCGACGATCTCGACATACGCGAAGCGCTACGCTCCGCGATGTCGGCATGCCTCTAGGATGAGCTCCGCAGATCTGCGGGCGCGCCAATCCATCACCCGCCCCGACGCGCTGACGAGGCTGCGCGCGATGGTGCGGCAACGGCCGACCCTCGCCGGCGGCTTCGCGGACGCGAGCAGGCGCCTCCAGATGATGCCGTCCAGCGAGGTCGAAGCGTGGGCGGAAGCTGTTCTGGGTCTGGCCAACGTCAATGCCGGCCCGAGCGTGTTGCTGGTCGCATTCCGGCTCGCAGCCGGGGCAAGGGACACCACCGGTTTTGCCCGGCTGGCCCCTGCCCTTGCCGCGACGGCCGACATCTGCCGAAGGGCCGGGGCCGGGGCGGCGCGGCTTTGCCTCAACGCTTATCGCGATCTCGACCTCGCCGCCGCCGACGGGCCGGAGCGGGCTTGGTGGCAGGGATTGGTCAGGCTCGCGGAAGCGGCACCCGGCTGCCTGGCGGCAGCGGTCGGCTCCAGTCGCCGCATCTTGCGCATCTGCGGTGCGCTCGGCTTCGCCTCCTTCGTCGATGCGGCCCTGCGCGCCACGAGCGACGACGGCCGACGTGAACGGTTCTTCGGCCTGCAGGACCCGCAGGCGCGCCGCATCCTGGACCGATTGTCCGGACAAGCCTGCACCTTCGCCGTCCTGCAGCCGCGCCTGCAGGCTTATGCGACGGCGCTCTGGGGACGTCCCTTCCTGCTGCGGGAGATGCCGCCGCGGGCCGTCGAACGCCCGCGCCGCGCCAGTGTTTCGGCCGGTCTTCTCTACCTGCCCGACGTGGTCGAGGTGCGGCGGGACCGGGCTGAGCGGCTCTACGAGGCCAGCGTCGCCCATGGGACGGCACATCTCCTGTTCGGCGGCCCGCCGTTCGTTCCCGGCAAGCTCAAGCCGGTCCAGATCGCGCTCGTCGGGCTGATCGAAGATGCGCGCGTCGAGGCGCTGGCGCTGCGCCGGTTGCCGGGGCTGTTTCGCCTCTGGGCGCCGTTCCACGACGTCGCACCTTCGCACCTGAAGACCGCGCCGCATCTGCTCGCCCGCCTGTCGCGTGCCCTGCTCGATCCCACCTATGCCGACGACGACGGCATCGTCAGCAAGGGCCGCGCCCTGTTCGCCGCCGAGCCGGACCTTGCCGATCCCTCGCTGTCGCGCCGCCTCGGCGATGTGCTCGGCAACGATATCGGCCAGATGCGCATCCAGTTCGACGGACGCCACCACGTCATCGAGCCGAGCTACCGCGACGACAACCTCGGCCTGTGGCGGCTGCCACCGCCCCCCGACGCGGACACACCTCCACTGGATGCGCCGGTCAATGTGGCGCGGTTGGAGCGCAAGGAGCAAGATGGCGGACGCGCCGACCCGGACCCCGACCGCAACGAGCAGGGCGCCGGCCGTCTCCGATTGGTTGATCCCGACGACCGCGGCCTTGCGGTTGCCCGCTACCCCGAGTGGGACCGCTCGGCCGGTATCGAGCGCCCGGACTGGACGGTGATCCGCGCCGTGGTGCCGCCGCTCGGCGACACTGCGGCGTTGGACGAGGCGCTGATCCACCAGGCCGGGCTGTCGCGGCGGGTCGCGCAACTGGTGCGGGCGGCCCGCGTGGGACTGCCGACCCGGCTTCGCCGTCAGCCCGACGGTTCGGACCTCGATCTCGATGCCGCCGTGGAGGCCGCCACGGCGCTGCGCATCGGCATCCCGCTCGAGGACCGCATTCACCAGCGCAGGGTTCAGCGATCGCGCGACTTGGCCGTGCTGGTCCTGGTGGACGTGTCGGAGTCGACGGGCGACGGCGTGCCGGCTGCCCACGCGTCGGTTCTCGCGGTCGAAAAGGTGGCTGTGGCCATGCTCGCGCGGGCGATGGCGGCGCTCGGCGACAACTTCGCTTTGCGTGCCTTCGCGTCCGATGGACGCGAGGATGTGCGATATTTTGCGATCAAGGACTTCGCCGCGCCCTTCGACGCGGAGGCGCGGGCACGACTTGCCGGGCTGCGGCCGGGTCTGTCGACGCGGCTCGGCGCCGCCTTGCGTCATGCCGGGGCGGAACTCGGCACCGTTGCGGCGACGCGGCGCATCGTTCTCGTGCTGACCGATGGCGAACCTTCCGATGTCGATGTCGCAGATGCCGACGACCTCATCGAGGATGCGAGACATGCCATCCTCGGCCTGCGCCGCGGCGGCATCGACGTCTTCGGCATCACGCTCGATCCGAACGGGCGGGGTGCCGGCGCGACCACCTTCGGCCGTTTCCACCACATGCCGGTGAGCCGCATCGAGGATCTCCCCGACCGCTTGGCCTCATTGTACTTCCGCATCGCGCGGCGCTGAGTGCGCTCCGTCGCCGGGACGCGGCGGCTCCGGCGATGAAGGGCCGGACCAGATTGCCAATCCGGCCCGGCCCTCTAGAGCCTCGGACCCTAATCGGATCCGGTCCGATGCTCTAATTCGTTGTATCGCATCGGATTTACCCGAAAACCGCTGCGCACTTTTCGGTCCGATGCTCTAGCCGCAGTCCTTCAGGCGAATGGACTCAGCGGTGGACGGCCAACTTCTTGTGCGGAATGCCGGCGATCGGCGCTTCCTTGGTGCCCATCGTTTCGCGGGTGATCGCCTCGACCGCCTCGCGGGTGGCTTCGGGATCGGCGATCCAGCGGGCATAGAAGTCGTAGGGGCAGGCAGCGACGCCCTTCTCGCTCTCGCCGGAGTTGATCTTCCCGGTGTAGCCGCGATGCAGCAGCTTGAAGAGGTGGTTCTCCGACTGCCCGTGCTTGCGCGCGTCGCGGATCAGGAACTTCGACAAGGCGGCGTACTGGATGCCCATCGCCTCCTCGCCGCACTCGCCCAACGTGCGCCCGTCGAACCCGATGATCGCGGAATGGCCGAAGTAGGTGTAAACGCCATCGAAGCCGGCGGCGTTGGAGACGGCGACGTAGCAGTTGTTGGCCCAGGCCATCGCCTTGGACATCACGATCTGCTGCTCCTTGGCCGGGTACATGTAGCCCTGGCAGCGGATGATCAGCTCGGCGCCGCGCATCGCGCAGTCGCGCCAGATCTCGGGGTAGTTGCCGTCGTCGCAGATGATCAGGCTGACCTTCAGCCCCTTGGGGCCGTCGGACACGTAGGTGCACTCGCCGGGGTACCAGCCCTCGATCGGCACCCAGGGCATGATCTTGCGGTACTTCTGCACGATCTCGCCCTGGTCGTTCATCAGGATCAGCGTGTTGTAGGGCGCCTTCTTCGGGTGCTCCTCGTGCTTCTCGCCGGTCAGCGAGAACACGCCCCAGACCTTGGCCTTGCGGCAGGCTTCGGCAAAGATCTCGGTCTCCTCGCCGGGGACGCTGGTGGCCGTCTCGTACATCTCCTTGGAGTCGTACATGATGCCGTGCGTCGAATATTCGGGGAAGATCACGAGGTCCATGCCCGGCAGGCCGGACTTCATGCCAATGACCATGTCGGCGATCTTGCGGGCGTTCTCCAACACCTCGGCCTTCGTGTGCAGGCGCGGCATCGTGTAGTTGACGACGGCAACGCCGACAGCGTCGTTGCTTGATGAAATGTCACCGTGAAACACCAGCGTTCTCCTTGGGTTTTGTTGATCGTCGTCCGGTGATTGGAAATCTGCCGTTGAGACCGGAACTCAGACGGCGAGATGGCGATGGATGAGGTCTTCGTGCAGGTCGACCGCCGCACCCGCAGCGGCGATGCGGCCGTTCTCAAGAATGGCAAAGGTATGGCCGGCCTTGCGAGCGAACCTGATATTCTGCTCGACCAGCACGATGGTCAGTCCTTCCTCCCTGTTGAGGCGCAAAATGACCGCCTCGATCTCCTCGACGATGTTGGGTTGGATGCCTTCGGTGGGCTCGTCGAGAAGCAGAATGTCGGGCTTGGCCGCCAGGGCGCGGGCGAAGGCGAGCTGTTGCTGCTGACCACCGGACAGCAGCCCGCCCCGACGATCAAGATTGGCGAGCAGGTAGGGAAACAGCGCGGCCACGAGACTCGGGACCTCGCGCTTGCCGTCCCGTCGAGCGAACGCGCCCATCAGGATGTTCTCGCGGACGGTGAAGTCCGGCACGATGCGGCGGCCCTGCGGCACATAGGCGATGCCGGCGCGCGCGCGCTCATGAGCCGGTTTGCCGGAAATATCGGCGCAGTCGAGCAGGATCTGCCCGGTCGATCGATCCGTCAAACCCATCAGCGTCTTCAGCAGCGTCGTCTTGCCGGCGCCATTGCGCCCGAGGACCGAGAGAATCCTGTTTTTCGGCACGTCCAGGTCGATGCCGTGCAGGATGTGGCTGCGATCATAGAAGCTGCTGACGGCGGCAAGGGACAGCATCAGCCGATGCCAGCCGCGCCGAGGTAGGCGTCGCGCACGGCCGGATCGCCCTCGACCGCCGCCATGTCCCCTTCCGCGATGATCCTGCCGAGGTGGAGCACGGTGATGCGCTCGGCGATCTCGCGAACGAAGGCCATGTCGTGTTCCACCACCACGATGGTGTGGCGACCTTTCAGGCCGTTGATGAGCCGGGCGGTCTTCAAGGTCTCACCCTGGGTCATCCCGGCGGTGGGCTCGTCGAGAAGCAGCACCTTGGGATTTTGAACGATCAGCATACCCAATTCGAGCCATTGCGTTTCCCCATGGGAGAGCGCGGCGGCGAGGCGGTCGGCGGCGTGCTCGAGGCCGATGAGGGCGAGCACCTCGTCGACCCTGGCGCGACTGTCGCGCTTGAAGCCGAAGCCGAGGTTGGCGAAAACGCCGCGGCTCGGACAGCTCGCGACATCGAGGTTGCGCCGGACCGTAAGGTCCTTGAAGATGGACGGGATCTGGAACTTGCGCCCGAGACCAGCCCGCGCGATCACGTGCTCGTCGCGGTTGGTGATGTCGGTGTCAAACAGGAACACGCGCCCGCGCGTGCTTCGGGTGCGGCCGGAGATCAGGTCCATCAGCGTGGTCTTGCCCGCGCCGTTGGCCCCGAGCAGGACGCGCAGTTCGCCATCGGCCACGCTGGTGGACACATCGCTCACCGCCTGCACGCCGGCGAAACTGACGCCCAAACCCTGCAGCGTGAGGGCTGCGGCCCCCATCAGACCGGACCCCGGTTCACCAGCGGCAGGCGATCCGGGTCGGCATCCAGGACCGGCTTGTCGCCGGGCGCCGGGCGCACCCGCAGCACTCTGGCCACGGCATCATTGGCCAGACCGGCCAGCCCGCGGGGCAGGTAAAGGACGACGAGGATGAAGATCAGGCCGATGACCCCCCGCCAAGCTTCGAGAAAGACCGCGATCTCGCTCATCTTCGCTTCAACGACGTTGATGACGATCGCGCCGATGCAGGCGCCGAGCATCGAGTCGCGCCCGCCAACAGCCGCCCAGACCACCATGCTGATGGAAAAGGCGAGATCCATGAACGTCGGCGAGGCGAACTCGGCGACGTTGACATAGAGCAAGCCTGCAATGCCGGAGATGGCCGCGGAAACGGAAAAGAAGAAGATCTGGTAGGCCGGCACATCGAAGCCGAGATAGCGCGCGCGGGTCGGGTCGTCGCGGATCGCTTGCAGGATCAGCCCGGCCCGCGTCGCCACGAGCAGGCGGGCTCCGGCCAGCGTCAGCGTCAGCGCGACGGCAACGGCGTAGTAGGTGGCCCGGCTGTAGGAGTCGAAGGTGAGGTCGCCCACCGTGAAGCTGCCGAGGTCGGTCAGCCCGTTGAAGCCGTTGGTGAGGGGCTGCTCGTTGATGACCAGGAGCCGGACCAGCAGCACCACCGATAAGGTGATGATCGAGACGTAGACGCCTGCGACACGCTTGCGGAAGATCACCGTGCCGAGCAGGAATGCGATGGCGGTCGGCGCCACAAGCGCCATCGCCACCCCGAACCATTGCGACTGGAACGGGATCCACAAGAAGGATCCCCTGGTGATGCAGCAGAGGTCCTGCTTGGCACCGGGCTCGGCGTTCCAGAACATGAAGTCAGGGATCAGCACGCCGCTGCCCTGCTGGCTCGTGGTGCTGGCGAGCTTCAGCGACATCGCCATCATGTAGGCCCCGACGCCGAAGAACAGGCCCTGGCCGAGGTTGAGGATGCCGGCGTAGCCCCACGACAGGCAGATCGCGATGCCGAGCATCCCGTAGACGAGGTATTTGGCGACCCGGTTGAGCCAGAACTCGCCGACGAAATGCGGCAGCGCCAGGATCACGATCACGAACAGGACGTAGGCGGCGAGGTCCAGGGTGCTTTTGCGATGCCGCAGGCTGGCCATCGGCCTAGCGCCCCTTGAACGCGAACAGGCCCTTGGGCCTCAGCACGATCACCAAGATCACCACGGCGAAGACGAAGGCGCGGGCGACGATGTCGTTGGTTGCGGCGGCAACGAAGCCATTGATCTGCCCCAGCAGGCCGGAGGCGGCGAGCGAGCCCACCAAGCTGCCGACGCCTCCGACCACGACGACAAGGAAGCCGTCGACCACCAGCGGCGGCCCCATGTCGGGAAATACGGTCTTGAAGCCGGAAAGCATCACGCCGGCGACGCCGGCGAGACCCGAGCCGTAGGCAAAGGTCAGCGCGTTGACCCGCTTGATGTCGATGCCGCAGGCGGCGGCCATCTGGGGATCGCGCATGATGGCGCGGACCTGGGTGCCGATCGGCAGACGATACATTCCGAACCAGGTCAGCGCCGTGAGCAACGCCGTGACCAGGATCACGAAGGCTCGGTAGATGTTGATGTCGAGGCCGAGCAGCGGCGTCGAGCCGGTGAGCCAGGAGGGCACGTCGACCCGCTGCAGGCCCGGGCCGAGGCCCTCGATGTTGCGGTTGAAGAACGACAGCCCGAACTGCAGGCGCACGGCCTGTTCGAGCAGGATCGCCACGCCCCAGGTGGCGAGAAGCGTATCGAGCAGGCGTCCGTAAAGGCGCCGCACGATGAAGCGCTCGATCAGCAGGCCGAGAAGGGCTGTCGTCACGAAAGCGAGCGGGATCGAGGCGAGGAAGCCGAGATGCAGCCAGATGCCGCTCATCACGGTGGTGTAGGCGCCGACCATGACGAGATCGCCGTGCGCCATGTTGATGACGCCCATCGCACCATAGTTGATCGCGAGCCCGAGTGCGACCAGGAGGAGGACCGAGCCGAGGCTCAAGCCGATGAAGACGGTCTCGGTCATGGAGGAGACTGGCGGAACGGTCGTCGGGGGCGATCAGTCATCACGAACGGCAATCAACCCCTCAGCTTGGCCCGATCGAGGCCGTTCGGCGTGCAGATCAGGTTCGTCGGCGTTTCGCCATAGGCGGAATAAGGAAGCGGCTCGATCGGGCCGGAGTAGGCATCGATGATCTTGCCCTGGCCGTCCGACTGCCATTGCGCGATGCGCGGCGTCAGCCACGCATGCAGGTTCTCCGGCTCGATCTTGACGTGGCCGCCAGGGGCATCGAACTCCTGGCCGCGCACGGCGGTGCGGATCGCGTTGGCCGTATTGGCCTTGGCCTTCTCCACCGCCTGCTTCCACAGGAAGACCTGGAAGTAGGATGATTCCAACGCGTGGTGAGTCACCGCCTGCGGATTCTTCACGAAAGCACGGTATCGCTCGACGAAGGATTTATTGGCGGGCGTGTCGATCGCCTGGAAGTAGGGGAAAGACGTGTAGCTTCCCGCCGCATTGTCGGCGCCCATGGCCGCCACTTCGATCTCGGAGGTGACGGTCGCGCAGATCGGCAGCTTGCCGTGGGTCAGCCCCTGGTTGCGGTATTCGCGATAGAAGGAGACGACGGAGTCGCCGACCACGTTCGAGAGCACGACATCGCAGCCCGACTCCTTGATCTTGTTGACCATCGAGCCCCACTCCGAATGGCCGAGCTCAAGATACTCGTCCGCGACGTAGTTGGCGCCGTTGGCCTTGATCAGGATCTTGCAGACCTTGGCCATTTCGCGGGGATAGATGTAGTTCGAGCCGACGATGAAGAAAGACTTTTTGCCGAGCGTCTTGGTGATCCAGGGGATGAAGTTCGATAGTTGCTGGTTGGGCACGGCGCCGGTGTAGACCACGTTGCGCGAGCACTCGTAGCCCTCGTAGTAGGTGGGGTAGAAAAGCATCGCGTTGCGCTTCTCGAACACCGGCAGCACAGCCTTGCGGCTTGCCGAGGTGTAGCATCCGAACACCGTCGTCACCTTGTCCTCGATGACGAGCTTGGAGGCTTTTTCGTTGAAACTTCGCGGGTCGGACGCCCCATCCTCGGCGATGGCACGGAGCTGCTTACCCAGCACGCCGCCAGCGGCGTTGATCTCCGCGACCGCCATCAGGGTCGCATCGTGCAGCGACTTCTCGATGATCGTCAGCCCACCCGTCAGGGAGAACAGCACGCCGACGTCGATCGTCTCGGCGGCCCGCACGTCGGACTCGAACAGTCCGGTCTCGATAAGCGTCGATGCACCGAGAACGCCTGCCTGAAGAAAAGCACGGCGGTCAAACATCATTGCTATGTCCCCGGTGATGGTTTAGCGGCGAAAACGACTTGCAACTGCCCGCCAGTTGAGTGTTGAACGATCCATCATCAAGGCGAATGTAGAAAACAACGTCATACATCGGGTCGAGCATCCAAGGAAGATGCATATGATGGCGCCGAGAAGACGGGGGTGTGAACGGACCATCTTGTCCGCCGAACGAGCGCTCCAGCCAAGCCGAGCACATGATTTGACGCGAGATCAGCCAACCGGATCGAAAGATCCCATGCCGACCCGCTTGCAAACCGCAGGGCCGTGACCGACGAGACGGCGGCGTCTCGCCAACCCGCAGCGACGTCATCATCGCCGCGATCACGATAGGAGTCACCGATCGTCATTGTCAAGGCGGCATGCACCTAGCGCCCTATTTAAACCAGCAAGGAAGGATCGCGATCAAGGATCCGCCGGATCCAACGTTGCAGCGTCTTCTTCACCTTTGCAGCCGCGGGGGCGCCTTCCGACTACGCTCGGTTGCCGAGCAGATCATGAAGGGATCTGAGGCGACAGGGCCCGCGGACTCCCAAATCATATCGAACTGGCCGAACCGATTGGCGCGCCCGATCCTTGCCCAAAGATTCGCTTGGCCGGAGGCGGCGTTGACCTCGACACGACCTTGCGGGGCTTCGAATGAAGCCTTCAAGGCGAAGGGCCGCAGATCGTCGGTTTCCATCGAGTTGGCTTGAGCAAGCGCCTGAGCGAACAGGTAAACCTGGAAATAGGCCGTCTCGGCGCAGACGTTGGTTGGCTGATCGCTGCCGAATTTGCTCTTGTATCGGCTGACGAACATCTCGTTCGCCTGGGACTTGATCCCTTCGAAATAGCTCGCGGCAGTGATGTGCCCTTCGCCGACGTCGAACCCCATCGCTCGCAGTTCGGCTTCGGTGGTTGTGAGGCTCGCGATCGGCATCTTCTTGGGATCGAAGCCGGCGTTCGCGTAGGCTTGGTAGAGCAAGCTCGTACCGTCGCCGACGACCGTGGAGAAGATCACGTCGGGCGAAGCATCCTTGATGTCCTGCATGATCGGCGCGAAGTCCTCGCGCTTGGCATGGATGCTGACGTATCGTTCGGCCACCACCGCTCCACCATGGGCGGCCAGCAGTTCACGGACGAGCTTGTTCGAGTGCCGGGGATAGATGTAATCCGACCCGATCAGGTAGAAGCGCGTTCCGTAGCTTTCCATCATGAAGCGGCATAGTTCGAGACTGTTCTGGTTCGGCGCCGCACCGGTATAGATGACATTGGGCGAGTATTCGCAACCTTCATAGGTCGTCGGATACCACAGGAGGCCATTCAGCCGCTCCACGACCGGCATCACCGCCCGGCGACTGGCCGAGGTGTAGCAGCCGAAGATGGACGTCACGCCGTCCTCGGTAAGCAGCTTCTTCGCCATGAAGGCGTGGGAGATTTCACCTGAACCGGGATCATAGATGATCGGCTGGATCTCGCGGCCGCAGATACCGCCGTTGCCGTTGATTTCCTCGATGGCGAGCAACGTGCCGCTCAGCTGCGTCCGCTCAGTGACGGCCGTACACCCGGTCTGGGCGAATAGCACGCCGATTCGCCAGGGTGCCTCCGTCTTGAAAGCGCGTGACATGAGCTTCGGATCCTTGATGCCGCTTGCCGGGCGCATGCTTCGGAGTAGCGACCATCCGAGGACCGCCGCCGGGCCTCTTGATCGCGATCACCGCGAAGTCGAAGCACAAGGCGTGCCTGAAACGGCATGAAAATTATATCGCGCCCTAATGAATAGCGGCGTTGACATTTATGCTGCACCGCGCAATGTTCGCCGCGGCACCAGAGCCAGCAACACACCGGCTTCAAAGCCTCGTTCGACTCGCGACCAGCGGGCTGAGCGGGGCTTTTTTCGTATGAGTCCGGATCGCGTGCCTGGAGGAAGCGGTTCTACAGCAACGGTTGCTTCGATCAGCGGCGTTTCGTCGACTGCCCGTGGCTTCCCTGCGCCGCCTTTCCCCTCGGGCACGCGAGGCCATACGAAGAAGCAGGTAACCCTGGCCGACGCGGACGCGACCCGGACCAGCCCGTCGGACGCCGATCAATCTCAAGGAGTATCTAGATCATGCCAATTAAAGTCGGAGACAAGCTTCCGTCCGTCACCTTCAAGCGCTTCAGCTCAAGCGGCTTCAGCGACATCAGCACCGATGAGTTTTTTGCCGGGAAGCGTGTGCTGCTTTTTGGAATACCCGGTGCATTCACACCGGTCTGCCAGGGCAACCACCTTCCGGGATACGTCGAGAAGGCAATGGAGTTCAAGGCCGGCGGAATCGACGAACTCGCCTGCATCTCTATCAACGACTGCTTCGTGATGAAAGCCTTCGGTGAAGCCTTGCAGGCGGATGGCAAGATCGAGATGCTGGCGGATGCATCCGCCGACTTCACCAACAACATCGGCCTCGCAGTCGACGCGTCCAGCTTCGGCCTTGGTACACGATCGGAGCGCTACGCGATGGTGGTGAAGGATGGCACCGTCGAAAGCCTGAGTGTCGAAGATAATTTCGTCGATCACAAGGTGTCGAGCGCCGAGGAGATGCTCAAGTCGATGCGCCCGGACTGATTGCGTTTTCGCAAGCGGTCAGAACGTTGGGTCGGTTTGTTCTCCGATCCAACGCGTCTTGGTCAACGCATCATGGTCAACCCCTCATGGCGCGTTGCCCAGTATCTCGAACGACGACACGATTGCGGCTGCCAACGCGCTGACCGACATGCGGCGCGCCATGGCTTGGCTGCGGATGTGCTTGTAAGCCTCCTCGTCACTCACGCCCCTCGACGACATCAGCAGCGCCTTGGCGCGCTCGACGGTGCGCATCGACCTCAGATTATCTTCCAATCTGTCGACCTTGTTGCGCAAGCGCTGCTCGTAGCGGCTTTGCGAATGCGCCACGATGAGGCTTGCCAGGATCGCGTTGGAGGTGAACGGACGAGCGAGAACCGCATTCGGGGCCATGGCCGTCAGGGCATCCGCCGTGACGGCCTCGGTTTGCGGCAGTATCACCACGAGGGCAGCATGACCGTACCCTGTCAGCCAGGGAACGCGACGCGAGAGGCTGGGCTCGTAATCGCAATAAACAACGTCGGCGTTGGCCGGCAACGGCTCAGCCGAAGGAAGGATGTTATGCGTGGTGACGCGCAGCCGCTGCAGCTCGCGGATGAGGAAGTCGCCGGCCTCGTCGCGAGATGTCACGACCGCAACCGTCATACCGTCGAGCTTCAGGTGAGTCTCGCCGGCGTCCCCGGGTTTCCTGGTGCCGGATCGACCACTAGGGTCTTTGAACATTGATCTCGACCTCGCCGCTGAGTTGCCTCATGTCCAAGACAGGCTGTGCCGCACGATGATGTCAGGCCATGTTCACGCTTGCCGAGACGGGCCATGGTGGTGCACGAGCTCTTCGGAGAGAGCACGATCTCCAATGAGCGACGACGTCGCCCACTCTTCCGACCATCGTCGGCGGCGTAGCGGATATGGAACCATAGGAGCCACGCCTCCGACGAATCCAACCGAATGGGGTGAAACCGAGCTTACCTTATGATCACGACATACTGCAACCGCTCCAGTGCCCATCTCGCAATGTGAAGCTTGAATTCCTTCAAATCCTAAGCTCCTTCCAAGCCGACCAGGCGATGCGCAGATGTGCGACGCCGCATCGCACGAAAACAGTTAACACGCTGTTGACAAGATCGCCCCTGCCGCTAGGTTCTGCGCAGGCATCAAAGCCATACGGCTGGAAGGCACCAAAGCCTCCGTTCAGCCCGCTCTCTTGCGGGAAGAACGGGGCTTTTTGCGTTTCTACTTGGCTAGCATCTGGCTCGGCACTCAGCTCGGCTAATTTGGATATCGCCGAGGCGGCGGTGTCATTGGAGATCAAATTTGGTGGCGACTACGGAGGAACGGCTCGCCAAACGCAAGCTTGACGCTCTGAAGCGCGGGATACACCGCGTTGCTGAAGATCAACCGCTTCCGTTTTCAGTCAACATCGTCGGTCTCGGCAAGACCGGTGCGGACGTTGTTGCGAGCGTCGTACGCAACCTGCCGGATAAAGGGCCTCGCATCTCCGCTCTTGTTGTGGATGTCGAGGGGGAAGACCTCGACCGCTTGCGCGCCGGTATCGCCGGTGTTTCAACCAGCCGAGCCGATGTGGAGATCATCCCACTTGCAGTCCCGACGACCGGCGAACTCGCCGCCACGCTGGAAAACTACGGCATGTTCCTCAAGTTGGAATATCCGATGTTCAGCGGCGACAGCAGCACCGCGAACTGGTTGCCGGGATCATCAACGCCGCCGGAGGGATCCGGCCCGATCCATGTGCGGCGCGCCTATGCCAAGGCGCTCTACGGCCGCGCATACTACGACGGCGACCGCTCACTGAGGACGGCTTTGCGGCGCTTCAGCGAGAAAATCCTGTCGGCCGACGCCCAGCCAGTCGTTTGCATCGTCTTCGGTCTGGCAGGCGGCGCCGGTAGCGGGATCATGGCCGACATTTCCCGCCACCTTTCGACGGTAGCGCTTGGTCGGGCGGCCTTGACGGTCGGCATCGGCGTCCTACCCTGCAGCGGCGATGAGCCGGATCACCGCGGTAGCGCCTTGTTCGCCTGCCTCAACGAGCTGGATTGCCTGGGCGACGAAGCCAAGAACCATGGCGTGGTTCAGGCCTGCGGCGAACTTTTTCGCAATCCGTTCACGGCGGGGTTCATCGTTGTTCCCCAGGAAACGGTTTGGCGAAGCACCAACGACATCGACAGAACGCATGCGCGTGTCGATCGGGAGATCGCCGATCTGCTCTCCGCAAGAGGCGGCGCCAACCTGATGGAGATTTTGCGCCTGCTCAATTGGGTCGCCGCGCCGTCGACGCAGCATTCAGCCGCGCGCACGCCATGGGGCCCGAAGTGGATCCACATGCTGGGCTTCGGCGATACCGATGGTGCGCTCGCGATCGAGCCGAGAATCAGCCGGCATCTCGGACTGCGCGACACCTATCGACCGGAGTATATCGAGACACGCGTGGCGGTTGCAGGTCCTGAGGCAGATACCGTGGTCGGCAGGCTGGCAGCCGCGTTCTCGCCCTCGGTTCCCCCGCAGGTCGTAGAAGGAGGTCGTGAGTCGACCGTGCAATTCGTTCTGCCCTGCATCGACAAACTTGACCTCGACGTGTTCTATGCTGCGCGGGAAGCTTACGACGTTCTGTCAGCGGAGGATCGGGTGCTCGATCATTCGATGCTCCTGGATCGGGGCGTGGTGCTGAGCGAGCCGTCGACGCGGCTTGACGGCATGGCCGGCGCAAGCCTGAATGGCGGTTCGGGATGGGTGGCGGTGCCTTACGAAGCTCTTCGCGGTGCCGCCAAGCCGCCGCTTAAACCCCACCTCCTACCGGTCTAGGAGGCTCCCCATGCCACTCGATTGGTCGAAGGTCATGGAACGTTACGCCAGCGGCGCACGCGTGCCGACGATCACAGGCGGCAAACACCTGCAGGTTTCGCACGCGACGGATGAGGCGATCTACATCGAGTCGCCGATCTGGACCGCACGTCTGGCCAGGGAGGACCTGGAAAAGGGCGTCAAACTTATTGACGAAGGAACGATCTCGACCGATCCGGGCTTGTTCGTCGAGGATTACATGATCTACGTCTCCAAGAACAGGGCGACGTCCGTCGCTCATATCCTGCGAGATCTAGGCATCCTGGATTTGACAGAAACCTTTTCTGTCAGATGCTGAAAGCGAAGCTTTCAGAATTACGCTGCCGTTATTGCATCAACAGAGATGAGCAACGGCGACGTTTACCCCCGAAGGAGTAGGTAATGACATCGTCTTTGTACCATAGTGCTACAGGTACGCAGGCTCCGCACTGCATGCATGTGATTGGCATCGGCCGTACCGGTTGCGCCTACGTCGAGGCTCTTCTCAGGACGGGTGAGATCGAGGATCATCTGGCGGACCCCCGTGCGACCTTCGCGGCGATGGTTGTCGACATCGGCGACCAGGACATGGGGCTCCCGCAGGATTACGCTGCTTCGTTCATCAAGCGGCTCGAGTCGCGTGGTATCCCGAGCGATCGGTTCTCGTTCCAGGCGATCGCCTTGCCGGTCCCCTCGAAGGAGGAATTCTTCGAAGGCATGAACCGCACCCGCGAGTTCCTGAAGATCGAATACCCGCGTTATTACTGGAACCCGAACTTCGAATCCTACGTACCCAAGAAGTACGAGATGCCGAAGCCGGGCGAGCACTTCCCGCGCGCCGTCGCCAAGGGCATCTACGCCAACGCCTACTACGCCGGCAGCCGCCCGATGGACGCTGCCCTGCGCAAGTTCGTTGAGATGATCGACAAGGCCGGTCTTCCCTCGATCGTCACCGTGTGCTTCAGCCTCGCCGGCGGGACCGGTAGCGGCATGGTCGTCGACCTCGCCCGCCACCTGTCCAACGTGAAGCTTGGTCGCCGCATTCCGGTGATCGGCGTCGGCCAGCTGCCGCACTCGGGCGACCCCGACACCTATAAGAACAGCCCGGCTCTCTACACCACGCTGAACGACCTCGACTGCATGCTCGACGAGGAGAAGAATGCCGGTGTGACCGCGGTGTGGGGCGACCTGTATCGCAGCCCGTTCACCGGTGGCTTCTTCGTCGTCAATCCCGAGCAGAGCTGGCAGCGCCTGACCGCCTACACGACCACCGGCGAGAAGGCGATCCGTCAGAACTTCAAGGAGATGGTGACCAACCGCTTTGTCGCCGACTCGTTCATGCGCTTCGTTGTGGCCGACAACGGTCGCGACCTGTTCCGTGCTCTGCGCCCATCTGGCATGACCGGCGCGCCGCACGAGACGATCACCGCCAAGTCCCGCAACTGGACCATGTTCAACGTGGCCAAGCTGACCCACCCCGGTGTGCAGGTGCTTCCAGGCGAGGCTCCTTCGAAGTGGGACTCGGTGATCAGCCAGTGGATCGACTTCACCCACAACTATGATGGATTGAAGGACGAGTTCAAGACGGACTTCGCTGAAGTGTTCATCTACGGGTCCCGCAACATGGGACACGAAGACATGAACAAGATGT
>CAXTMA010000025.1:0-24013 GCA_964245015.1 uncultured Beijerinckiaceae bacterium | reverse complement strand
GCGCCGAAGATGAACGGGCTCATCTTCGGGTTCCAGCGGTGCGACTGGTGGCCGAAGTGCGCGCCGGCCTCAAGCAGGCCGCGCATGGTGAAATCGGGAAGAGCCATGACAATTCTCCGGTTGATCCGCCGCGGAAGGTATGGGCCCGTGCCGTGAACGACAGGGCCACCGGACGCACGCCTTGAGTCAGGCGCGCAAGTCCCGCGTGTGAGATGGGCGCTGCTATACGTGTGAAACGCGGGCGCGACAAGTGCCGCAGCTGTTGTCCGGCCAATGGTTCAGAGCGGATCCGTCAGCGATGCAGTCATGTCGATCGACAATCCGCGCGCGACGTCCGCGCGCGACGTCCGCGCAGCGTGCGCCTTCGCCCTTTGCGCACCGGCGCGGTGCTGGCTCCCCGGCGATGCGCGCAGGTTCGCAACCCTGGTTCGTTGTTCCCTTTTTCCGTCGCGTCCTCGCCCCCGACGCGGGCCTTGGCTGAAAGATTCGCGCGGCGTCGCGGCGGGCGGTCTTGTCGTAGAGAACAAAAAGGGTACATTGCTATTCGTTGCGAGCGTTGCCTCGCTCGTGCCAGAAGGATCGGACTGCCGATGTCGCAAAATCTCCGCCTCGTGGAAGGAACGTCCGTGGACAAGACCAAGGCGCTCGATGCGGCGCTGTCGCAGATCGAGCGGAGCTTCGGCAAAGGCTCGATCATGCGGCTCGGCAAGAACCAGCAGGCGGTGGAGATCGAGACGGTGCCCACCGGCTCGCTCGGCCTCGACATCGCGCTGGGCGTCGGCGGGCTGCCGCGCGGGCGGGTGATCGAGATTTACGGACCGGAATCATCGGGCAAGACCACGCTGACGCTGCATGTCATCGCCGAGGCGCAGAAGAAGGGGGGCGTGTGCGCCTTCGTCGACGCCGAGCACGCGCTCGATCCGGTCTACGCCCGCAAGCTCGGCGTCAACCTCGAGGACCTGCTGATCTCGCAGCCCGACACCGGCGAGCAGGCGTTGGAGATCACGGATACTCTCGTTCGTTCCGGCGCCATCGACGTGCTGGTGATCGACTCCGTGGCGGCGCTGACGCCACGGGCCGAGATCGACGGCGAGATGGGCGACAGCCAGCCCGGCCTCCAGGCACGGCTGATGAGCCAGGCGCTGCGCAAGCTCACCGCCTCGATCTCGCGCTCGCAGACCATGGTGATCTTCATCAACCAGATCCGCATGAAGATCGGCGTGATGTACGGCTCGCCCGAGACCACGACGGGCGGCAACGCGCTCAAGTTCTATGCCTCCGTCCGCCTTGACATCCGCCGCATCGGCTCGATCAAGGACCGCGAGGAGGTGATCGGCAACCAGACCCGCGTCAAGGTGGTGAAGAACAAGGTGGCGCCGCCCTTCAAGCAGGTCGAATTCGACATCATGTACGGCGAAGGCGTGTCGAAGGTCGGCGAGCTGGTCGACCTCGGGGTCAAGGCTGGAGTCGTGGAAAAATCGGGTGCTTGGTTCTCCTACGACAGCCAGCGCCTCGGGCAAGGGCGCGAGAACGCCAAGGCGTTCCTGAAGGCCAATCCGGCCGCGGCGGAGAAGATCGAGCGGGCGATCCGGGAGAACTCCGGGCTGGTCGCCGACCGCATCCTCGATCAGGCCGACCAGGACGAGGACGGCGAGGGTGCGTAAGCCTCGGCGGTCTCGCCTCGACAGCTTCCGGTGCGCTCGCTAGAACGGGCGCCTCACCCGCCTGACGCTGTCGAGGCGGGGTCGCCGGCCCGGTGAAGCAGGGCTTTCGAGGCAAGATGAACGGAACCGGCGTCAACGAAATCCGCGCGGCGTTTCTCGACTATTTCGCCCGCAATGCCCACGAGGTCGTGGCGTCCGCGCCGCTCGTCCCCCGCAACGATCCGACGTTGATGTTCACCAACGCCGGCATGGTGCCGTTCAAGAACGTGTTCACCGGGCAGGAACGGCGCCCGTTCGTGCGGGCTGCTTCCTCGCAGAAATGCGTGCGCGCCGGCGGCAAGCACAACGATCTCGACAACGTCGGCTATACCGCGCGTCATCACACCTTCTTCGAGATGCTCGGCAACTTCTCGTTTGGCGACTATTTCAAGTCGCAGGCGATCGAACTCGCCTGGACGCTGATCACCAAGACCTTCGACCTGCCCGTGTCCCGCCTGCTCGTCACCGTCTACCACGACGACGACGAGGCCCACGCGCTTTGGAAGAAGATCGCCGGCTTTCCCGATTCGCGGATCATCCGCATCCCCACCGCGGACAACTTCTGGTCGATGGGCGAAACGGGTCCGTGCGGGCCCTGTTCGGAAATCTTCTTCGATCAGGGCGAGTCCCTGGCCGGCGGTCCGCCCGGCAGCCCCGACGAGGACGGCGACCGGTATCTGGAGTTCTGGAACCTCGTCTTCATGCAGTACGAGCAGGTCGGCAGGCAACAGCGCCATCCGCTGCCGCGCCCCTCGATCGACACCGGCATGGGGCTGGAGCGCATCGCCGCCCTGCTGCAGGGCGTGCAATCGAACTACGACATCGATCTGTTCCGCACGCTGATCGAGGCCATCGCCGCAGCCACGTCGACCGATCCGCGCGGACCGCTGCGGGCGAGCCATCGCGTCATCGCCGACCACCTGCGCGCCTGCGCGTTCCTCGTTGCCGACGGCGTGCTGCCGGCCAACGAGGGACGCGGCTACGTGCTGCGCCGGATCATGCGCCGGGCGATGCGTCACGCTCAGATCCTGGGGGCGCCCGAGCCGCTTCTTTGGCGCCTTGTGCCGACGCTGGTGCGCGAAATGGGGCAAGCCTATCCCGAGCTTCTCCGCGCCGAAGCCCTGATCGGCGAAACGCTGAAGCTGGAAGAATCGCGCTTCCGCATCACCTTGGCGCGCGGCCTTGCCATGCTTGATGAGGAAACCGAGGCGCTGCCCGCCAAGGGCACGCTGCCGGGAACGGTCGCCTTCAAGCTCTACGATACCTACGGCTTCCCGCTCGACCTGACCCGGGACGCCCTGCGCGCGAAAGGGCTCGGCGTCGATCTCGCCGGCTTCGATCAGGCGATGGCGCAGCAGAAGGCCGAAGCGCGCCGGGCCTGGACCGGCTCGGGCGAGAAGTCCACCGATACGCACTGGTTCGCCCTGCGCGACAGGATCGGCCCCACCGACTTCCTCGGCTACGCGACCGAACGCGTCGAGGCGGAGGTGACGGCGATCCTTGCCGGCAACGAGACCGTCTGCACCGCCTCCGCCGGTGACGAGGTCGCCATCCTGCTCAACCAGACGCCGTTTTACGGCGAGTCCGGCGGTCAGGTCGGCGACGCCGGCGTGATGACCGGCCGAAGCGCGGCCGGTGGCGAGCTGCGGGTTCGTGTCACCAACACCCGGAAGAAGCTCGGCGACCTGTTCGTCCACGACGGAACCGTCGAGGTCGGCACCCTGAGCGCAGGCGCGGTTCTCGATTGCGCGGTCGATCACACCCGCCGGGCGGCGATCCGCGCCAACCATTCCGCGACCCACCTGCTCCACGAGGCGCTTCGCCTGACGCTGGGCGACCATGTCGCGCAGAAAGGCTCGCTCGTCGCCGATGACAGGCTGCGTTTCGACTTCTCGCACCATAAGCCGATCGCAGCCGATGAGTTGGCACGCGTCGAGGAGATCGCCAACCGCGCCGTTCTCGACAACACGCCCGTGGTGACGCGGCAGATGGGGATCGCCGAAGCGATGGGGTCGGGGGCGCGCGCCCTGTTCGGCGAGAAGTACGGGGACGAGGTACGCGTCGTGTCCATGGGTCTGCGCGAGGGCGTCGATGGTTTGGACGAGGCCGATCCGCACCGGCCCGCGTTTTCCGTGGAACTGTGCGGCGGCACCCATGTCGAGCGAACCGGCGACATCGGCCTCATCACGATCGTGGGCGACGGCGCGGTGGCGGCCGGCGTGCGCCGCATCGAGGCGAAAACCGGCACGCTCGCCCGCCATCACCTGAACGCCAAGGCGGCGGCCTTGAGCGACCTCGTCGCCCTTCTCAAGGCGCCGGAGGACGAGGCCGGGCGGCGCCTCGCCGCCCTGATCGAGGATCGGCGCAAGTTGGAGCGCGAACTGTCGGACGCGCGCCGCAAGCTCGCAATGGCGGGCGAGGGGGAGAGCGGTGCTTTGCCGGCGTTCGCCGAGATCGCCGGCGTCAAGTTCCTCGGCAAGGCCGTCGCCGGGATCGAGATGAAGGATCTGAAGGTGATGGCCGACGACGCCAAGCAGGCGATCGGGTCCGGCATCGTCGCGATCATCGGCATCGCCGGCGACGGCAAGGCCGGCGTGGTCGTCGCCGTGACGCCCGACCTCACCAGCCGCTTCGACGCCGTCGCCCTGGTCCGGGCCGCCGCCGCCGAACTCGGCGGCAAGGGCGGGGGCGGGCGACGCGACATGGCGCAGGCCGGCGGTCCCAACGGCGGCTCGTCGCAGAATGCGCTCGCCGCGGTCAGCGCTCTGGTAGGGCAACAAGCAGCCTGAACGCCTGCCTTAAGGAAAAGACATATAAGACTAGAAGCAGCCGTTCTTTCCGTAGGTTAGTGGAACTTGCCCTGGCACTGCCGGTTTTTCTGCCGTTACAAGGAGAGACGAGCATGCCTGTCGGCAACCTACTGTACTGGGCACTGATATTTCTTGTCGTGGCGGTGATCGCCGGCTTCCTCGGCTTCGGCGGCGCGGCCGGAGCGGCTTCGTCTGCGGCGAGCCTGATCTTCTATGTCGCCATCGTTCTGCTGATCATCTCGCTGATCATGAACTTCGTGCGACGCTGAGGGCCGCGAGCCGTCACGTTCATTCCGCGACAAGGAAAGATCGGGCATAGTCCGGCCCGGTCATGAAACGCGCTGCCATCCTTTTCGCCATCGTGCTTTCGTTTCCTGTCGCGGCGTTCGCCGGGGAACGCGGCCTTCTCTGGCGCGTGGTTCAGGCCTGCGTCGCGTCCCACGACCTCATCGGCGGATCCTTTCCCTGCTTGGCCGTGGAACTCGGCCGCGGTCCTGGCCGAGGGTTTGCCGTCCTGCGCGCGCCTTTCGAATCGACCCATCTGGTGGTGACGCCGACGGTGCGCACCAGCGGCATCGAGGCGGATCGGCTGCTCGCGGCCGATGCGCCCAACTATTTCGCCAACGCCTGGGGGGCTCGGCATTTCGTGTCCGAGGCCCTCCAGCGCCAGCCAAACCGCGATGACTTCGCCCTCGCGGTCAACTCGCGACCGGGCCGCAGCCAGGATCAGCTCCACATCCACGTCGACTGCGTCCGACGCGACGTGAAGCAATCTTTGGCGCAGCAGATCGGCCGCCTTCACGCCGGCACCTGGAGTCCGATCACCGTCCTGCCGCGGGCGCCCCGCTATATCGCCACATTGCTCGATGAGGTGGACTTCGCGCGCTCCAACATCTTCGCCATCGTCCAAGCCGGTCTCGGCGTGCCGCCCGGCGGCATGGATCAAGTGACCATCGTTGCCGTCGCCGCCGAAGTCCGGGGCAAGCCCGCCTTCGTGCTGCTGGCACGCCGCCGCATCCCGAACAGTCGCGACGAGGCCCACGGCGAGGCGCTGATGGACCATGCCTGCAACGCCTTCCGGTAGAGCATCGGACCAAGCATCGGCTCGGGTCCGATGCGCCAAGCACGTTCGCGTTGGTTGGCAACGCTTCGTCCGCTTAGCTCTTTGAAAGGTCGCAGTTTCGCAAAACCGCAGGTCGTTTTGCGAAAGCTGCTTAGACCCGCATCGGCATCAGCACGTAGAGCGCGGTAGCGCCGTCGCGATCCAGCACCAGCGTCGGCGAGCCGGGATCGGCCATCTTGAACAGGGCCGTGTCGGAGTCGATCTGCGCGGTGATGTCGAGGAGGTAGCGGGCATTGAAGCCGATATCGAGCGGGGCGGCATCGTAATCCACCTCCAGTTCCTCGACGGCCGAACCGGAGTCGGGGTTGGTCACCGAGAGCGTCAGCTTGCCGTCCGCCACGGCGAGCTTCACTGCGCGGCCGCGCTCCGAGGAGATGGTGGACACGCGGTCGACTGCTTCCTTGAAGGGCTTGCATTCGACGGTCAGGCGCTTGTCGTTGCCGCTGGGAATGACGCGGAGATAGTCGGGGAAGGTCCCGTCGATCAGCTTGGAGGTGAGCACGGCGTCGCCGAAGGTGAAGCGGATCTTGGCGGTGGAGACTTCCACCTTGATCTCCTCGGCCCCGGACTCGGTGAGGCGCTGCACCTCCGCGACCGTTTTGCGCGGCACGATGATGCCCGGCATGCCGGCGGCGCCGGGTGGCGCGGGCACCTCGACGCGGGCGAGGCGATGACCGTCGGTGGCGACGGCGCGCAGCATGCTGGTGCCGCCGACGTCGATCGTGTGCATGTAGATGCCGTTGAGGTAGTAGCGGGTTTCCTCGTTGGAGATGGCGAACTGCGTCTTGTCGATGAGCCGCTTCAGGTTGGCGGCGCCGATCAGGAAGCTGTGGCTCATTTCGCCGGTGGTGAGGTCGGGGAAGTCGGCCTCGGGCAGAGCCTGCAGGTTGAAGCGGGAGCGCCCGGATCGCAGGATGAATTGCGCGCCGTCGCCGGTGTTCTCCAGGCTGACCTGGGCGCCGTCGGGAAACTTGCGCACGATGTCGTGGAGGATGTGGGCCGGCAGGGTGGTCGCTCCCTTTTGACCGACGTCGGCGGCGACGATCTCCGTGACTTCGAGGTCGAGATCGGTGGCTTTCAGCGTCAGCGACTGGCCTTCGGCGCGTAGCAGCACGTTGGACAGGATCGGAATCGTGTTGCGACGCTCCACCACGCGGTGGACGTGGCCGAGCGACCGGAGCAGCGCGGCTCGTTCCAAAGTGACCTTCATAACGGCTCTTCCACCACCCTCGGCCGGCAGAAGCATCGATCGGCCGGGGCGGAACTGTGGCGTGGCTTGGCGGCAAGCGCAAGCCGAGACATTTCCGCGCGCGGGCGATTCACCGTGAGGTCGCGCGGCCGGCGCAAGCCGCGGTCTCAGTCCCCGACGGCGAGCCGTTGCCGAGCCAGCGTCAGGGCCACCGCGCAGGCGTTGGACACGTTGAGGCTCTTGATGGGGCCGGGCATGTCGAGCCTTGCCAGCGCGTCGCAGCGCTGGCGCGTCAGGTGCCGCAATCCCTTTCCTTCGGCTCCCAGCACCAGCGCCACCGGGCGGCGCAGCGGCACGGTTTCGAACGCCACGGGTGCCCCCGAATCGAGCCCGATGCGCCAATATCCCTGCTCGCCCAATTCGTCGAGCGCGCGGGCGAGGTTGACCACTTCCGCCACGGGGAGGTGATCGAGGCCGCCCGAAGCGGCCTTGGCGACGATCCCGGCCAGTTCGGGGGTGTGCCGTGCGGTAGTGACGAGGGCGTCCACATCGAAGGCGGCGGCGGTGCGCACGATGGCGCCGACGTTGTGGGGATCGGTGATCTGGTCCAGCACCAGCACGAGCCCGCTGCGGTCGACGATTTCGCCAAGATTGATGGTTTCCACGGGCCCGGCTTCGAGCAGCACTCCCTGGTGCACCGCGCTCGCCCCAAGGCGGCGCGACAGTTCCTCGCCCGACACCACGCGGGCCTGCAGCCCGGCGGCGGCGATGTCGTCGGCCAGCCGAACGGCTGCCGCCTCGGTGGCGTAGATCGCCAGCAACCGCCGCCGCCTGGCCTGGAGGGCGGCCAGCACCGCGTGGAAGCCGTAGACGATCGTGCGCCCACTCTGCCCCGCCGGTGGCTCGGCCGCCGCGCCGACTCCGGCCGACGGAGGCCGCCTTTGCCGATTATTGACCCGGCGCTCGGTCGGGGCTCGCTGCGTCATCTCACCCGCTCCTGCACGACGAGCGGCATGGCACATCGCGCGGGAGAACCGCAACGGCGGCGGATGGGTTGACAGGGCGCACCGCAGTTTCCATAAGCCTGCCCTCGTGACGCACAACGGGGGAGAGTGTCCCGAGCGGCAAAGGGGGCGGACTGTAAATCCGCTGGCTACGCCTTCGTAGGTTCGAGTCCTACCTCTCCCACCAATCGATTCCTAAGTAACTGTCATCGCATAGCTTTTGACACTGCGGCCCGCACCTTATCATCGGGTGCGGGAATAGGTGTTCACCCTTTGCGCCTCGTGGTCTTGGCAGCAGCGCTGATCGACAGCTGCTCGCGATTGGCCGTTCGGGTGTAATGCGAAGCCATTCGGCCGCCCCGCCAGCCATATTTTGCTTCGAGCTCCGACTCGGTGAAGCCGTCGTTGGCATCGCGGGTCGCCGCGGCCTTGCGCAAACCGTGCGCCGACTTTCGGACACCGGCGGCTTGGCACGCTTCACGGAACCACTCTCCGAAGGACTCCTTCACACGCGGGCGGCCTCGCTCGCCGGCGATGAAGGTCAGATCGCCGCACGGACCGGCGGCGAGCGTCGCCTCGAGTTCCGGGCAGATCACAACGGAAACCGGCTCCCCCGTTTTGGCCGTCTTGATCCTGATGACGCCGCCTTTCACATGCTGGCGCCCGACGGTGACGGCATCGCCGCGGCGCAGGCCGGTGTAGAGCAGCACATCGAAAGCCACGCGCTCGCGGGTACCGCGAGGCCAGCGTGCTTCAAAGACGGCCAGGTCCTCGTCGCTCCAAACCGGGAAGCCCTCGGTCTTCTTCGCCTTGCTGGCGATCACGCCGACGGTTGGATCGACAGGCACGAGGTTTTCATCGAGCGCCCACCGGAACAGGGCCCGCATGGTTTCAAGAAAGTGCCGTGCCGCGGCCGGCGTCTCCGCCCGGCGCTTGCAACCTTCGACGATATGCTTGCGAGAAAGGGCGGTTAGACTTGCCGCACCGGCGGGTGACTTGACGATCTTTTCGAGAATGCCGTCACGCTGTTTGCGTGTCGCGGGGGAAAGATTGGTCCATGCGGTCGAGCGGCGAAAAATCCCGATCGCCCACGACACGGTTCCAGCAGCCGGCTTGCCGGGAAGGCGTGTCGGCACGGCCTCGCCGGCCAGGGCGGCTTGGTAGGCCGCGTTGAAAGCGGGCGTGCCGAACACCTCGTTGAGCCTGATCCGAGCTCCCTTGTCGATGCGCACGTACCAGACCGTGCGACCATGCCGGGTGGTCTCTTTGTGGAGATGAGGCGGTCGCGGGCGGGGCATGGCGGCAGGCATCAGAGCACGATCAGCCGCTCTTCGTCACGTGGCTCGTCCCGCTCGCGGGATTGTTGCCGATCGCCCATGCGGGGCTCGATCTCGATCTCAAGCGCGCCGTCACGGCGCACGATGACGCGCGCGGCTCCGGCCGCCTTGGCGGCCTTAATCGCGCGAACGACATCGCACTGGCGAAAAGCGGCTCTCCGGGTCACGTCGGCACGGTCTTCAGCCCCGCTTCGCGCGCGAGGTTCAGCTCGGCCATCGCCTCGGCCGAGCCGCCCGCGTCGGGATGCCGATCGCGAGCGAGCTGGCGATAGGCCGCCTCGATCTCGGCCTTGGTCGCCTCTTCCTTGACGCCCAGCACCCGCCACCACGTCGGCTTGTCCGGCGCCGGCAGCGCCACGAAACCTTTCATCGTGGCGCGGACGAGCGCGAGCGTGCCGTGGCGCAGCTCCGTGCGTCGCGCTTCGAGCACGTGGTGGATCGCCTGCAGGTTGGCCGCCGGCGTGTCGTATCGGTCGACCGGAATGCAGACCTGCAAGCCGTCCCAGGTGAACCAAACGGCGACGCCCGGGTCGGCCGGTCTGTTGTCGCCCAGCACCACGTTGGAACTGAGGACGACGCCGGCGACGCTCTTGCGGCTGTCGGACCCGAACAGCCGAAGGCTTTCGCGGACGTTGTCGAGCGCCCCGGCCAGGGTAGTTCGAAAGGCGCCCTTCTCGCGTTGCTTCGCGCGGGGGAAGGCGTCGGGCCAGCAGAGGGGGTAGGCGGTGGCGGCGGAAGTCATGCCCGGCGGTTCCGCTGAGTAAGGACCCACGCCGCCCTCGCAGTGCGACAAGCTTTGTCCTCTCCGATCACAACAAACTCTTTGTCGGTGGGCGCACGCAGCCTTAGGTCGGGCCCGAACACCGCCCACTCCCCGCACTCGAAGCACAGCGAGAGGTTGCCGTCGCCCGGCTTGCGGCCGCTTCCAACGGACGAGACGCAATCCGTCTGATAACCGCAGTGCGGGCAGCGGTTCGCGATGCCACGCCGGGTTACCAAGGTCACGGCCGCGGCCCTCCATCCTGGTGCCAGACCCGGCAGGCGACGATCGGCGCGCCGCGCCGGTCCTCGTGTGTGAGCCCGTTGCGGCGCCAGCGGCGGAACAGCAGCTCGTCGTCCTCGCGCACCAGGCGCCCGGTGCAGTTCGGGTCGGAACAGCGGCGGGGGAAGAACCGGCCTCTCCCATCACGAGGTCCGCCGCGCCCGCTCAAGCCGACTGCTCCCACTCCGCATCGCGCCGGGCCTGCTCGCGACAGCGCAGGTCCTCGGCCACGCGCTTGCCCGAACGACGGTCCCAGCGTCCCAGGCGCGGCATCGCCGTCTTGCCTCTGACGACAAAGACCCACACCTCCGGCGCCGGCTTGGCGCGCGGGAACAGCTTGCGGAACTCGCGAAGGAGCCACCACAGGCGCGGCAGCTCCACGAGCACCTCACGCTCGCCGACCGGGACGATCTCGATCTGTCGCCGCGCGGGGCTCATGTGCAGCTCACGCCGTCACCCGAAATTCTTCGGCTGCGGCCTCGAAGCCGGCGAGCATGACGAGCCGGGCGCGGATCGACGTGGCGCGCCGATCATACCCGAATACCTGTTTCACCTCCGCAGCGATTGCAGCCCTGGTGCGCCCCTCGCTGCTGAGGCGCTCGATCAGCGCATCCTCTTCAGGCGTGAAAGGACGACAGGTGCTGCCGTTCTTCCGGCGGTACGGTCCCTTGATGGGCCGTTCGCTTCGCAGCTTCAGGCCGTTGCGATACATGAACCATGCGACCGCATCTTTCGAAACGCCGAGCACCTGGGCGATCCGTCCTGCGGTGCGGCGCTTGCAGTTCGGGCCCGGCGCGGCCAACTCGCAGATGCGCTGCTGTTGCGCCTCGGTCAGCTTGCTCGTCCAGGCCGTCATCGGCGCTCTCCGACGGGCTGGTAATCCGGCATGTCCGCCAGCTTGCTCAGCGACAGCCGGCGGTGCTCCGCCTTGATCGGGATGACGTCGAGGCGTTCTGATCTGTCGCGATCCCGGTCGGGATCGTCGAAGTGGATCCTGGGGCTCAGCCTGGACGGGTCCGGGGTGCCGCGACACCAAATCAGCCACATGGCGCGGATTCCGGCCTCGCCTCGATCGACCAAAAGCCGCCGCACGTCACGCGCTCACCGAAGCTGTCGCGGCGCCAGTGGTAGGTGTTCCAGTTCTGACGGACATGCCCAACAACGCGGGTCGGCTCCGTGCCGCTTGCCTCGTGGCGGATGCAGCGCGCCGCTAGCGGGCAGTCCGGACTGGCGCACATGGCGATATCAGGCACCCTCGCCTCCTGCGTTGAAGAGATCCTCGAGCGCGATGAACTGCTGGGCGATCGCCTGCCGCGTGCGCCCGAGCGGGTCGCTCGGCAGGGTGGCCGTGCCGTCGAGGAGCGCGGCGCGTTCCATCAGCACGTCGTTCAACATGCGCAGGAACAGGGTGCTCGGCTGGCCGGAGATGGCGATCGGCTTGGCCGGGAGCGACGGCCGCGCTCGCGGGCGAAAGGCGATGATTTCAGCCTGGCCGATTGGTTGGGTGTCGGCCTCGACCCGATCATCGGAGAGGGTGTCCGCGGGCCCGCTCATGTTTCGCACACCATCTGGGCGGGCGAACCGGCGATGCTTGTGGCGGCGAGGCGCTCCCCGACCTGGTCGCGCAGCTCGTCGACGAGCGCGCCCAGCATCTCGTCCTCGACCGCGAGGCGCGCGATCTTGCGCACGGCATGGAGCACGGTTGTGTGGTCGCGTCCGCCAAAGCGGCGCCCGATCTCGGGAAGACTTTGTCCGACCACCTCCCGCGCCAGATACATCGCGATCTGGCGTGGACGAACGATATGGGCCAGCCGCGAGGGGCCGAGCAGATCGGCTCGGGTCAAACCGAAGCTCGTCGCCACCACGTCCTGAACCGCGGCGGTGGGGCCGCGCGCCATCGGACGAAATGCCTGACGGGCGCCGTCCGACGCCCCACCGACCACGGCAGACCGCGAGGGCGAAGACGGGATCGTGGCGTCCGCCACGGGCGGCGGTAATAGCGCGATGGGAACCGCCGGCGGCACCAGGGCGGCCGGACGCTGCGGGGCAGGCCGCGCCGACGATCGCAGCTGGATCGCGAACATGCGGATGAACGGCGCCGCCACCTCGCACGCGTGCGTCAGGACCTCGAAGTATTCCTGGTAGGCCCACATCACGAGGAAGGGTGTCGGCAGGCTGAAAACGGCCACGCCGCCGGCCAATTCGTCGATCTGGAGGCGGCCGAGGAAATTGCCGTGCTTCTCGGTGCCGAGGGTAGCGCGCAGGTGGTCATGCAGGGCCGCCTGGACGGCCTCGGGAGCGGGCGCGGGAACGGGACCCGGCAGAGAAAACGACATGGGGAGTTGCAGCGCCTGGGCGACGGTGACGAGCGCGCAGGCGGCGATGCGATTGGTGCCCCTCTCGTCTTTCTGGATTTGCTGAAAACTGATGCCAAGCGTGGCGCCGAGCGCACCCTGGCTCAAGCCACGCAAGCCCCTGCCCTGCCGGATGCGTTCGCCGATTCGGCGGCTTTCGGTGAAGTCTTGCTGAGGGCGGGCAACGTCCATCAGCCCACCTCGCCCAAGCCGACCGCGGCGGCGATGCGCGCCAGGGTGTCGTCACCATCGCTCGGTACGAGATACGTGGCAGGTACGGTTATGGTCGAGCCATGGGGAGCGCGCGCCCGCGATGCGACGATGCCGAGCTGGCGGTCGCACTCGTCGAGGTCGGCGGAGGTGAGACGGCCGCGCTCTTGAGGCACGCCGGCCTGCATGACGCGGTCGGCCCAGGCCTTGAACAGGGCGGGTTGCTCGGCGGCGGTGAAAGGAGGCAGGGCGAGGCCGAGATCGGCAGCCATGGCCCGGATGGCCGCCTCGGTCATGGGACCGTGCCTCATGAGGCAGCGTCGAAATAATACGTGGGCGAAGGCTTGCCGGTCTCACGCACGGCGAAGGTCGGCGTCACCGGCAGCGTTTTGGCCGCCGCGTAGCCGTCGACCGTCAGGGCAAGACGCCCGGCGCGGGCGAAGACGAGGCCGGCGTCGAGCAGCGGCATGATCCGGCGGCCGGTGAGGTAGCAGCGACCGCCGTAGAGACGGAAGACGCGGAGGCGGACGCTATCGGGTGCGCGGGCTTCGTCCGTGGCGCCGATCCACTTGGGGATGGACCTCACGGCGCCCGCCCCGTGGTATGAGCGAGGAATGCCGTCAGGGGCTCGCCGCCATGGACATTTCCGCCATCGCCTCCGCCATGTCGTCGCTCAAGATGGCCGGCGACCTCACGCATGCGCTGATAGGTCTGGCCCAAGGAAAGGCCATCCAGGGCAAGGTCATCGATCTGCAAAGGCACATGCTGGAGGTTCAGCAAGCGATGTTTGCCGTTAACCAGGAGCGCTCGACGTTGATTGAGCGCGTAGGCCAGCTTGAAAAAGAAGTGACTGCCGCGAAAGAATGGGTCCGCGAGCGTGAGCGCTACGAACTGACCGAGTTCAGTCCGGGCATGTTCGCCTATCGCCTGAAAGCAACGGAAGCCGGCTCCGAGCCACAGCATCAGCTTTGTGCTTGCTGCTACCAGGCCGGCAAGAAGAGCATCCTCCAGGGCCCAACGCTTCAAACGTACGCGGGCTACGAGCTGAAGCGGTGCAACACCTGTTCCGCCGAGCTGAAGTACTGGCGACGTGACCTGCCCAAGGCGCCGCCCCCCAGCTACCAGATGCCGCGCTAGCCACGATGCGAAGGACCGATGCGCATGGATGAGCGAAAGGCGGAGACGACGGGTAAGGCAGACGGCCGGTGGCGTTGGCGATTGCAGCATGGGGCGCTCCACAGCTCGGGGCTGATGGAGCAAAACTAACTGCGGTTTATATACCGCGTCAAGCTAAGTATGCGGTTTCTCTCCCGCCCTTATGATCTATTCAGCCGCAGGTGGCCGAATACCAATCAGCGTTCCGCCGCCGTCCCTTGTAAAAGCCGTGCAATCCAGGGACGCGCCCGGCAACCTGCTTTCAGCCTCCTCATCACCGGATTTGAGTGCGGCGACTTGGCAGCTTCGCGTCGCCTTCGACAAACTGGTAGCATCTGCCGCGGTGATGACGGCACCCGCGCGCCCCAACAATTCGAAGTATGCAGCGGAAGGAAATGCGTCCCGCCAGCTGATCGATAGCCTGAGTGGTCGATAGCTCGCGCACATCAACACAAATTCGCGAGCAGCCGGGTGCTTCAGGAAGACGTTGTCGCCGCTCGGAGCCAAATGATCGAAGCTTGCACCGGCTTCAGCAACGATGCGCGCCACCGCTTCTTTGCAACGGGGTGTGTCGAAGCCTTTCTGCTCGGAAGCGCTTGCATTCACAGTTTCTAAGCTCAGCGAAAATGCCGCGCCGGCAATGGCGCTCGGTATGGTCGTATATCGAAAAGACAGACCGCGCGGATTGACCATTGATCAGCCTCGCTTCTTCGTTGGGTTGTATGAGTGAGCAGGAGGGCTTGGCAACACAGACCCATCGCAGGGCAGCGATTGCCGCTCGCTTCATCGCGGCTCTCGATTTCCAGATCGCTCTTGAAACTGCAGGCGCACCTGAAACGATCGAAATGGATCACGATCGACAGCGTCGATTGGCGAACCTGCAAGAGCTTCGGGAAAGATATCGGCGATTAGCTCGGCTCGATCCTCCGCTATACCCTCCGCGCAGAGCACGAACATTACCGCCTCGCGCAGAAGGGAGTGCGTGACCGTCAGAGTCTCAGCGCCCCTGTCAGAGCGATCGAGCGGCTGATCCTCTTGCTTGCCGGTCAGGAGCCATTCGGTCGACGTTTCGAGAGCCCTCGCCAGTTTCTGTAGTGTATCGACGCGAGGATGGTACGTTTTGCCGGCACGGGCGGCTCGCAGCACGTTTCTGACGGCATCGACTGGAAGCCCAGCCTTGATGCTCGCGCTGCGGGGGGTGTGACCCCGTGCTTCAAGGCGTTCTGCAAGACGGTCAGCGAGAGCGCGACTAGCCGTGTTCGTCATTCGCGGTAGATTACCCGCGCAAAAGGCTGCGGCTGCAGCGGTAAGTACCCCGTTGACAATTGCGGGATCTTTACCGCATCTTGCGAGCGATGACCGCCCTCGTCGATTTCTTCGTGCTCACCGACGCATTCGGAGCCGCCAGAGGCATCGGCGAGGCACGCGTTTCCACCCTCGTGTTCAACGACGGAAAGCGTCTGCGCGATCTTCGCGCTGGCGAAGCTGACATCGGCGTCCGCCGCCTCGCGACCGCAATCCAGTTCCTCTCTAATCGCTGGCCTAACGGAGCCATCTGGCCCGAAGGCATCCCCCGCCCCACCCCAGCCGAGGCCACCCCGGAGCCGGTCCGGTGAGCGCCCGACGATCACCAGCCCAATCCGATGTTCTTCGCCTCCACGCGCGCAGGCACGCCGATCAGCGCGGCGGCGAGCGTGTCGACGGCCTCAAGCGCCAACTGGCGTGCCGCCGCATCGGCCGGACCAGCCTGAGCGTAGCGCTCGACCCGACGCAGCACTTCACCGGCAGCGGCAACCCAACCGGGCCTCGGTTCCGCCAGATCGACGATCTCCTCAAGCCCGTCTCGAACGCGGCTAAGCAGCGAGCGCAAGCGCACCGCGTCGGCGATCCCGATCGCTTCCCGGAGCTTGGCGAGCGGCTCTCAAGATGAGGGGACAGCGTCATGATTGATTCCCGCGCGCTTGGAAATACTGCCGACGAGACCTACGACCCGATGAAGGTGGACGTGGTGGGTCTCGCCAACGCCCTCGAGTTCTACCTGCGCCCGTACACCTGCGCCGACGGGACGCGCAGCACCGAGATACGGATGGGCGACGCTCAGGCGAGCGTAGTCGCGGAGGCGCTGCACGCCCTGGCCACGACCTTCGATCAAGCCGAGCGGCTGATCTTGCCGGGCGCCGCCAAGGGTGACGTGAAGTTCTGCCTCGGCGAGCAAGGCTATCTCGCCGCGGTCGCGGCGCTGCGCGCCCTGTCGGATCGTCCGCAGCCGCGACCGCCGGGTACCTTTGATGCGCTTGGACTGTGGCTCGCCCCGGAGCCGGTCCGGTGAGCGCCCGCGAGCGTCTTGCCGCCGCCCTGGCGCACCTCGCCGTTCGGATCGCGCCGGCGCGCGGCCTCACCCTCCAGTGCGGAGGCCTTTTAACCGCCATCGATCGCTCAGGCAGCATCACCATTCTTGCCGAGCCCTTCCAACAGTTGGTTGAACATGTTGGTCACTTGTTCACGGCCGTGCCGGATAATCTCTGTTTCGAGCTCCATCGGAAGACTGGGCGTCATTCCGTTCGATACCTGCCGGAATGCCTCGTCGCGCAGCTTGAGCAGCTCACCCGGCAGCGCCGCCGCGCCGTGCTCGGCGATCAGCCTGTCCTTGATGGCGGCCATGACACCGCAGAGGGCGGCGCAGACGCCAGCAAGGGCCATCGTCGGCCCGCGCGCATCCTGATCATTCCCATTCATGATTCACCCGTCGGTTTGCTTGGCGGCTCCGATGGTGAAAGAGCCGGCCGGTCGGGGCAGGAGCAACAGCGCTCGCCGACCGGCCGGCGTCTCGTTCCTGCTCGACGAGCCTACACAGCCGCTCCGGAGCCGGCCCGATGACCGGCTGGCTCGTCCTGCTGCTCTGGTTCGTCCTGATCGTCCTGGCCGCCCTCGACCGGGCGCGCAGCATCCGCTCGCGCCGCGAGGCCCAGCGCCGGGCACGGCGCCTCGACGAAGGGGGCGGATCGTGAGCGCTTCCCGCGTTGCTAGTCGGCTTGCGCTTACCGCGTACCGAACCCGCCAATGCGGATCAAAGCGACTGTTGTCAGGCAGAGATAACACTGAGGTTATCTCGATAAGCCTGATGAAGGCCGGTTCTACCTTAATGACCATTCGCAATCTCCCGTCTGTTCCGGGGGTTGCGATAGTCCGGGGCGCCGACGGCGAATCGGCGTCCCGGGCGCCCGGGAATGTGTCTCGACCAGGGCGGCTCGCACTGACCGGCCCGACTTATCCACAGGCCTCGGCGCTCGATCATTCGGTCGGCGCCCTCCCCGCTCCGCGCCCGCTTCTTGCAGGCCCGGAGGAGCCCTCCTTGGGCATTTCCTCCCGTGACTTGGGCCGCTCTGCCACTCGGCAGGGCGGCCCCTTTTCGTTTGCCCGACCCGGCCGCGCCCTGCCTTCCCAAGCGCGCGCGGCCCGATCGTCCATCGTGGGACTCTCGCGATGAGCTTCACCTCCTCCTTTCGCACAGCCTCGATCGCCGGCTCCTCGATGCCCGCATCATCGAGGAGTTCCGTGCGACAAGCATCCCCTCCGACTCGACAAGAGTCTGATTCGACTCGACATCTGTCCGCCGCGCTGGCGGCCGACGCCTCGCTCGAGCTGGGCGAGCGCATCTCCGCCTACCTGCGCGCCCGCCACCCCTTCGGCACCCCCGAGAACGTCGCCGCCGATACCGGCATCAAAGACACCACGGTGTCGAAGATGCTGCAGCGTGGATCGACGCCGCGCGCGATCCAGCTGTTCGCCCTGATGCGCGCCTACGGCCTCGACTTCCTGGTCGCCGTCACGGTCAACCCGCCGGCCTGGATGATCGCGGCGCGTCGCGCCGAGGAGCAGGCCGCGATCGAGCAGCGGATCGCCGAGCTGCGCTCGCAACAGGAGCGCCTTTGAGGGGGACCGCACCACACGCCCGCCTGCGCGGCGGATGGGCCGAGACCGGCTGGGCTTTCGCCGCCTGGCTGCTCAGAGCGCTTTCAAAGCTGCCGACATGGGCGGCCGAGAAGCTCGCCGAGGCCGCGCGCCGCTGCGACTCCCGCGCGGCGGCGGCGGCGAAGGGAACGAGGAGGCCTTGATGCTGGTGACGCCGACCGACCACAAACGCGTGCGGGAGGAAGGCGAGGCTTTTCTCCGCAAGACCATGCGCCAACTCCTGCGCGACGGACTTGCCGACGAGCTGATTGAGTCGCACTGGCGAGGCCAGGTTGCCCAAGGCGCTCGAGAGATCGCCGACATCGTCGACCCCCGCGCCGCAGCGCAAATCCTGCGCGACGCTGCCGACCGTATCGGCGGTGAAGATAGGCGACGCGAGGGCGCGGTCGCGACGGCGGTGCTCGACGTGCTCGGCACCGGCGCGCAGGTGATGATGATCCGCGCCCTGTTCGCCGCCGGCTTCGACACCCTGTCGATCGCTGCCTTCACCCGCTCAGGCCTCGACGAAGCCGCGGTTGCGCATCTACGCCTCACTCGGATCCTCGACCTCACCGTCGAGGAGCAGATCGCGTGAGCGCGAGCCCGACGGCGGTGGTGGGTACGCCTAAATCACGCCCCGCAGTGCTGCTGTCACCGCTTTGCGCCGTATGCGGAACGCCCTACGCCGGCTTCGGCTTCGCGCCGCGCGGTCGCTTTCCCGATGGACTGCACAGCTGTCTCAAGCACCGCGGCGACGTCGATCGGGCCTGGACCTACGACCTTCCCCTTCCATCCGAAATACCCAGCGGGAGCACCGCGAGCGAACAAGCCGGGGGCGCTGCAGCTTGACCCGGACAATGCTCCGAAGCCCGGCCGGAGGAGATGAGCAGCCGCAAGGCAGCTTCCGGCGAACAGCGGTCCAGGACCAGCCCGCGGACATTTCGGGCCCAACCCTGGCGAGCCGGCGAGCCGGCAGGGCCGTGCGACCCGGCCTACCCCTGCCCTCCCTCATTGATGAGACGGATCTCTCACAGCGCTACGACGGGCACGGCGCGTAATGACCGCGCTCGTCGCTCACTCTGCTCGCTTGGCTTACGAGCAGGCCTGCCAGCTGCTCGCGGAAGCGTGCCGTGTCGAACAGGCGAAGGAAGTGCGGAACCAAGCAGATGCCGTCCGCCATTGGGCGCGCCAGGCCGGCAACCGCCAACTCGAAATCGACGCAGTGGAAATCCGCTTCCGCGCCGAGCGACGGATCGGCGAGATGATGCTCATCCTACCTCGCGCACGCGGCAAGCGCACCGACCTCCGCCTGAGAGAAGCCGACGTCGGCCCTTTGACGCTCAAGGAGCATGGCATCAGCCATCATCAAGCGGAGCGGGCCCGCTACCTCGCTAGCCTTCCCCTGAATACTTTCAACGAGCGCCTCGCTGAACGCCGCCAGCAGCTCCTGAAAGCGCGCGACCTGCGCGTCCCACTCACCTTGGCGGAGGGCAAAAGCGTAGCCCGTGCTCGGTGCCATGCCACACTCGCCCAGCGCACACGCGCCTTCCCCGGCCGCCCTTCTTACAATCTCGTTTTGGCCGACCCGCCCTGGTCGTTCAAGCCGTGGTCCGACGACACCGGCTCGGATCGCTCGGCAGCGAACCATTACGCCGTGATGACAACGGCTGAGATCGCCGCCCTGCCCGTTCCGGCGATCGCCGCTCCGGACTGCATCCTGTTCCTTTGGGCGACGGCGCCGATGCTGTTCGAGGCCGGCGACGTGCTGCGCGCCTGGGGCTTCGAGTACCGGACGGGCGCGGTGTGGGACAAGGTGCACTTCGGCACCGGATACATCTTCCGGAATCAGCACGAGCACCTGCTCTACGCCGTCCGCGGCAAGCCGCCGGCGCCGGAGGTGGTGCGCTCCTCCGTGATCACCGCGAAGCGCGGCAAGCATTCGGCCAAGCCCGAGGCCGCGCTGCAGCTGATCGAGGCCGCCTACCCCGAACTTCCGAAAATCGAGCTGTTCCGCCGCGGCCCGCCGCGGCCGGGCTGGGACGCTTGGGGCAACGAGGCCGAGTTGGGAACCCAGGCAGCATGACTCACAGCGCTTCCGAACCTGCAAGCGCCGGCGTGCAGCGGCTCCGCATCGAGGTCGAGATCGCCCATACGCTGAAATCGACGAGGCCGGGAGGCATTGCCTCCGGCTGGGCCGTCCGCCGGCTCACACCCACCGAATGCGAGCGCTTGCAAGGCTTCCCCGACGGCTGGACGGAAATCCCCGGCGCCAGCGACGGGCCCCGTTACAAGGGACTCGGCAACAGCTTCGCCGTGCCGGTGGTGCGCTGGATCGGGCACCGCATCACTGCCGTCGAAGCTTCTTTTCTCCTGCAGGCTGCAGAATGAAAGCGACGCCTCGCTACTGGAGCGCGATCCTGAGCTGCCGCCGGCGCTTGATGCGTCGCGTCAAGCCGATGCACGACACACCCTCGACCTCTCACCTCGCCGACCCACGGTACACGCACGAGGTCAGGGCATGACGGCCTCGGCCTCAGCGCGCCATCCGCGGGAGCATCTCGCGCGCCATCGCCTCGATGAAGCCGGTGCGCGTCAGCTTGCGCCGCGCGGCCTCCGCGTCGATCGCGGCGAGGATGCCCTCGTCGATCGACAGGTTCGCCTTCACCGACCGCCCGGTGACGCGCACCAGCGGCACCAGAACCACCATCGCCCCTTCCGCAAGAGCGGTGCGGACGTCGTCGTCACCGAGCACCGCCTCGAGCGCGCGCGGCGCCGGCACCGACTCGCCGCGTTCCTCGCTGACCTCCACCCAGTCGCGCATCGCGTCGGCGCCGTTGCCGATCGCCGCCTCCACCGTGTCGCCCATGGCGGTGCAGCCCGGCAGATCCGGGAACACGACGCCGTACCCCCCGGCTTCGCCGTCGATCAGTCCCACGTACCTGGTCATGCGCTTACCCTCCTTGGTGTTGCGCGTCAGGCTGGCTCACGGCCAGCTGGCTTGCTTGGCGATGGAGCGGGCGACACCCACTGTCAGCGTGCGGCGCCGGGGCAGCGCCACCGTGCCCGGCCGGGTCGGGTGGACGTAGAGGTCGTGCTCGGCGCCATGGCGCAGAAAGACCCAGCCGTCGGCGGTGAGGCGGGCAAGGACCTTGGCCCTGTTCATCTCCGGCTTCGCCATGACCCGCGCTCCTTCTATGCGCCAATATAGGCGCATAAGGTGTCGGCTGTCAAGCTTGAATGCGCCAAAGTAGGCGCATCAAACCACGGACGTCAGCTTTCCTGCAGGATTCCCTTTCAAGTGGTCGCAGCGTAATGACCGAATTAGCAGCTTCGCCCTTGCCCTCCGGCCGATCAGGCCTGCGCGCCAGCTACAGCGCCTTGGGCGAACCGCCGCCGGAGCTGTTCGATTTCTCTTTCGCCGCCTCGCTTCTGGCACCTCTGCAGCTCGGCGCCTTCGTCAAGTTGGTACGTGCGCTGTGGCAGCAGGGATCACTGCCGGTAGGCCTGAAGGCGATCGCCAAGAAGGCGGGTGTCGGACCTCGAACATTCGAAAAAATGGCGCCGGAACTGGAGCCGTTGTTCGACCGCGACCACCACGGCCGCTGGCGCAACCTCGACCTGGAAGCCGAGCGAACAATGCGTCTTGGCCGCGAGCCCGACACCGAGTTGAGCGTCGACGGGGCAGCGCCGCGCCGCGTCGTCAATCCCGACCTGTCGGCCAAGCGCTCAGCAGCGGCGAAGAAGCGGAACGAGGTGTATTGGTCGTCTCGCCGCGCACAGCTGCAGTTGCTTGAAGGCGGTTTGGCAGACGGGTCGCAAAACGCAACTGCGATCGCAAAAGAGGTCGCAAATCCGGTCGCAAATGGCGAGGCTGCGAGCGACGAAACCTTGGTCGTCGATTTCGGGGTTTTGCGATCGTTTGCGACCGCTAGCGCCTCGGGCGCGCCCGGTCTGTCGGACAGACTCTTTGACTCTCAAGCTAAAGAAAGGATTGAAGAATCCGACGGACGGACGGACGCGCCCGGCGCGGACGCGGTGGATCGCAAATTCGAGGCGGCAGAAGCCGTTATCGATCGCAAAAGTGCGATGAGCGGCACGGTGGAGGGCACCGGCGGCCCGTCGCAAACAGCCCCGCCTCCGATCGCAAACGGCAGCGCCACGACGATTGCAAGCGCCGTGGGGGCGGTGGCATCGCTGCCCTACACCGTTGGAGAAGCACTCATCGGGAACGCCGGCGCGGCTCCAGCGGCACCTGTACCGTCCGACGCCGCCATCATCGCTGCCTTGCGCGAGGCATGTGGCGCCAAGCTTCCGCCGCACCGCTTGACCCCCGATGGCGTTGCTCCGATCCGCGACTTGCTCAATGAGGGTTGCGATTTCATGCGTGACGTCGTTCCGGCGTTCGCGGCGGGGATTTGCGGGTTGAAGTCACCTTTGAAGAGCCTTCGCGCATCGTACCTTCACGACATGGCTCGTGCCAACCGGGACGAGGCCGCGAGGGCGCGATCAAGGATGACGGATGAGGCTGCGCGCCACCATGACGGCAAGGTGTTTGTCGAAGAAGGATCGCCGCCCTGGCGCGCTTGGCTGAAAGCGAAGGGGGTCACCAGCTATATGACGTTCCTCGCTGAGGATCGGAAGCGCAGAGGATGGCGATTTCCTTCTCTTTGGCCGCCAGGCTGGGACGAGGCAAGGCTTGCGACCGTTGAGGCGGCCGGGGGCTAGTGGCCTCTCAAGCACCTATCAGGTGATCCGCATGCGGGGAGACATCACGCTCCGAGTTCGATGACTCTTTGATCTTCTCATCAAGATGGACGAGTAATCGGAAAGAGGCATTTTTGCCCCATTATCTTCTTGACTGAGGGGCAAAATTGCCCCATTCTGCCCTCACGGATGGAGCGGCGGTCATGGATAAGCGGGACACCTTCATCAAGGAACTTCGCGAGGACGCGAAAGCGCGTGGCCTTTCCTTCAGGGTCAACAAGGCGCGCGGCAAGGGCGGCCATGCCACGGTGTACGTCGGCAGCAAGCTGTCCACCCTGCCCTCGCGCGAGATCGATCCCAAGACCGCCCGCAAGATCCGCAAGCACCTCGGCCTCGATTGAGGCCGGGCGGCGACGCGCAACATGAGGAGGCTTCGGTGCGGACATTCTACGCGTTCCCAGCCGTGTTCGAGCCGGGCGATGATCCCGGCAACGTGGTCGTGACGTTCCCCGACGTGCCGGAGGCGATCACGCAGGGCGCCGGCGAGGCCGACGCGCGCGCCATGGCGGCCGACGCGTTGGGGGTTGCCCTGCTGGGCATCCTGCATGCCAAGCGGCCGCTGCCGAGGCCGTCCAAGCCCGCCAAGGGCCAGCCGATGGTGCACGTGGCGCCCGACCTCGCGGCCAAGCTCGCGGTGTTGGAAGCTTTCCGCGATGCCGGCATCACGCAGGGCGAGCTCGCCGGCCGGCTCGACATCGGTCTGAAGGAGGTGCGCCGCATCCTCGACCCCGATCACCCGAGCAAGCTGCCGACGCTGGTCGCGGCGCTGACGGCGCTCGGCCGGCGATTGGTGGTCGGCGTCGAGGCGGCTTAGCCGGCGCCGTATGGCTCGGTGGATGCGTTCCTGCTATGTCCGGGCGTGGGCACCCCCGGCACGATCTGGACGCGCGCGCAGGTCGAAGCCCGGCTGATCGCCGTGTTCCGGCAGATGCCGAGCTGCCCCGTGTTCAGCACGGGCCAGCGCATCCGCACGACGGAGGCGAAGCGCACGCCGCTCACCGAAGTCCTGGAATGGGCGCAGCTGCTCGACGGCGATCCCGACGGCAAGACGTACCTGTGGGCGTGGGCGAGCAACCGCGCGCGCGGCGACAGCTTTTCCGGCTACTGCTTGGACATGGATTGGAACCGGCGCACGGCCGAGCGCGGCCGGCGTCGCGCGGCCGACGCGCTTGCGGCGATATTGTCAAGCGCTCCACCATCAAGACTGCTTGACAGAGTCAAAACCGGCGATGGAGCTTCCCCTCGCGCCGCCTGATCGGGTCGGCAGGGGGAGAGGATGGCCGTGGCGAAACCATCGATCGACAAGCCATCCCCGCGCCGCCGACACCCGGCCGCCGTGCCTGCGCCGCGTCGCGCATCGCCCTCCCCGGC
>CAXTMA010000024.1:0-24839 GCA_964245015.1 uncultured Beijerinckiaceae bacterium | reverse complement strand
TGACCCTGCGCCGCTTCTCGCCGGAGACGCAGCGCAACTACGTCAGGGACGTCGGTCGTCTTGCCACCTTCCTCGGCCGCTCGCCCGGCACCGCCACGGCGGAGGACCTGCGCCGCTTCCAGGTCGATGAGCAGGAGACCGGCGTGCCGGTGCCGACGATGAACGGCATCACCTCGGCGCTGCGCTTCTTCTTCACGCAGGTGCTGGACCGCCCCGACCTCGCCCGCAGAATGGTCAGGATCAACCATCCACGCAAGCTGCCGGTGGTGCTGAGCCTCGACGAGGTCGCGAGGCTGTTGAACGCCACCACCTGCCTGAAGCATCAGGCGGCGCTGTCGGTAGCCTATGGCGCCGGCCTGCGCGTCGCCGAGGTCGCCAGCCTCAAGGTCGCCGACGTCGACAGCGAACGCATGCTGCTCAGGGTGGAGCGCGGCAAGGGCGGGCAATACCGCAATGCCATGTTGCCGGCGGACCTGCTGATGCTGCTGCGCCGGTGGTGGAAGGCCGGGCAGCAACAGGGCGTGATGCACCGTGGCGGCTGGCTGTTCCCCGGCCAGCATGCAGGCAAGCCAATCAGCACCCGGCAGCTCCACCGCGTCGTCGTCGACGCAGCCCAGACGGCGGAGATCCCGAAGCGGGTGGGACCGCACACCCTGCGTCACAGCTTCGCGACACACCTGCTCGAGGACGGCGTCGACATTCGCGTCATCCAGGCCCTGCTCGGTCATGCCAAGCTGGAGAACACCGCCTTCTATACCAGGGTGGCAACCCGCACGGCTCGCGCCGTGACCAGCCCGCTCGACAAGCTCGGTCTCTTCACGCCCGACCCGGCGGCTGAAGCGCGGCCTCCCATGCCGGAGGTCGCCGATGTCTTTCGCCGCCACGGCCCCGCCTACCGCACCGCACGGACCGGCCATTTCAGCCTCGCCGAGCTGAAGGTGATGTCGGCGGTGGAGAACTGCCGGACCGCGGCGCTCGGCGGCCACGTCGACGCCTGTGACGACTGCGGCTCGCTCCGGGTCTCCTACAACAGCTGCCGCAACCGGCACTGCCCGAAATGCCAGGGTGCCGCCGCTCGCGCCTGGCTCGCCGCGCGCGAAGCCGACCTGCTGCCGGTTGGGTACTTCCACGTGGTCTTCACCCTCCCGGCCGAGGTCGCCGCCATCGCCTTCGGCAACAAGGCCGCGGTGTACGACCTGCTGTTCCGCACGGCATCCGAGACGATGCTGACCATCGCCGCCGACCCGCGCCACCTCGGCGCCCGCATCGGCCTCACCGCCGTGCTCCATACGTGGGGCTCGGCGCTGACCCACCATCCCCACCTGCACATGATCGTGCCGGGCGGCGGCCTGTCGCCCGACGGCACGCGCTGGGTGGCGGCGCGCCCGGCCTTTCTTCTGCCGGTGCGGGTGCTCGGGGCACTGTTCCGCCGGCTGTTCCTCGCCGGGCTCGCCAAGCTGCATGACGCCGGCAAGCTGCAGTTCTACGGTGAGGGGGCCGGCCTCGCCGACCGCCGCGCCTTCGCTCGCCGTCTCGCTCCCGTGCGCCGCAAGCGCTGCCGAGTAGATGGGGACGTTGCCGTCCCCATCCCTCACAGACCCGGACGTGCGGATTTCCCGCATCCGGTTCCTCACGAGAGAGGTTCGCCCGCGGTGGCGTAGCCGTGGATGATCCTGACCGAAGGCAGCGGATGGCGCCGCAGCATCTCGTTCAGACGCGTCCACCGGACGACGCCCTCCCGATCTCGCCGCGATAGCCATTTCCGCCAGACCCTCACGACCTGATTGGCGAACCAGCGCAACCGTCGATTGTTGCCGCCCACACCATAGTAGGCGAAGTGACCTCGCATCATGGACGACAGGCGCCGGTGCTGGTGCTGGTGCTGGTCGTGGATGGACCAGTGTCGATGGTGACGACACCAGTCACTTACCGCGGCCACGGCACGGGCAAAGCGGCTTTTGGCCGTGACTTGCCGAACCATGTCCTTCCCGTTCCGCGACCGGCCCCAGACATGGGTCAGACCCCGGCCGAACCAACAGGACCTCGCCTTGGCGATCCTGTCGATGCTGCCCCCGGGCTACCCAGGCCGAAGGCTTCAGCTTGTCCATAATATCGAGGCTAACGCAGGGCTTCAGCATCCGCTGTCTACGCTTCACGACCAGCGTCGCCGCTGCCCGTGCAAGACTCGCTTCCGGCTGGCGGGCTGCGCCTTTGCCGGGAGGGGGTCGAACCCTCTGGATCGCTGCGAAAGGTTTCAGGTCACATCACCGTCCTCCTTCCCAGGACTTCGCCTGTCGCAAGGGTCGTCTATGCCAAGCCGCCGTTTGCCGGGCCGCGCGCCGTGCTCGCCTACCTCGGCCGCTACACCCACCGCGTCGCCATCTCGAACCAGCGGCTGATCACGCTCGATGAGACCGGCGTCACCTTCCGCTGCAAGGACTACCGCCGCGCCGGGGCCGAGCGCTACGGCACGATGACACTCGCCCCCGCGGAGTTCATCCGCCGTTTTCTCCTGCACGTGCTGCCGCGCGGGTTCCACCGCATCCGGCACTACGGCCTGCTTGCCGCATCAGCCCGCAGGAGCGTCTTTGCCCTCGTCCGCGAACTGCTGGCCGTGCCGCCGCCCGACCCCGCCAAGCCCATCGACACGCCCGAGCCGGCGCCCTGTCCGTGCTGCGGCGGCCGGATGCGCCTCGTCGGGACCATCACCCGAGAAGCCCTGATCCAGGGGACATCAAGACGTGATGCATGGGCGCGGGGGCGGCAGCCCCGGGGGCCACCGCCCCCGCCAGGGCAAGCCGGGGAGACAGGGGCGTGACCCGGCACGCGTCGCACCATCGCCATGCCGCCGCACCACCGCCGCGGTCACCGCCCGGACTTGTGCCGACCCTCGCCAGCGCACATCCGCAGGCATCCGACGTCGGGCATCCGGGCCGCAGGGATCGCCAGATCAAGCCAGTTCCTGACCCGAACGGTTCGCCCACTACGCTCGCGGTAGGCCCTCGGCCCAGCCCCAGCAGCGGCGAGATGCCGAAAATCCCATAGCCCTCACAGGCGGCCCGCGGGTTCGTCCCTCGGCGACTTTCGTACGCCTCCCGGCGCCCGAAACTCTTCACGACAACAGACCGACTGGTACCGAGCCTGCGAGTGGAAAAAGCAGCCATTACCTGTCGACGGCGACGGCTCACGTCATCGATAAGGGCGGAATCCGATATATCCACGAGATCGTTGCGCATCGGTTCGGTTTAGCTGGTTCTATTGAGAGAGTTCGCTTTAGGTGGTGCCTTCCGTCTTCCCAACAGGCCCACATCACAGTTCGCTTGGACCATACCCAAATTGCACCTGCTAAACTGGCTGGCATGGGTGGGATACGGAATGGCCACTTTGGGACTTTGTCCTCGCTCAATGTGTAGTCCGCAGCTTTCAGCAGTACTGCGGGCCGGATCGCCTCGATGAGCGCCAGCGGCGCATCTTCGGGAAAAGATCATTACGAGGTCGACCGTGGACAGCGCAGCGAGCAGCATCGCCCGCGAGGCTTGAGTCTGCATCTCCGACACGCTCGAAGGGGATCAACCTTAAGCTGGAGAACTTGTAAAAGCACGCGTCCGCCAATCTCTGCTCGGAAATATTTTTCTATCGAACACTCAATGCAGCGGAAATATTGTTATTGGAGATTGAAAAGGGCGGCCAAAGCCGCCCAGTATTACGCATCTTCTAGTAAGAAGACGTCTTGCTAGTCCATTAGCCAAGAATTCTTTCTAGCCAATCAGCAGCTCCGTGGGTCCTGATAGGCCGACTTTGAAAAGGTCTTGTCGGCCTCATTGATAGCGCGAAGAGATGTCTCAGCAATATTATGACTATCCTGAACCAATTGCTGCATTCCTTCGCGAACTAGTTCACTCTGGGTGGCGCTGAACTCGTGGGCTGACTTCGAATGCATCAGCTTATTCATGCCGCTAAGGTTGCGCTGCCACTGCTTTTGACCCATGTCGAACAGGCGCTGTGAAGCATCCTGGAAAGCATGAGTGAGGAGCGTGCCACACTGCATAACCGCTTCCATGTTCTGCTTCGACTGACCCTTAAGACGCTCTGCATCTTCGCCAGAAAAGCCTAAAGCACTCGTGAACTGATCTGTGGCTTCCTGAACGTGATGAGTCGCCGCTTCGACACCTGTTTTCAACGTCTGCTGCGTATTGTAAGCCATCTGATCACGAAATTTATTCGTTGTATTGGCGCTTTCGCGGAAGTTGCGATTGTTTTCCATTTTTCCTGCCCGATCGGTTTAAGCCGTGCCACAATTTACAACGACCTTAGTCGTAAAAATCTATGATACAGCCGCATCGTTATGATTTACAGCGTCATGCCGCACCGCAGCAATTGGCTTATATTTTCAGAATATGCAAGCCCTCGTGCGTTTCTCTTTTTGTCCTGGAACGTTAAACCATTGCGCGATTTGACCAATCGCGCGTTTATTAGTTTTAGTAGGTGTTGAAGCTTTGCGTTAAGTGTCCGTCCGGGAACAAGCGGAACAGGTTGAGCGGCTTGTGATTCGGAGGTGGCCAGAGCACGAGGCTGCCGATGTGGACGAGCGAGAACCGGGGTCGCTACGACCGGAGTCATTTGCGCTACCCCACCGACCTGACCGACGAGGAGTGGGCGTTGGTCGCGCCGCTGATCCCACCGGCGAAACGCGGCGGCAATAAGCGCAGCGTCGACCTGCGCGAGGTGGTCAACGGGCTGATGTATGTGTTGGGTACGGGGTGTCAGTGGCGGGCGATGCCCAAGGACCTGCCACCGCGCTCCACGGTGCACGGGTACCTTGACCTGTGGGACTATGATGGAACGTTGAAGCGCCTGCACCACGCGCTGTATGTCGCCTGCCGGGAGAAGGCCGGGCGCGAGGCCAGCCCAACGGCGGCGATCATCGACAGCCAGAGCGTCAAGAGCGCGGAAAAGGGAGCTCCCGCATCGATCCGCCGGGCTACGATGCGGGCAAAAAGATCAAAGGCCGCAAGCGGCACGTCCTTGTCGACACGCAAGGCTTGCTGATGCACGCGGTCGTGCATGGAGCTGACGTGCAGGACCGCGACGGTGGCGTGCTGGTGATGACCACCCTGTTTGGCTTGTACCCATTCCTGCTCAAGCTGTACGCCGATGGCGGCTACCAGGGACCGGCGTTTCAGGCGGGTGTGCGCCGGGCCTGTCGCCAAGTCGATGTGGAAATCGTCAAGCGCTCCGATACCGCCAAGGGCTTCACGGTGCTGCCCAAGCGCTGGCTTGTGGAGCGCACCATTGCTTGGCTGAACCGGTGTCGTCGCTTGGCCAAGGATTGGGAATGCCTGACCCGCAAGGCGCTCGCATTTGTGCACTTGGCTTCCGTTCGCCTGATGCTGCGAAAACTTTGCCAAATCTCACAATGATCGCGGACGGACTCTAAGACAGCTCGCTCGATCAGAGCGTACGAAAACGTCACTCCGGTTTCTTTGGCATAGTGAAACCCCTTGAGATTAGTAAAAAAAAGAAATATAAAATAAATAAGACAAGAAATTTTTGATTATAGAAATGTATAGTACTGAGCGAACATAAAACGACCGTCTGCGCGACGCTGAAAAGCGTCACGAAATAGTATCTCCAAATCAAGCGCTTGGCCCCGGGAGCCGCTGATAACCGATTTTAGCGGCTCAGCTCACGCTGAATAGAATGGGCACTTCTGTTCACGCTTCCGGTTGGGACCTTCACGCCCCGTCTGGCGCCCGGAAATACTTCATCCGCGCCGAGCGCGATCGCTTCCTTGAGGCGGCGCTTTGCCAGGCATTTTCGCTCGGGTCGTCGCGAGATCGACCGCGCCGTCGACGATGAAGAGGGCCACATGGATATTCGCCGGCTACAGCACGTAGCCGGTTGGAGCCTCTACGTCCCTGTACCTGTTTGCCTGCGGTTTATGAGGCATCATAGCCGTATCGGGCGAGCTGGTTGAGAGCAGCCTTTTGCCCCTGTGCCTTTGAGCACCTGGGGGGGACGCGCGCCTCAACCGGTTGCCCGTGTTGCGCGCCCAGTAGGGAGTCGCGCCTCGGCTGTTTGCAGCCCCGAGCGCCAGTACAGGGATCGGCGAAGCGACGCGGCGGCTCAACAGCACAGCAAGCGGGAGGTGGCCATGAACACTGAGCCGCTCGCCTTTGTCGGCATCGACTGGGCGAGCACCGAACATCAAGTCTGCCTGACCGGTGCCGGCGATCCCGTGCAGCGGGCGTTTGCTCACGATGCCGGCGGGATCGGCGCCCTGGTCGACTGGCTGTGCGCTCAGGCCGGGCAGCCAAGCCAAGTCGCGGTGGCGATCGAAACACCGCACGGGCCGATCGTTGAGGCGCTGATGGACCGCGGCATCGCCGTGTTCGCCATCAATCCCAAGCAACTCGACCGCTTCCGTGACCGCTTCTCGCCGGCCGGGGCCAAGGACGACCGGCGCGACGCCCTTGTGCTGGCCTCGTCCCTGCGCACCGACCGCCACTGCTTCCGGCGCGTGGAAACCCTTGATCCGGTCGTTGTCGAGCTGCGCGAGTGGTCGCGGATGGCCGACGAACTCAAGGGCGAGCGCGTCCGCCTGGCCAACCGCGTCCGCCAGCAACTCTGGCACTATTACCCGCAAGCCCTCGACCTCGCGGACGACGTCGGCGCCGACTGGGTGCTGGCACTCTGGGCCAAGGCACCCACGCCGGCCGAGGCTCGCCGCTTGACCGAGAAGAAGGTCGCCCGGGTGCTCGCCGCGCACCGCGTCCGCCGCCTTGCCGCGGCCGACGCCCTCGCCATCCTGCAACGGCCGGCCCTGACCGTTGCCCCCGGCACGACCGAAGCCGCCCGCGCCCACATTGCGGCAACGGTCGAGCGCCTGACCCTGGTCAACCGGCAGATCAAGGACGTCACCCGCCGCCTGGACGCCCTTGTTGAGCAACTGGCCGGACCGGAACCCGAGCCGGGGCAAAAAGCCGAGCAGCGCGACGCGGCGATCCTGCGCTCCTTGCCGGGGGTGGGAAGGATCGTCCTCGCCACGCTGCTCGCGGAGGCTCACCAAGCCATCCGGGGGCGAGACTATCACGCCCTGCGCACGCTGACCGGGGTCGCACCCGTCACCAAACGAAGCGGCAAGTCCCGTCGGGTCGAGATGCGGCAGGCCTGTTCCGCCCGCTTGCGGACCGCCGTCTACCACTGGGCCAGGGTGGCCACCCAGCACGACGCTCGCAGCAGAGACCGCTATTCCGCCCTGCGGGCCAGAGGTCATTCACACGGCAGAGCACTGCGCACCGTCGCCGACCGGCTGCTCGGCGTCGCTTGCGTCATGCTTGCGAACCGCAACACCTACGACGCGAAGCACGAGGTCACTCGTGCAACAGAAACAGCTTCGTTCTTATCCAATCTATGGGAGGACAAGCTCATTGATAAATGACAACTATCTCTCTTTTGCGAAGAGTGTGCACATCTCGGCTCAAAGCGGCAGGCAAAATTCTAGCAAAAATCAAGTTTATGCAAACAACAGCGACAGTATATTAGGACCTATTTTGTCATCGAGCTTTGCGATACGGTGGAACTTCGGCTAACGTGCGCCCTTAGCATCTGTGGCTGCGGCATCCCGCTGAGGGCCTTTCCAGAAAGAAGAAGATGTCCACGAATCGACGTTCCATTCTGGCCGGCGCCGCCGCGCTGGCAACTGTTCCTATTGTTACGGCCATGGCCCAATCGTCAGCGCGGGCAGCTGCCGAGATGCGGACGCCCACGCCGGCGATGCCAGACGTTTCCGGCGTTCGCACCGCGAAGGAATTTGCCGCGGGCGTGATCGGACCTGCCGAGCTGTCGCTCGCCACCAGCAAGATCGCCGTCGAGAGGGCCACTCACCCGATGGTGAAGGAATTCGCGGGTTTCGAACTCACGGAAGCAATTGCCGTGACCACTGTCCTCAAGGAGCTTGGCACGACCGTGCCGGCCCCCGACGCAATGGCGCAAGCAACCTTGGCCAAAATCAAGAATGCGCATGAAGGCGCAGCCTTCGATCGCGATTACATCACGGCCCAAGTCGAAAATCACAAGTTCCTGCGCGCACTTGCCACCGCCTACCTCAAGAACGCCCCGAGAGACACGAGCCAGATGGCGGAGCTACAAGGGCAGCATCTTGCCACCCTGGCGCTGGCCACCTTCAAGGAGCACGTTCTTCTCACGGAACGCATCTCGGGCGAACTACGGGCGTAACAGGCACACCGGTAGCGAATTGAACCGTCGCCGGTAACCAACTATCGTCGGGGCCTCCGTGGCGCCCTCGCGAATATCAACATCTTCGACGGCGCGCGTCTACGGTATGCTGGCGGCGCGGTCGGGACTGGTAGGTTTCGGCTTTGTCTCTAAAACGACCGTTTTTGAGACGGTTGCACCGTTAGCCCATCATGCACCTATTTGAACTGCTGCCAAGTCTCAGAACCTGTCTTGAAACGATAGTCTCATTATGCGAGCTTGCAGATGAGATCTGAGACCATTTATGCGCATCGGCTACGCCAGAGTTTCCACCCTTGACCAGAATGCCGATCTTCAGCTTGAGCGTTTGAAGGATGCCGGCTGTGAGTGAACCGTCATCGAGAAGGCTTCTGGCGCCCGCGCCGACCGACCCGAGCTTACCCGCCTGTTACATGACATGTTGCAGGCGGGGGATACTCTCGTTGTGTGGAAGCTCGATCGTCTGGCCCGCTCCCTCAAGCAACTGATCGACACCACCGAGAACCTGAAGGCGCGCGGGATCGGCCTTGTGTCCCTGACTGACGCGATCGACACCTCGTCGCCCGGCGGCATGTTGGTCTTTCACATGCTGGGGGCCATCGCTGAGTTCGAACGGGCACTCATCAAGGAGCGAACGGCGGCCGGGCTGGCCGAGGCCCGCCGCAAGGGCCGGGTCGGCGGCTGACCTAAAGGAATGCAGCCGAAGGACGTGAGCGCCGCCCGCGCACTGCTGACAGAGGGTTCGCTCACCTCGAAGGAAGTCGCTACCCGTTTCAGCGTCTCGAAGGCGACGCTATACCGGCATCTCGGCACGAGGGACCTGTTGCGAAACTCTTGAGTTTTGCAACCGGAGGTCTGCTTTTGACGATTGGTTGAGCGCTCCTGAGGGACAGCACTGGGCGCCGTGGCGACCGGCGGCTCTTCATCGTCAACTGACCGGCAGCACTCGGTCCGTTTTTGAGCGCAAGCTTGGAGTAGGCTTCCGATGTCGGTCTTTCGCGACACCGGTTCGGGAGCTCCGCTGCTGCAAGGCTATGGGCTCACGACGCCGATCGACGTGGAGGCCCAGTGCGGATCTCGGCTTCGCCGGACCTCCTAAATGTCAAATCGCTTCCAACGATGACCCCCATTTCGCGTGCAATCCCGACCCCTTTGGGAGGTTAGCCTCAGCCTGATCTGCGGGGGTGCATAGGAGGGACCCGCGCCCGGAGCGCAGCGCCATGGCGTTGCGCGGAGCGGAGGGCGTGGGAGGTCCCTGTGTGCCCCCGCAGATCAGGCCGTCGCGGCGTCAGCTCCGGTTCTTGAAGCGCCAGCTGGTGTTGCCGGTCTCGACGATGTCGCAGTGGTGGGTCAGGCGATCGAGCATGGCCGTGGTCATCTTGGCGTCGCCGAAGACCTGGGGCCAATCGGCGAAGGCCAGGTTGGTGGTGATCAGCAGCGAGGTGTTCTCATAAAGCTTGCTGATGAGGTGGAAGAGCAGCTGCCCGCCTGGCTGGCTGAACGGCAGGTAGCCGAGTTCGTCAATGACGATGAGGTCGTAACGCAGCAGGTTCTCGGCAAGCCGGCCCGTGCGTCCAGCCGCCTTCTCCTGTTCGAGCAGGTTGACGAGGTCGACGAGGTTGAAGACGCGGCCGCGCGCCCTGGCGCGGATCACGGCCGCGGCGACGCCGATGCTCAGGTGCGTCTTGCCCGTGCCAGTGCCGCCGACGAAGATCGTGTTGCGTCGCGCATCCAGGAACGTCCCGGTGGCCAGCTCGCGGATCTGCCCCTTGTCGATCGGCGTCTCGGCGAAGACGAACGTGTCGAGGTCCTTGAGCACCGGGAACTTGGCGCTGCTGATGCGATAGCTGATTGACCGGGCCTGCCGGTGGGTGCGTTCGGCCCGGATCAGGCTGGCCAGCAAGGGATAGATCTCATCGCGCCGGGCGAGGCCCTTGCCGGCGATCTCGTCGAAGCTGGCGCGCATGCCATAGAGCTTCAGGTCGCTCATGGCTTCCAGGATGTCGTGGCGTTCCATCAGGCGACCTTCCTCAGGCTGTCGTAGCGGCTGCAATCGGCGGACGGCTCGATCCTCAGGCGGAGCGCGTCGGGCGTGGTGATGCTGGGCGGCTCGGCCGGCTGGTGCTGTCGCGCCAGCACGGTCAGGATGACGGCGGCGCTCGCCGGCCCGGCGCTCAGGGCCTCGGTGCAGGCGGTCTCGACCGCGTCGAGACCATGGTCGAGCACGGCGCCCAGAACCGTGACGAACTGGCGGTCGCCATCAGCATGGCCCTTCAGCTTGATGCGCACCTGGCTGAGCGCCGGCGACAAGTCCCAATCCTTGAACGGCGCCCCGTTGCGCAAGGCGCCGGGCTTCTTCATGAGGACGGGCAGGTAGTGCCAGGGATCGTAGACGACCTGATCGCGCCGGAAGCTGCGGGGGTGGTCGGCGACGACCTCGTCGTCCAGCAGCACCCTGATGCGTTCGGCATGGGAGCGCACCAGCACCATGCGCCCTGCAGCCTTTGCATCGACGCTGTAGCGGTTGTGGTCGGCCATGATCAGGCACGTCGTGGTGGCCCGGACCGCCTTCTCGACGAAGCCGTCGAACGGCCCCCGCAGCGGCATCAGGCTGGCGCGCTCGTCGTCGAACACTTCCGCGATGGTGCGGTCCTTGAACTCGGGGTGTTTGGTCTGTGCCGCATGGGCGAGGCACCGGTCTTCGAGCCAGCCGTTCAGCTCGACGAGGCTCTTCACCCGCGGCTTTGGGCGGAACAGCAGGTCGCGAAGATTGCCGACCTGGTTCTCGACCTGCCCCTTCTCCCATCCCGACGCCGGCGTGCAGGCGACCGGCTCGACCAGATGGTGTGAGCACATCTGCAGAAAGCGACGGTTGTACTGCCGCGCCTTGCCGACGAAGATCGCCTCCACGGCGGTCTTCATGTTGTCGTAGATGCCGCGCCGGCAGACGCCGCCATAGAACGCGAATGCCTTGTCGTGCGCGTCGAAGACCAGCTCCTGGGTCTCGCGGAAGTAGGCGTGCACGAAGGGCATGCGGCTGTGCGACAGCTTCATGTGCGCCACCTTGACGGTCAGCGGCAGGCCCTGAAGCGTGATCGTCTCGTGGCTCCAGTCGAACTGGTACGCCTCGCCCGGCGCGAAGCTCAGCGGCACATAGGCACGTGCCGGTATGCGGGCCCGCTCTTCGCGCCAGGCCTTGGCGAAGCGGTGCACGCTGTCATGGGCGCCGTCGTAGCCACGGCCCCGAAGTTCCTCGAACAGCCGCTGCGTGGAGCGACGCTCCCGACGCGGCAGCTTGGCTTCCTGCTCCAAGATCGCGGTCAGATCCGCGACCCAGTCGCCGAGCTTGGGCGCCGGCTGCACGCCCCGCTCGTACTTGAACTCCGTCGCCTGACCCCGGACCACCTTGCGCACCGTCGCGCGCGACACCGACAGGGTCCGGACGATCTCCTTGATGGACCGATGCTGATCGAAATACGCGCGCCGGATCCGGCCGATCATGTCCACGCCAATCACCCCCCTGAGCATCCTTCCAGGCCAACAGGGCCACGGAAGGCAGGCTGCTACACAGCCGGTAAGGGGTCGGCATTGGCCGCGAAACTACCCCCTCAAGGGGTCACTATTGCAAGCGATTTTACATCCTAAATTGGATGCCGTCGATCGCGGCACATCTACTCTAAGGCATGCCTGCCATTGCCTTGTTCCTCAACATCTCGCCACGGCAGGGCTACCACCTCGCAGAAAAGGAGGCCTGCCGACCTTCGAACTGTCCGGCGTGGTCTGCGCCCGCCGAACGGCGCTAACCTCCTGGCTTGCCGAACAGGAAGCCGGCTCCCGCAAGGCGGCCGCCTCATGATCTGCGCCGATCCGGGCAGCACACGCCAAGTCACGGTTGCCGATATCGAAGCCGACGACGCGCGCCGTGTCGCTGACCCGGCGAGTTTCGCCTGATCAGCGCGACCGAGCTTCTCCGAACGGATCGGTGCCGGTCGAGCCGGTGCTTGCGAGAATGACCCGGATCGTTTCGTCGGGCCGATCCCACATAGGGAAATGACCACATTTGTCGAACCAATGGAGTTCGGCCGAAGGAAATGCCGCTTTGGCTCGTGCCGCCTGGCGAGGAAGACAGAGCCGGTCTTGCCGCCCCCACCCGATCACGACCCGGAGCGTAGCGTCCGAAGCAGGGCCCGCTTGTTCCGGGCCCGTCGCCAGGCTGTGAACGAGCGCATCGAACGCCGAGGTTCTGACGAAGGTCTCGAGCTCGGTCGCGACGACATCGGGATCGAGCGCCCACGGGCGCGCCGAAAACTGGGCGAGTAGCGCCGTTCGGGACGCCGCGTTCTTGCTCAGCGTCGGCAACATCGGACGGATCGCGCGCAGCAGGCGAATGGAACCGCCTATCGTTGTCTTGAAGAAGGTCCGCTCCCAACCGCGCCAAAAGCCGCCCGGATCGAGCGCCACGGCATTGCCGACGCTGCCGCGCCGGGCGAGCTCAAGCACGATGCGTGCGCCCATCGAGCTCCCTACGACATCGATCCCCGCCAACCCGCTGTCGGCGACATACCCTTCTACGCTGTTGGCGAGACCTGCAAAGGTTCCGCTATCGGGCTCGGGCGGGCTATCGCCATGACCAGGGAGATCGATCGCGATCACCTCGCGATGCGCGCTTAGCGCATCCAAGATCGTGTTCCACGATCGCCAACTGCCGCCGAGGCCGTGGACCAACAGGAGCTTTCGGCCGCTACCGCGTCGAATGACGTTGATCATGGAGGCGCCCTCGCTTCAACCAAGCAGACTGCTACGAACCGATAGCAAAAAGGTCCGAAGCTATGGGATTTTTCGAGGCTCATGCGCGCAAACGGTCGATCTTACGAGGCAGCCTGAAGGTGCAACGTCACATGGCACACGGCGCACCACAACACACTGCTCACCAGCCCGTAACGTGCGCGCAGGCTCGTCAGCCGCGCGGAAAGACAGTCACCGGACGGGGATCACGGGGCGAACTCCGCGCGTCCTGGTGCGCCGACGACCACCGAGAACCAACGCAAAAACGGTTCCCATGATCAACGGCTTCACCGTTCCTCGTGCCGATTTCACGCGCGCCATCGACATAGAGCCGCCGCACCTTCGGCCGATCGCCGTGGCTAGATGCGCACCGACGTGCCCTTGCCGACCTCGAAGTAGATCCGCTCCTGCCCACACGACTGCTTGGCGAAATTGTAGATCAAGCTGAGGCCCAGCCCCATGCCCTCGTCCATTGGCTTGTCTTGATCACCGTCAAGCATCGAAGGTGTCGCTGAAAGGTCGATCAGCGAGTGTCTGCTTCCTGACCCAGCACCAAGCATCAGGAGCGCCCGGTATGGGCGCTGAGACGCTGGTGCAGCTCCGAGCCGCTGTGGCCGGAACTGCCTGATGTTCAGAGTTCCGTGCGCTCGGCGAGGGTAAGGGCGTCCTCGACGTCAACGCCGAGGTAGCGGACCGTGCTCTCAATCTTGGTGTGGCCGAGCAGGATCTGCACCGCGCGCAGGTTGCCGGTTTGCTTGTAGATGATCGACGCCTTCGTCCGACGCAGCGAGTGCGTGCCATAGTCCTCGCAGCACAGGTCAATGCCGGTCACCCACTCATCGACGAGGCGGGCATACTGCCGCGTGCTGATGGGGCGGGCATGGTCGATGCGGCTCGGGAAAACGTAGTCGGTGACAGATCCGCCGCGCCGGTCAAGCCACGCCAGCAGGCTGCCCCGCGCAGGATCGAGCAGCTCGGACTGCACCGGCTTGCCGGTCTTCTGCTGAACCACGGTGGCGCGGGTGCGGACGCGCCCGCCCAGCACCACGTCGCCGATCTTCATCTTGACCACATCGCAGCCGCGCAGCTTGCTGTCGATCGCGAGGTCGAACATGGCGCGGTCGCGCAGCCGGCACTGGTGGTCGAGCCAAAACCGGATGGCCCAGACCTGCTGCGGCTTCAGCGGGCGTTTGGTGCCGAGCTTGCGGCCGGCGTTCCAGGCTGGGCGACCTTTGCCGGCAGGATCGAACTCTGAATGTCCCATGGTTCTCTTCTCCAATGGCCGAGATGGCCGAGCGGAGAAGCAGGACGGGACCACCTCACGTGGCCGAGATCTGACTGACCGCATTGGAGTGCATCAAAGGCGGAAGCAGATATCGACTGATCGGTGACTCTCGATCCATTAACGCCAATGCAGCAGCCTGACGGAGATGACGTGAGCGGACATCCAGGCGGAACGGCTCAGGCGATGTTGATCAATGCTTTGATCCGGCTCGCCAAGGTCTCCATCGCGAAAGGCTTCGTCAGCACGTGCATGCCGGGATCGAGATGGCCGTGGTTCAGCACGTCGTTCTCGGCGTAGCCGGTGATGAACAGCACCTTCAGCTCCGGACGCGCCACCCGCGCCGCGATCGCCACCTGTCGACCGCTCATGCCGCCGGGCAAGCCGACGTCGGTCACCAGCAGGTCGACGCGGACGGCGGATTGCAGCACTTTGAGACCGGCAGGACCATCCGCCGCCTCGATCGCCGCGATCGCCGCGTAGCCCAGATCTTTCAGCACCTCGGTGACCAGCATGCGGACGGTCGGCTCGTCGTCGATCACCAGCACCGTCTCGCCCGCCTTCGCGCGAGGCGCGTCGGTCAACTCCGGCGGCACGTCGGCCTCTTCGATCTGGCCGACGTGCCGAGGCAAGTACAGGTACACCATCGCGCCCTCGCTGATCTCCGATTAGATCAGCGCGCGCGACACATCGATCTCGTGAGGAAAGCCGGCATCACTGCCCTGCCCTGACGCTCGCGTCATAGACGGTGCGACAACCTTCACTGAGTTCTGCACGGCGCTGACCTAGGCACGCGCGGATGAGCGTTCTATCGGGAATAGAAGATAGGCAGAGGCGGAAGGCATCGCCCAAACAAGCGGCGCGCTGCTGCGCTTCAGATGGTGCCGATGGGGCTGCCGCCGCGATCGAAACAAGACTTGCCGTAAGTACACAACTCTGCAAAGCTAGCTGCAATGATCTAATATCTTCAATTCCCCTTGTACAAAGAAGGATAACAGGAAAAGATGGCGTTTGCAAATGAAGCTTCCTGCATTGTTTTTAGAAGCTGCTGATACGGCTTTGCGAGACATCAAGTTATAGGACGATCTCGTCTTTCACCGGGGTTGATTGCCGGTTTGCCCGAGCAGCACGGATGAGGAAATGGAATCCCCCACCCGTGCCTCACTTCCCTTTCATCCGACGATGAAGGGACCCGCAGCCGCAAGCACCTCGAATTTCGTCTTCGGCGAGTCAAAGGGACCGTCAAAGCCGAGAAGTCCCTGAATGCGGCGCACCTCGGCGGCGTGTCGCGCCTCCACCGAGTGGATGCGCAGCGCCGTGGTCAGCAGCGGCGTGCCCAGCAAGTTCGGCGCTTGCCCCTTGTAGGCCGCGACGCCGAGATCCTCGAAGGTGCTCGACACCGCCGCGAAGGTAGCGAAGTTCGAGAACACGTCGGGATGCGCACCGCGCCCGGTGAAGTCGAAGCGCGGGCTCGCGATGGCGGCCGGACCGAGGGCACTTCTCAACAGGCGGACGTGCGCTACCTCATGCTTGGCCAACTGGGCGAAGATCGGTCGGTAGCGGCCCGGGATCAGGCCGGGCGTCGACAGGCCGGTGCGGTAGTACTCCGCTTCGAGGTATTCAAGCGTCAACGCGAAGTTGAGGATCTCGGCGGCGGCCGCCGGCACGCCCTGGCCGAGCGCTTCCGTGGTGGCGACGGCGAGGATGGCCGGGATCGTCGCGGCGGCGCCGAGCTTGGCGGCGGCCTCGGCGATCACGCCGCGTCGGGACAGGCGCCGGGCGATCTCGGGATCGAGCGAGCCGAGCAGCGTCTCGTTTCCCGGCAGGTCGGGAGAGTGGGAGATGTCCATGGTGATCCCTCCTTAAGCGAGCTGGGTTGCGCTGAGCGGCGTCGCGATGGCGGGTGCCGCGAGGGGAAGCACCTGCGACGGCAGCCGGGCGGGTTCGAGGCCCATGCGGTTGATCAGGTCGTCCCCGGCGAAATAGCTGCTGTTGGGCCGCAGCATGTCGCGGATCAGGGCGGCGTGACGCGCTTCCACCGAGACGATGGAACCGGCGATGGACAGGAACAGGGCGACCTGCAGGAGCTGGCCGGCGCCGTTGTAGGCGGAGACGCCGAGGTCCTCGAAGGTGCGCGCTGTGTTGAGCACGCTGGCGCGGCTGGCGAAGTTGACGCGTGAGAAGTTCGGCGTGAGGTCGGGGATCGCCAACACCGTCAGGGCGGTCCTGAGCGTGTTGCGATGGGTGATCTCGTGATCGCGGATGCCGGTGAGCACCTGCGCTTCGTAAGCGCTCATCCCGGCGTAGGGCGTCGCGAGGACCTGGGTGTAAAAAGCCGCTTCGAGCTGTTCCAGCGCGTAGGCGTAGTTCAGGACGCCGAAATCACCGGAACCGACATCGACGGCGGCAGCCTGGGCGAATGCCTTCGGCAGTTGCAAGCCATCGACGTCGACGCCGAACGCTGCCGCGGCGGCTCCGGCGGCGGCAGCGTACCTCATGAACGACCGACGGTTTCCCCGTTGTCGCGATACAGACGTTTCACCTTGCATAACCCTGCCTCCCTCCACCTTCCGGTCGAACTAGGAACACGAGAGGTCGGCAAGGCAATGTTGAAAAAGGCTGCAACCACGAATAAATTACGAAAGGCTTAACACCATTCCTAAAGTGCTGAAAATGAGGACCTTTGTAGCGCGATAAAAAGATCACAGGCTCGGATCTTCTGTTTCGGTCGTCGCAGAAGGCCTACGGACTTGTTGGCCTATTCTCCGGCTTCGAACACAAATGTTAAATTCCTACCGGGAACGCCGGCGGTTGCGGTTTTTGCTCTGAACCGTTTGGCCAGATCAGCTCAGCTCACGTCGAGGGACACCGTTCACCACGTCGCGAAGGCGATCGCACTACGTGGCATCATCATCATCTCTGCCGACCCACGCCGCGAGAACGTCGGCGATTGGGCGCGGTCATGCGGCTCCAGAACGACCGAGATGGGCGCAGAACCGCGGGCGCAGCTCCGAGCCACCGCGGCCGGAGCTGCCTCTTGCTCAGAGTTCCGTGCGCTCGGCGAGGGTAAGGGCGTCTTCCACATCAACGCCGAGGTAGCGCACCGTGCTCTCGATCTTGGTGTGCCCGAGCAGGATCTGCACCGCCCGCAGATTGCCCGTCTGTTTGTAGATGATCGACGCCTTGGTCCGCCGCAGGGAGTGCGTGCCGTAGTCCTCGCAGCGCAGGTCGATGCCGGTCACCCGCTCGTCGACGAGGCGGGCGTACTGCCGCGTGCTGATGGGGCGGGCATGGTCGATGCGGCTCGGGAAAACGTAGTCGGTGACAGATCCGCCGCGCCGGTCAAGCCACGCCAGCAGGCTGCCCCGCGCAGGATCGAGCAGCTCGGACTGCACCGGCTTGCCGGTCTTCTGCTGAACCACGGTGGCGCGGGTGCGGACGCGCCCGCCCAGCACCACGTCGCCGATCTTCATCTTGACCACATCGCAGCCGCGCAGCTTGCTGTCGATGGCGAGATCGAACATCGCGCGGTCGCGCAGGCGGCCCTTGTGGTCAAGCCAGAACCGGATGGCCCAGACCTGCTGCGGCTTCAACGGTCGCTTGGTGCCGAGCTTGCGGCCGGCGTTCCACGCCGGGCGGCCTTTGCTGGCCGGGTCGAACTCTGAATGCCCCATGGTGCTGTTCTCCACTGGCCGTGATGGCCGAATGGAGAAGCGAGGCAGGATCCGCCCACAGTGGCCGGAAGGAGAATGGCTGGTCTGGAGAGGGTCACGGCGGTGAGCGGACGTTGCCCGATCAGCAGCTCTCAAACCTACTCCGTCATAGCAGCCGAACTTTGCTGAACATGAAAGCAGTTATTCGTTACACTGCCCCACCGACTGGAGCGCTGGTCCAAGGCGCATAACGGTCAAAGGGAGGGGCCTCGCCGCCCCTCCCTTCGCTTCACATCGAGCGATGCGTCATCATCATCCGGCGCTTACGCATCATCATCATATGGCGCTTTTTCTCCATCATCATCATGCGTTCGCGTTTCATCATCATATGATCGCCCATCATGGGGTCGGCATTGGCGACGCTCACCGGCAAAGCTGAGATCGCCAGGGCCAATAAAATCGATGTTGCCGCCAGCTTCCTGACCATTTTATTCTCCTAGGATGCAGCGCGCACCCGATCGATATACCGAAACGTGGCTAGAAAAGTTTTCAGATTAGAAGAAATATATCAATCGGTCGAGGAACGCACGGTCACAAGATAAGAAGTTTATCACCGTCGCCACATGGAAATGGAAGAGTCACTCTCGGCCTGACCAAGTCTTACAGGCGACCGTCGACGCTGTCTGCGAGCAGTCCTAAGTTCAGGCTTGGGTGGATGACGAGGACTGGCTGGAGAAGGAACCCGCTCCGCGGGAGATCGCTGCAGCTAAACTGAAATAGAGGATGACTCCGCACAGGCGGATTTAGCAACGTCCGTTGCAACCAGAGCGTTGCAGCTCCTTCACTCAAGGAGCAATCCGATGAGCAGTATACTTCCCGCCGTTGCAATCGGCCCGCTGCGCCAGCGCCTGATCGAAGAGATGATCCTACGCCGGTTCTTGCCGAGGACCATTGCGCCTATGGCACTCTACGGCAGGTTGATCGCCTCATGTGGCTCCGTGATGGTGTGGCCATTCCGCTCGGCGCGGAAGCGCTTGCCCATCTCGTAGGCTTGCTTGCGCGAGCGCATGATGCCGCCGAGGGGCCGGTGCGCGGCGAGTCCGTGCCAGGGACTGAACATCAGACCGTCGTCGACCGCGCTCGAACGGGCCTCGCTCCAGGCCGCTTGCGGCTTCACCCTGATCCGAGCCACGGTCTGGTACTGACTCTCGCTCTCGGGCCAGACCGTAGCGGCGTCCTCGACCGGCATATCGTCGAGGCCGGTGCAGAGCTGCGCCCTGACCTCCCAGAGCCCCCCATTCGCACGGAAGAACTCGACAACTGCCTCCCGTATGGCGTTCGGGCCTCCGTTCTCCGCCAGGGGCATGTCGGTCAGAGTCGTCAGTTCGGGCGAGACCGGCGCCACGCACAACTTGGCGACGTAGTCGCCGAAGCGCATGGGCACCTGAGTGTAGAAGGTTTCTCCGAGGATATGGGTCTCGGGCTGGCCGCCCATCGTCGCGACGGTGGCGCTGGGCCCACCGGTGGTCGAGACGATGATCTCCTGCACGCCCCGCATTGCGCCCGAGACGACCTTCTTCAAGCCATGTGCCTTGTCGGTCGTCGCCGCGAGGATCTTCAGGGTGGCAAGGAAGGCCTTCGGCGTGGGCGCGCCAAAGGCGGGTCCGTTGACCAGCACGAAGTCCTGGGTGACGTCGCCTTCGGAGCCTTCCAGGCGCTCGCCTTCGACGCCGATGATCTTCACTGCAAGACCGCGGGGCGTTGAGACGCTGTCGTCGAGGATGTCGCCTGGGAGGGTCGAGAGGCGCATGATGACGGGATAGGTCGCCGGTTTGGAAAACAGGCCCTGTGCCAGCATGGGCGGAAGCCCTGAGGCCACCTCGATCTCGCCCTCAAGGAACCCGTGGCTCTTGGCGTGGACGCTGCGGATCGCGTGGCCGCCATTCGCCAGGGTCTTCTCGCTGACCGAGCGCATCGTCTCCATCAGGCCCTGCGCCGTCTCAGCCTCATCGTCGGCGACAGTTTCGACGTCGGGGCTGTAGCGAAGGTAGAAGGCACTTGTGTCAACCATGATTGTTCCTCGGGACGGGAGCGATGGCACGACCGAGGACCGGTCGCCGTTTGTCCACGCCCACTGAACGTCGCCAAGACCACCCGACGTCGACGGTTCCCGAAGGCTGGCCCGGTCGAACGCTCGCGGACGTGATCCGAACGATGGAGCACTGAGGCGGAGCCACTTGGCGTCGTGACGGGATCAGGTCGGTTCTGTGTCCGGGGGCTCGCTCGCGATGCGCTCCGGTTCGCCTTCGTCCATTCCGCTTCCCAGACGGAACTGGCTCGGCGCAGTCCCGAACTCGACCTCGAACGCCTTGCTGAACGCGCTTCGGCTCGCGTAGCCGACGGTAGCGGCGATGACCTTCACCGACAGGTCGGTGCCGCTGAGGAGACGGGCGGCGATGCGGAGGCGGACCCTGTGGACGAACTCCATCGGGCCTTGCCCGAAAGCCGCGGCGAACCGTTCCGCGAAGCTGGTCCGGCCCATGCCCGCGAGGGCGGCCAGGCTGTCGACGGAGTAACGCGCACCCGGCTGTTCGATCACCGTCAGGACGGCGCGGGCCAGCTTCGGGTTCTGTAGGGCCGCTAGGATCGGGGATGTGAAGTCGCTCGCCGCCAGTTGCTGGCGCAGGAGGATGATGAGGCACTGCTTCATCAGCACCTCCGTCATCGCTTGTGTCGCGAGATGAGGGCTCACGACCTCGGCGAGCATGAGATCGAAGGCGTAACGCAGCCCCGGATTTAAGGGAAAGGTCTCCACCATAGGAGCTTGGAACAACTCGAACAAACCCATCGCACCGGTGTGGGTGTCGGCGATCTGGCCGCACACGAAGAGCGCATCGGGGCTGCCGTCACCGGCCGTGAAGGAGATCAATCCATCACCGTGGAGGACGCAGTGATCCTCGGCGCGGACCTCACCGACGCAATCCTCGGCAGCGCCGAGGCTGTGCGAACGCCGAGCCGGTACGACGATGATGCTGTGCGGCGCGAAGGATCGCCACGGTCCTTGCCCGACCCGGAGGCTCCCGGTTCCGCGCAGCACGTAGTGCACGGTGATCGCCTCGAACGGACTGAAACTCAGGCGCCATCCTTGCTGTATGGCGCAGATGGAGAACGAGCGCAGCCGCACCGCGAGCGTGACGAGAAGGCGGTCGAGAAGATCGGCTCCCATGGTGGCGGACTATGCGGCATCGCTATCGAAAGCCCCAGCGCTTTACCGTGACATCGACAGCCTTGTGGGCGGCCGGAGCGCCCATTGAGGGCTAGCGGGGTTACGGCTAACGATTGACCAAGAATTGCGCGCTGCCGCCCAGACCCTCGTCCGCTGCAGGATCGAGGCGTTGATTATCGCATTCGGGTACGTCCAATCCGAATATCTTTACACTTGTAAGCGGACCGGTAGCTTTCCACCCATGCCGGGCGCAGCCGCCACGGCTTGCAGGTCTGCTTCGAAGCAGCTCATCTCTCGCCCGAAACGACCGGCATGGGCGTCTGATTGCCTGGCCGTCCGTCAGCCCATCGATGCCGCCGCCTCGACGACATCGCCGATCGCATGATGATGGATCATGTGTCCGATGCCGGGCAGCCAGTCGAAGCGCGCCCGCGGCATCGCGGTCGCGGTCGCCAAGCCGTTGAGGGCATTGTTGATGACGATATCGGCGCTGCCACCAAAAATGCGAGTGGGGACGCGGCAACCGGCATAGCACGCCGCCATCTGCGCGAGGGCGGGGCTCGAAGCCGCGGCATCCTCGCCCTCGGCGATCATCTGGTCGAAGCTGGCGGCAAGCGGGAACGGGAAGTCCTTCGCGAACGCGTCCGGCATACGCTGGGGCAGGAACATCGCGCGCCAAAGTAGCGGCAGCAGCGCGGGATCAGTGGTGACACCAGCCAGGGGAGCCAGGATGTCGCCAATCAGCGGCAAAGCCCGCGGTCCCAGCAGCATCAGTTCCATGCGCAGTTCCGGCAGGCAAAGCGGAGCGAGCACGAGGATCCCGCCGATCTCGTCGGGGTAGAGCATCGCATACGCCAGCGCGACGGCGCCGCCGTACGAATGCCCGAGCAGAAGCGGGCGCCGCAGCCCGGTCGCGACGGCGAACTCGTGGAGAAGCTCGGCCTGGCGTAGAGGCGACGCATCGACGAACCTGCGGCGGCGGCTCAGCCCGTGGCCGGGCCGGTCCACCGCGATGACGCGGAAATGTTCGGCCAGCGCCGGTGCGGGGCCGAGCCACATGTCTTCGAGCGTCATCAGCGTGCCGTGGATGGCCAGGAGGTCGGGACCGGCCCCCATCTCCGCCCAGGCGATCGTGCAGCCGTCCCCCAGCGGCGTGATCCGGCGCGGCGGACAGCCGGCGAGGGCGGCCGGGCGTTCCGGCGGGAGAAGGTCGCAGCTCACGAGCGACCGTCGCGGCTGCTGCCCTGCCCACGCGCGAGCCATGCCAACGCGCCGAGCGCCGCGACCGTGGCCGCCGTGGCGCGGGGGTGGAGGATGGCCCGCGTGTAAAGGCTGGTGCGCATGACGTAGCCGGGCTGCTCGCCGTGGACGGCGGCGCTGCGCTGCGGGGCATGGAGCGCGCCCTGCGGGTTGCGCGCGGCGACGCCGCGCTGTTCGAAGAAGGTGATCAGTGGGCCGATGCGGTCATACAGGCCCGGCAGCAGGCGCCGGAAGACGATCAGCGGCACGCCGCCGCCGCCCACGACCAGTTCGCGATGGGCGTGCTCCGCGCACACCTTGACGGCGTAAGCGACCTCCTCCGGCCGGTAGATCGGCGGCGGCAGCATCGGCTCCCTATCCATGTAGTTGCGCGCGCGGTTCGGCAGCGGCGAGTCGATCGAGTTCGGCTTGAGCAGCGTCACCGTGATCGGCACGCCTTCCTCGATCAGCTCCATCCGCAGCGCATCGGTGAAGCCCTTCACCGCATGCTTGGAGGCGACGTACATGCCCTGCTGCGTGAAGGCGAGATCGGAGGCGACGCTGCCGACGTTGATGATGGTGCCTCCGCCACGCTCGCGGAAGTGCTTCGCCGCGATCAGCGAGCCGTGCACCACGCCCCAGAAGTTCGTCTCCATCAGCCGGCGGTTGTCGGCCTCCGATACGTCCTTCAGCGCGCCGTAGATCGTCAGGCCGGCGATGTTGACGAAGGTGTCGAAGCCGCCGTGAACAGCGACGGCGTGATCGGCCGCGGCCTGCACCGCCTCGCGCGAGGCGACATCGGCGACGACGTAGCTGGCCCTGCCGCCCGCGGCCGCGATGCCGGCGCACACCTCGCGCAGGTCAGCCTCGCCCCGCGCCACCAGGACGACCGCGGCGCCGGCATCGGCCAGCATCCGGGCGGTCGCGAGCCCAATGCCGCTCGTCGCCCCCGTGACGATGACGACCTGCTGCGAGATCGGCTTGCGCTTGGCCATGATAAGTCTCCGGCCAAACCCGAATGCTCAGCTGGCCGGCGAACGGGCGAGCGGGCCTAACGTTCGCGAGACATCGAGGCTGACTGAGATGCCTTTTCGCCACGTCCGCTTCCGGGCGCCGCCAAGACGTGCTGGACCGACCGCCAAGGGCGCGGTCCTGACGCATCGCCCCAACCACCGGATCAATGTCTTTCAGCACGCAGCCGATGCAACTGCCGTGACCGTTGCTGTCGCCTCGTCTTCCAGAAACCTGCTTCATTTCCGGTCAAGAACCTGTCATCTCCGAACGGGAGACCATAGGCTCCCGCGGCGGTGACGCGCGAAGCGCCAGCACCTCCTGCCGGCCGCTCTCCACCCATCGCGCGATGAGCTCCAGGCGGCCCGCGATGGCGCGGAACACCGCGCCGAACGCCTGGTAGTCGTCGTCATCCGGATTGGCCCGCGAGGCAAGCTCGCCGGCGCGGACCAGCCGTTTTGCATCCAGCAACGCCGACTCGCCGTAGCCGTCGAAGATCGAGTGGCCTTCCTCCTCTGGGCTCATCGTGTCAGCCCGGCATGATCGACGACGATCTTTGCTCCCGTGGTTTTGCCGCTCGTGACATCACGATCCACCACCCTTCTGACTGTACTCGACATGGGGCAACCTCCACCTCTCCTGCGCTCCCTTCGATCAAGGCTTGTCGGTCCTTAGTGCAGGATCTCCGGTTTTCGCCTGCGGCTCGCTCCCGGTGTGCCGGTGCGCTCTGCCCGCGCCGTCGTGACCGCGGCGCTGAGGCTCGCCGCATCGTCGCGACCCAGCATGCGGCAGTGCTGCCGCGCCAGCACCACGTCGGCCACCGCCGCCCCGCACGCCCGCCAGCCGGCCGGCGGCTCGCTGCCAAGCAGCACCACCCAGGCCAGCCGCTCCTGCGCCGGTGACAGCGCATCGCCGAAGGCCAGCACGAAGGCGAGGCGGCGCTTCACGGCAGGGTCGATCGCGGCGACGTCGTTCGTCGTCGCCAGCAACGGCACACCGGGATGGTCGTCCAGCGCCAGCAGCCACGCGTCGGTGAGGCTGCGCACCAACAAGGCGTTGTTGCCGCTGTCGCCCGGCACGCGCCGGCCGGCGATGACCTCGAACTCGTCGGCGAGGAGCACCTCGCCCTCGTCCGCCGCCCGCCGCCACAGCTGCCGCACCAGCCGCTCCGTCGCGCCCCACGCCCGCGCCAGGAAGTCCGCCGGCGTGATCACGCGCATGGGTCCGGCGCCCGCCATCCTGCCGGCGAGCGCACGGACGTAAGCGCTCTTGCCGCCGCCGGGCGGGCCATGGGCGAGCACGCGGGCGCCGCGCGACGCGGCCTCGTCCGCGTGCGCCAGCAGCGCGAGCGCGTCGCTGCCGCACACCAGCAAGCGCGGGTCGAAGC
>CAXTMA010000023.1:0-25417 GCA_964245015.1 uncultured Beijerinckiaceae bacterium | reverse complement strand
CGCGTCGAAGGCGGCCTCGCGCATCATCGCCAGGATGTCGGGCGAGCGGGCGATGTTGAGGGTCGCCTCGCAGGCGAAGGAGATGGCGTAGCCGTTCTTCTTCTGCCAGGCGATCAGGTGGGGCAGCAGGTCCTTGCAGGCCTTGCGGTTGCCGATGATGTTGTCGTCGACGAAGTACACCGAGCCGGTGACGCCGCGGGCGAGCAGCACGTCGAGTTCGGCGCAGATGCGCTCGGGCGTCTTCATCCGCGGGATGCGGCCGTAAAGGCCGGGGATGTCGCAGAACTCGCACTTGTAAGGGCAGCCCGAGGAGAACTGCACGGTCCCCAGCATGTACCGGTCGATGGCGGCCAGTTCGTAGGCCGGCATCGGGAACTGCGACAGCTCGCGGCGCACCTTCGTCTTCAGCACCAGTTGCTTGGCCGGCCGCGCGACGCTGTCGCCGAGCAGCGCGATCAGCGCATCGGTGGCATCCCCCAGTTCGCCGCAGTGCAGGATGTCGAAGTCGGGGTAGTTCTCCGGGCAGGCCGACACGGAGGGGCCGCCGAGCACGGCGATCTTGCCGGCGTTGTGGGCGCGGCGGCAGATGTCGTCGATGAAGCGGCGCTGGATGTGCATGCCGCTGACCAACACCGCATCGGCCCAGGCGAAGTCGTCGGCGCTGGCCGCGCCCATGTTCTCGTCGACGAAGCGCACGGGCCAGTGCGCCGGCATGGTGGCCGCGATGGTCAACAGGCCCTGCGGCGGCATGAACGCCTTGGTGTTGTCCGTCAGGTGATAGGCATGCTCGAACGTGCCGAAGGACGGTTCGTAGTGCGGAAACACGCAAAGGATGCGTCGCGGACGGAGGTCGTTCGCATGGGTCATGGCGCGATTTTCTGCGGTTTGTCGGGGCCGACGCGACCGGCGGGTGGGCCGGGCGCGGGTGAGCGAATGCGCAGCGAGCTTAATCGCGGGCCGTCGGTCGAACCAGCGCCATCAGCCCGTCCCGGCGGCCGTCTCACGACATCGCGAAGGCACGAAGGCATCGTTTCCGGGCAGCGTGGATCCTGTGCAACATGACGATCTCGCTCCGCGTTGCCGTCCGCCCTCGCTGGAGGTGGCAAGACGCGGGGAGGTCAGCGGACATCGCGAGGGCATGGCGAGCGGCAGGCGCGATGAGGAAGCGATGACCGGCCCGCCCCGACGCGCGTTGCTGGCCGTCAACCGGCACAGCCGCAACGGACATCTCGGCGCCGCCGCGGCCGCCGCGACGCTGCGCGCCGCCGGTCTCGACGTGCTGGAAGCCGACTGCGGCGCCGATTTTTCCGCCCGCATCCGCACCCGCCGCGACGCCATCGACTGCGTGGTGCTTGGCGGCGGCGACGGCACGGTCAATGCCGCCGCCGCCGCCCTGCTCGACAGCGGCCTGCCCCTGGGCGTGCTGCCGCTTGGCACGGCCAACGACTTCGCCAGATCGATCGGCATCCCGCTCGATCTCGAGGCGGCGGCGCGGGTGATCGCCGACGGCGTCTCGCACCGCATCGACCTCGGCGAGGTCAACGGCCACGCCTTTCTCAACGTCGCCAGCGTCGGCATGGCGGCCGATCTTGCCAGATCGCTCACCACGCAGCGCAAGCGCCGCTTCGGCCGCTTCAGCTATGCCCTCACCGCCGCCCGCCTGCTGCTGCAGGCCGAGCCCTTCCATGCCACCCTGCTCGTCGGCCCGGCCGGCGGAGGCGGGACGGCGCAGGAAAAATTCATGGTGCGCACGCTGCAGATCACGGTCGGCAACGGCCGGTACTACGGCGGCGGCAACATCGTCGCCGAAGGGGCGCGCATCGACGATGGCGCCCTCGACCTGTATTCGCTCGAATTCGCGCAGGTGTGGCGGCGCGCCCTGCTGATCCCCTCCTTCGCGCGTGGCACCCACGGCGCGGTGCGCGAAGTGCGCACGGCGCGCGCGCAAAGCTTCGAGATCATCACCCGCAAGCCGCGCCCGGTGAACGCCGACGGCGAACTGCTGACGCAAACGCCCGCCATCTTCACCCAGAAGCGGCGAGCCCTCGCCGTTTACGTTCCCGAAAGCTGCCCCCTTCGTGCGGGCGGATCATCGGGCTCGCCGTTGCTGTCGCCACCGGAGTCGCCATGAGCGAGGTGATCCTGCGGGCCGGGCCCTCCACCGCCGCCATCGCCCTGCGCGGCGCGGAGCTGCGGGCCTGGCAGATCGGCGACCATTCCCTCCTTTGGCCCGGCGATCCCGCCAGCTGGCCCGACACGGCGCCGATCCTGTTCCCCGTCGTCGGCTGGACGCGTGGCGGCGTGATCCGCGTCGGCGGCAACAGCCATGCCTTGGGCGTCCACGGCTTTGCCCGCCGGCTGGTCTTCGCCGTCGCCGAGCGCAGCGAACGGCAGGTCAGGCTCACGGTGGCCTCCTCGGCGCCGACGCGGCAGGCTTATCCCTTCGACTGGTCGCTCGACGTGACCTACACGCTGTCCGCCGCCGCCCTTTGCACGGAGCTGGTCGTGCGCAATGCCGGCGACGGCGTGATGCCCTACGCCTGCGGGCTGCATCCCGGCTTCCGCTGGCCCTTCGCCGGCGGCCGGCCGGAGGACTACGCCATTCTCTTCGCCGAGCCGGAAGAGCCGCGCGTGCCGGTGATCTCGCCCGAAGGCCTGTTCACGGCCCACACCCGCCCGATCCCGATCGAGGGCACCTGCCTTCCCTTGTCGCCCGAGCTGATGGCCGGCGAAGCCCTGTGCTTCCTGGAGGCGCGCAGCCGCTCGCTTCGCTTCGCCCATATGCCGCGAGATGGGTCGGGGAATGCGTCGGGAGCGGCCATCTCGCTCGCCACCGACGACTTCCCGCATCTCGCCCTGTGGTCGCGACCGCCTGGGCGATTCCTTTGCCTCGAAGCCTGGACCGGCCACGGCGACCGCGTCGATGGCGGCGGCGACCTCCACGCCAAGCCGTCCATGCGCCATCTCCCGCCCGGCGGCTGCGGACGGCACCGGGCCCGGTTCTCCTTCGACGCGTTCGGGCCTCCGTTCCGCTCGCCGGGGTTGGCACCGTCCGGCAAAGCTGAGACAAGGCCGGAGTTTTCTCCTTTTCGCACCTCCGGGTTGGCAGCCATGACCGTGTCCGATCAGAACCCCGCCCGAATTCCGGCCGACGTGATCCGCACCGGCGCGGACGGGGCCCACATCATCGACGGCAAGATCGCCTCCGAGCAGGTTCTCGCCGAAGTCGCCGGCCGGGCGCAGGCGCTGATCGCCAAGGGCGTGCAGCCCGGCCTCGCCGTGGTTCTGGTCGGCGAGAATCCGGCGAGCCAGGTTTACGTCAAGGCCAAGGGCAAGGCGGCCAAGTCCTGCGGCTTCCATTCCGTGCAGCACGACCTTCCCGCGAGCACGAGCGAGGCCGACCTGCTCCGCCTCGTCGACGATTTGAACAACGATCCCGCCATCCACGGCATTCTGGTGCAGTTGCCGCTGCCCGAGCACGTCAACTCGACCAAGGTGCTGGAAGCGATCAACCCGGAAAAGGACGCCGACGGCTTTCATCCCGTCAACGTCGGGCTGCTCGCCATCGGCTCGACCGAGCGGGCGCTGGTGCCGTGCACGCCGGCCGGCTCGCTGGTTTTGGTGGAGAAGGCGGCGGCGGCGCTCGGCGCCAAGCTCGACGGCATGAACGCGGTGATCGTGGGCCGATCCAACATCGTCGGCAAGCCGATGGTGCAACTGCTGCTGTCCAAGAACATGACGGTGACGGTGGCGCATTCGCGCACCAGGAACCTCGCCGAGGTGGTGCGCGCCGCCGATCTGGTGGTGGCGGCGGTCGGACGGCCCGAGATGGTCAAGGGCGACTGGATCAAGCCCGGTGCCATCGTGATCGACGTGGGCATCAACCGCATCGCCGGCGAGGGTCTGAACGCGCAGGGCAAGCCCCGCACCCGCCTCGTCGGCGACGTTGACTACGCCGGCGCGGCCAAGCACGCCGCCGCGATCACGCCGGTGCCGGGCGGCGTCGGCCCGATGACCATCGCCATGCTGATGTCCAACACGCTGCGCTCGGCCGAGCGGGCGGCGTCGGCCGGCTAGGACTCATCCCACAGCCGCTCCCCAGACCAGGGTCTGTCACCGCCGCACCTTCGCGAGGAGAGGGCGCAGCGAGCTAAGCAGGTTCGCGTTGGCAGGCCAACGCTTCATCCGCTTAGCCCTTTGATATGCCGCAAGTTTTGATCGCAAAACCGCGGGGCGCTTTTGCGAAACCTGCTGAGGAACAGACAGCGGGTCAGAGAACCTTGAGGATCTCGTCGGCGCTGCTCTTCTCGGCCTGCCCCGGGCTGTCCTCGACGGCGAGGCTGTTCACCACGCCATCCTCGACCACCATGGCGTAGCGCTGCGAGCGCAGGCCGAGGCCGCGGGAGGTGAGGTCCAGCGTCAGGCCGGTCGCCTTGGCGAATTCGGCGCTGCCGTCGGCGAGGTAGGTCACCTTGCCGGTGCCGCCGGTTTGGGCCTCCCAGGCCCCCATCACGAACACGTCGTTGACGCCGGTGACGAGGATCTCGTCGACGCCCTTCGCCTTGATCGCGTCGGCCTTGGCGATGAAGGGCGGCAGGTGATTCATGCTGCACGTCGGCGTGAAGGCGCCGGGCACGGCGAGCAGCACCACCTTGCGTCCGGGGAAGATGGCGGCGGAGGCGCGCTCCGTCGGCCCGTCCGGCGTCATCACGGTGAAGGTCGCCTCCGGAAGCCTGTCCCCGACCTTGATGCTCATGCCCGTTCCCTTTCCTGCGCCGCAGCGACCTGCCTACCGGCCCGGCGCCTTGAGGTCCAGCGTGCGCGTGGTTTGCAAGGCGCCCGTCGGGCCGGCAAGCACCAGTGTCACCGGCACCGGCGTCGCAGCGGCGGCCGTCACGGTGGAGACGGCCGTCAGGGTCCAGCTGTCAGGCGCCGTCTTCCGGGTGGTGAAGTAGAAGCCTTCCGGCGCGTCGGCGAAGATGTCGCCGGGCGGCGGGCTGCCGCTCCAGCTCAGCGTCCAGCTCGGATCGGCGGTGCCGGATCTGGGCGCGATCCGCAGAGCCGCCAGATCCGCCACCTGGTGCGGCACCTTGGCCAGCGCGCCTTCGACGAGGCTCGCGGCGACGCCTCGCCCTTTCGGCTCCAGCACCACCGCGGCGTCGCCGTGGCCCGGGATGCAGATCCTGTTGCAGATCGCGAAGGTGACGTCGGCGTGCAGCGAAGCCGGCTTGGACGGGTCGGCCGGCGTCACGATCACCGGGAACACGACCTGGCCGGTGTAGCCGAAGGCATCGAGTCCTTCCTCCGTGATGCGCTGCGGGACTGGAAACGTCACGATGGCCGATTTGACGTTCTCGGAGCCGTTGAAGGTGAACACGGGAGGAACCCCGGCCTCGCCCGGCATCTTCCAATAGGTGTGCGAGCCCGGCGCCATGGCGATCTCGATGCCGGCGAGGTAGCGGCCCTCCCGGAGGCCCGGCTCTGCGACAAGTCGCAGCGTGCTCATCAGGTCGGGCGAACCAGGCTGAGGCATCTGCGCTTGTGCGACCGGAACGGTGGCGATGCCGGAAGAACACAGGGCCGCGCAAAGAATGGAAGGCCTGACGAACGGCGCGGTCGCGTGGATGATTTTTTGCTTACAATGCCTCACGGGCCGCACCTTGGGGTGAATTCTCCCGGATCACAGGACACCTGTATCGACCGCACGGCAATCCTGGACCCATGAAAAAGAGGCCTCTGCGATGAGACATACGCGACAGGAAGCGCCTGAGGTGACGGGCGGCGGCGAGCCCGGTCTGAACGAAGCGCCCGCTTCGGCGGCTTCGATGAAACCGCCCCGCCGCATCCACTCGCACGGCGGCTTCCTCGATGGCCAGATGCTGGTGGCGATGCCGGGCATGGTCGACCAGAACTTCGCTCGGTCGGTGGTCTACCTCTGCGCGCACTCGGAGGAGGGCGCGATGGGCATCGTCATCAACCGGGCCGCCAATCGGGTCAGCTTTCCCGACCTGCTGGTTCAGCTCGAGATCATCAAGGAGGATCAGGCGATCCGGCTGCCCGGCAAGGCCGGGGCGACACCCGTGCTGAAGGGCGGCCCCGTGGAAACGGGGCGCGGCTTCGTTCTGCACACGGCGGATTTCTTCGTCGAGAACTCGACGCTGCCGATCGATGCGCAGGTTTCGCTGACCGCGACGGTGGACATCCTACGCGCGATCGCCGACGGCTCGGGCCCGTCCAACTCCGTTCTCGCGCTGGGCTATGCCGGCTGGCAGGCCGGGCAGCTCGAAGCGGAGATGCAGGGCAACGGCTGGCTCAACGTGCCCGCCGACGCGTCGCTGATCTTCGACACGGCGCTGGACTCCAAGTACGAGCGCGCCGTGCGCAACCTCGGCTTCGACATATCCAGGCTGTCGCCCGCCGCCGGGCGGGCCTGAGCCGCCGGGCCGGCGATCCAGCGCATCCCGGCCTTGGCGGGCGCGCTGGTCCCGTGCCAAGAGGGATGCCCGCCGGCAGGACCCTCCATGCTCGACTTGAAATGGATCCGCGACAACCCCGTTGCCTTCGATGAAGGGCGGCGGCGGCGCGGGATCGAACCGTTGGCCGAGCGGATCGCCACTCTCGACGAGCGCCGTCGCGCCACCATTGCCGCGTCCCAATCCTCGCAGGAGCGCCGCAACGCCGCCTCGCGCGAGGTCGGCGCGGCGATGAAGGCCGGCGACACGGCGCGGGCCGCCGCGCTCAAGGACGAGGTCGCCGCCCTCAAGCTGGCGCTGCCCTCGCTGGAAGCGGAGGAGAGGAGCGCCGTCGCGGGTCTCGAAACGGCCTTGGCCGGACTGCCGAACCAGCCGCGCGACGACGTCCCCGAGGGGCGCGGCGAGGACGGCAACGTCATCCTCCGCGAGAACGGCGAACGGCCCACCTTCGCCTTTGCGCCGAAGGAGCACTGGGCGCTCGGCGAAGGGCTCGGCCTGATGGATTTCGAAACCGCGGCCAAGCTGTCGGGCGCGCGCTTCGTGGTCAACAAGGGCTCGCTGGCCCGGCTGGAGCGCGCGCTCGCGCAGTTCATGCTGGACCTGCACACGGGCGAGCACGGCTACACCGAGGTCAACCCACCGATCCTGGTGCGCGACGAGGCGATGTTCGGCACGGCGCAGCTCCCGAAATTCCGAGAGGATCAATTCCTTGCCACCCGCCAGGGCGAGGACGGACAGCGCGATCTCTGGCTCATTCCGACCGCCGAAGTGCCGCTGACCAATCTCGCACGCGAATCCATCCTCGACGAAACGGTGCTGCCGCTGCGTTATACCGCCGCGACCCCCTGCTTCCGTGCCGAAGCCGGCGCGGCCGGGCGCGACACCCGCGGCATGATCCGCCAGCACCAGTTCACGAAAGTGGAGCTGGTCTCGATCACCGTGCCCGAGCACTCCGCCGCCGAGCACGAGCGCATGCTCGGCTGCGCCGAAGCGGTGCTGCGGCGCCTCGGCCTGCCTTACCGCGTGATGCTGCTGTGCACCGGCGACATGGGCTTCGCTTCCGCCAAGACCTACGACATCGAGGTTTGGCTGCCCGGACAGGACCGATACCGCGAGATTTCCTCCTGCTCGACCTGCGGCGATTTCCAGGCCCGGCGCATGAACGCGCGCTATCGCCCCTCCGCCGCTCCGGCGGGGAAAGCCTCCGCGCCGCGCTTCGTGCACACGCTCAACGGCTCGGGCGTGGCGGTCGGTCGCGCCCTCGTCGCGGTTCTTGAGAATTACCAGGAGGCTGATGGCAGCATTCGCGTGCCCGAGGCGCTCGCGCCCTACATGGGCGGGCTCACTCACCTCCGAAAGGCAGGCTGATGCGCATTCTCCTCACCAACGACGACGGCATCCATTCGCCCGGCCTCGACGTGCTCGAACACATCGCCCGCGCTCTGGCCGGGGACTGGGGTCGGGAGCCGGCGGGCGAGTGGCAACCGGCCTCGCGCGAGGACGAGATCATCGTGGTCGCTCCCGAACTCGACCAGTCCGGCGTCGCCCATTCGCTGTCGGTCAACGACCCCCTCCGGCTGCGCAAGATCAGCGACATACGCTACGCGCTGAAGGGCACCCCGACCGATTGCGTCATCATGGGATTGAAGCACATCCTCGCCGACAAGCCGGTCGACCTCGTTCTGTCGGGGGTCAACTGCGGGCAGAACCTTGCAGAGGACGTCACCTATTCCGGCACCATCGCCGGCGCCATCGAGGGCACGATCCTCGGCGTTCCCTCGATCGCCCTGTCGCAGGCCTACGGCAAGCATGCCTACGGCGGCGGACGCGACAGCATCTTCTGGGAGTGCGCACAAACGCACGGCGCACGCGTGGTCGCCAAGGTGCTGCGCGCCGGCTTCGGCCGCGACATCGTGGTCAACGTCAACTTCCCGCCCTGTCCCGCCGCCGAGGTGGAGGGGGTGTCGGCCACGGTGCAGGGGCGGCGCGACGCCCAGATCGTGCGCGTCGACCCGCGCCTCGATGGGCGCGGCAACCCCTACTACTGGATCGCCTTCGGCCGCAACAACCACACCGTGGCGCCGGGCACCGACCTCGAAGCGATGGCGAGGAAGCGCATCTCGGTCACGCCCTTGAAGCTCGACCTGACCGACGAGCCCACGGTGACCCGCTACGCGCAGATCCTCGACGACTAGCGAGCGGCGCGGTGGGCGAGGAGATCGGGCCGGAGGCGAAGGCCGCTTTCCACCTCGGGCTGCGCGGGCGTGGCGTCCGCGATCTCGCCGTGTTGCGCGCGGCCGAACGCGTGCCGCGCCAGCTGTTCGTTGCCGACCGCTACGCCGCCCTTGCGATGCGCGACCTTCCCGTGCCCATCGCCTGCGGCCAGACGCTGCCGCCCGCTTGGCTGGCCGCCCGCATGATCGAGGCCCTCGCCGTGGCGCCTGACCACCGCGTCCTGCAGGTCGGGTCGGGCTCGGGTTACACCACGGCCCTGCTCGCCCAGCTCTGCGACCGCGTCGTCGGTATGGAGCGCATCCGCAGCCTTGCCGCGGCGGCGGCGGCACGGCTCGAAGGGCTCGGCATCCGCAACGCCGCCGTGCTCTGGGGCGATGGCGGCCGCGAGGCGCGGGGCGGGGCGCCCTTCGATCGCATCCTGGTCCACGCACTTGTGGAGGCGGTGCCCGCCGCCCTGCTCAGGCGATTGGCCGGCAACGGCGTCCTCGTCTGCGCCCGTCCGGCCGCGGACGGCCAGAACGTGGTCCGGCACGAGAACGGCGTCGGCGCCCTCGTCGAGACAACGGTGTGCGCGTGCCGCCTGCCGGCCCTGCGCGAGGGTGTCGCGCGATCGCTGTAGCCTGGCGATCAGGACATCTGCTCGTGGCGCAGCCCGACGGCTTGTTGCGTCCCCTACTGCTTGGCAAAGGGCTTGGAGTCGCGCACCTGCCAGTCGCCGGCGGCCACCGCGCAGGCCGTGCCCTGGAGCGTACGTCGCCCGGCCTCGCGCGTGAGGTCGCCGAGAAAGGCGCGGCAGACCTTGCCGTCCCAGGGATAGGCCCGGCCGACAGCCGTGATCGCGCCCTTCGCCCCGCTCTTGGTGTTCTCCCAGTGCACGGTTGCACCGTCGCCCTGCGGATCGAGCGCCGTCGAAAGGGCGGCCTTTTCGCGTCGCCGACCCTCCTCGTCGAGCAACTGCCCGAAAGGTACCGGCGAGCTCGATCCCGTCACTTCCTCGGCCTGCACCAGCGGCGCGATCGGAAAGGACAGCGAGCAGCCGCCGAAGAGCGGCGCGGCCGCCGCGAGGCAACACAGCGCGCGGATCGACCGGGATCGGTGCGTGCGGCAGATGCGCGGAGCGGGTACACGTCGGCACCGCTCTGGGGTAAAGATGGATTGGGGAGCCACGCAGGAACTCATGCACGCAACTGTTCACGCGGACGTTACCTCGACCGAGTTAAAGAGCGGTGACCTCGTCGACGACCCGTTCGACCTGTTCGCCCGCTGGCAGGAGGCGGCGACCGCCAGCGAACCCAACGACCCCACCGCCATGGCGGTCGCCAGCGTCGACGCCGATGGGTTGCCCGACGCGCGCATGGTGCTGTGCAAGGGCTTCGATGCCCGCGGCTTCGTGTTCTACACCAACTTCGAAAGCGCCAAGGGCCGCGAGATCCTGGGCAGCGGCAAGGTTGCGGCGCTGTTCCATTGGAAAAGTCTGCGCCGCCAGGTCCGGGTGCGCGGCCCCGTGGAGGTGGTCAGCGCGGCCGAGGCCGATGCTTATTTCGCCAGCCGCCCGCGCGGCAGCCGCGCCGGGGCCTGGGCGAGCCGGCAATCGCGCCCGCTCGCAAGCCGCTCGGTACTGGAAGAGGCGGTGGCCGCGGTGGAAGCGCGCTATCCCGAGGAGATCCCGCGGCCGCCGCACTGGAGCGGCCTGCGCATCCGTCCCCTGCAGCTGGAATTCTGGGCGGACGGCGAGTATCGCCTGCACGACCGTTTCCTGTTCGCCCGCGAGAGCGTCGAGGCGCCATGGACCAAGACGCGGTTATATCCGTGAGCCAACCTGAACTGGCCGCCGATCGGCGCAGCCCCGCGCGCCCGATCCTGGCCGTCAGCCTCGCCGTCTTTCGTGGCGACCGCGTGCTGCTGGCACAGCGGGCGAGGGCGCCGCTCGCCGGCCTGTTCTCGCTGCCCGGCGGCCTTGTCGAGGTCGGCGAGTCGTTGACGGAGGCGGCGCTTCGCGAACTGCGCGAGGAGGTCGAGGTGTCGGCGCGGGTGATCGGCTTCAACCGGCACGTCGAGGTGGTCGAGCGCGACGGCGAGGGCAGGATGCGGATGCACTTCGTGATCGCCTCCTTTGTCGGCGAGTGGATCGCCGGCGCGGGAACGACCGGGCCGGAAGCGGCGGCGGTGGTCTGGCTGCGCCCCGACGAGGCTTCCTCGCTCGCCACCACCGCCGGGCTGCTGCCGGTGCTCGACGGGGCAAAGGCGATCTACGAGGGTTGGGTCGGCCGAGAGACCCGGACCAGCGGTAAGATCGGGGCAGTCCACTCCGTGTCGCAGCCGGGCTGAGGTTTGCGTGCTAAAACCTAGGACCGAAAAAGGCGCCGCGATTCTCGGACCTTATCCGATGCGCAACGACCTGTCGGAGCAGCGGATCGAACCCGGCACCCGGCCCGACGTTTCCGAGCATCCCCGCTCCCCACGGCGGCACCGGCTTGCCGCCGTGCTCGCACTGCTCGTCATCGCGCTCGCCGGTCCGCTCGCTCGGTCAAACGAAGCGTTGGCGGAGAAACCCGGCAAGGCGCCGCGCAAGCCGGACAAGCCCACCGTCTACCTGCCGGCGCCCTCGCCGCCGGCGACACCGGCGCCGCCGCCCGACGCCAAGCCCTACGATCCCCAGCTGATGCGCCTCGCCGAGATCCTGGGCGCGTTGACCTATTTGCGCGGCCTGTGCGGCGAAAAGGACTCCGGCGAATGGCGGGACCGCATGCGGGCCCTGCTCGACGCGGAAGGCACGCCGGCGCTCCGCAAGGACAGGCTCGCCGGCGCCTTCAACGCCGGCCTGCAGGGCTACGAACTGTCCTATCGCACCTGCACCGGCAACGCCCGCGCCGTGATCGCCCGCTTCCTCGCCGAAGGCTCCCGCCTCGCCCAGGACGTCGAGAATCGCTTCCGGGCGAGTTGACCGCCGACGTATCCCATCGACTTAACGGCCGAGCCAATCACTCAACCATCCGGCTATCATCGCGAGCGGTTTGTTCATGTCAGTTCTTGAATCCATCCGTCGTCAGGTCACGCCGGTCCATCCCGATGGATACATGTTCATCGCGATCTTCGCGGTGGTGACGCTGGGCCTCGCCTGGCTGTGGCAGCCGCTGGGCTGGATCGGGGCGGTGCTGACCTGCTGGTGCGTGTACTTCTTCCGCGATCCTCGCCGGCAGACACCGCTCGAAGCGCAACTCGTCGTCTCGCCCGCCGACGGGGTGATCTCCTCGCTCGGCTTCTTTCCGCCGCCGCCGGAACTCGGCCTCGGGGCGGAGCCGATGCAGCGCATTTCCGTTTTCATGTCGGTGTTCGACTGCCACGTGAACCGCATGCCCATCGCCGGCCGCATCAGCCGGATCGCCTACACCCCCGGGCTTTTCGTCAACGCCGACCTCGACAAGGCGAGCGAGAACAACGAGCGCAACGCCCTGACCATCGATGGCGACCATGGGCGCTTCGGCGTGGTGCAGATCGCCGGTCTGGTGGCGCGGCGCATCGTCTGCTTCAACAAGCAGGGCGACAACCTGATGGTCGGTCAGCGGTTCGGGCTGATCCGCTTCGGCTCGCGCGTCGACGTTTACCTTCCGGCAGGCGCTCGGCCGATGGTGACCCTCGGTTCCAAGGCGCTGGCGGGCGAGACCGTGCTGGCCGAATATGATGGCGCAGGTCACGTCAGGCTTTTCCGCGCGGAATAGTCCGCACGCATCGACCCGATGGTGCGGCGGGGCACCCGATGCGCTGGGAAGTGCGACTGCCGGCGCTTCGTGCCAGCAATCTCCGCGCGTCAAACGCGGCCGGTGCGTAAGCCGATCGGACCGGACCCATCGCCCGGCCCACCGGCTTTTGCAATCAGTAGCGCGCCTGGACCAGGGTTGAGCTGCACTGCAGTTCGAGCTGCGAATACAGGTCGATGTTGTTGTAGATGAAGCCGCCCGACTTGATCGGGATCACCGGCGGAACGATGTGCATGGTGAAGCCGAGGCCGAATTCGGTCGGGTTCAGCGCCTTCCAGGAGCCGTCCGGCAGCTTGGCGTAGTTCTCGCAAATGATGGAGCTGTAGGTCGTCGCCGGGCCGAGCTGCACGACCACCGGCGGAAAAACGTAACCGGGTGCGGGCGGCGGCGGCGGCGGCGCCAGAACCGCGAGGTCAGCCGCGGAGGCCGCCCCGGCCGCCCCGAGCAGGCCGAGCAGCGACAACGAGAACAGCAACTTCTTCATGACCTGGACCCCCTAGCGACCATACGTTCGAACGCGGCTTGCCCGAAATTCTTCATCATCGGGCAAGGAAGTGACGATCAGGCCTGTTTCGAACGTATTGCCGCCCAAATGCCAAATGCAGCGACTGGCCGTCAATGCGCTCGGGCCTTCCCGGCGCCATAATTCGCCGGAACCGGGCGGCTGAGCTCACGTTTGATAAATGCAGTTGCCAATTAGTCGCTTGGGGCGGGTGGGATGATCGGAAGACTTATGTTGGTCGGCGGCGCCCTCAGTCTCGCCGCGCTCGGCTCCGGGCTGGTTTCGGCCGGCGCGCAGGTCGCCTATCAGCCCTACCGGCCCCTCGCCCCGACGCCATACGGGTATCCCGTTCCCTACGGCTATCTCCAGCCCGACGAAACGCTGGGCACCAGCCCGTCCTTCGAGATCAACACGGGGAGCTACGGCGCCGGGCCGGTGGTGCGGGTCGTGCGGCGCTGCCAATATCCCGATGGCTGGAACGTGACCGACCTCAGCCGCGACATCAACGGCATTCCCAACGGCATCGAGCACACCTGCCCAGCCGAGCAGCCCGCCGTGCGCGGTCGTGTCCGTGCGCGCTACTGAGTCCCGCGAGGCAGATCGGTCCGTGATGCTGCGTTCCGCGTGTCGCGCCTTCGCGGCGGTCGTGCTGCTCGTCGGAGCCAGCGATGACGGCCTCGCCCGCAGCGCCCGCCGCCATCGCGTTCGACACCTTCCACCCGCCTCCGCCCCTTTGCCTCCACCAGCGCGCGATGTCGCCGGCAGGCTCGAATCGCGGGCGGCCTACACCTCGGGCGCGGTGTTCGGCCTGTTTGATCTCGGCATCAGCGGCACTCCATCAGCTATCAGTCCCTACGCCCCCGCAGGCTACGGCTTTCGCCGGCCGGGATATTACGGGCCGGGATACGGGTATCCCGGCTACTGATCGCCGTCGAAATCGTCAGCTGGTGAGCCGCTTGGCATAGGGTTCCCAAGTGGGGAACTGCCAAGCGGGAGGTCGAGACGCTTCAACCGATCCAGCGCGCCCTGCAAGATGTAGGCGGCCGCGAGTTGGTCCACGACGGCGGCGCGCTTGGCGCGCGACACGTCCTGCTCGATGAGGTTGCGCGTCACCGCCGCCGTCGAAAGGCGCTCGTCCCACAGGACGAAGGGCAGGACGGTCAACGGAGCCATGTTGCGGATGAAGGCGCGCGTCGACTGAACCCGCGGGCCCTCGCTGCCGTCCATGTTGAGGGGAAGGCCGATCACGAAGGCTTTCGCGTCGAGACCGCTTGCCTGGGCGATGACGGCGGCGGCATCCTGCTTGAATCGGGTCCGTCGCAGCGTGGTCACCGGACCGGCCAAGCGGCGCTCCACGTCGGACACGGCGACGCCGATCGTTCTGGTGCCGAGATCGAGACCGAGCAGGCGATCAAGCCGTCCGAGGCGGTTCTTCAGCTCGGCGAGGCCGATGATGTTGGCCGACATGGGCAACCCCGAGTGATGATCCGGCACCGCCTTCTCCGCGCGGCGGCGATGACATCGCGTCGGCGATGCGGTACAGCGCCCCTCGTAGCAGCCGGGGAGCGTCATGTCCGTCGATCAGGCCACCGTGCGCCGCATCGCCCGCCTCGCGCGCATCAAGGTCAGGGATGACGAAGTCGCCGGTCTCCAGGGCGAGCTGAACGCCATCCTCAGCTTCGTGGAACGGCTCAACGCCGTCGACGTCAGCGGCGTCGAGCCGATGACCTCGGTGATGCCGATGCCGATGAAGCAACGCCTCGACGTGGTCGATGACGGCGGAATCGCCGCCGCCGTGACGGCCAACGCGCCGGCGAGCGAGGATCGTTTCTTCACCGTTCCCAAGGTGATCGAATAGTCTTCCCCATCATCTCATTCGAGGGCTCGATCCTTTGTCCGCCGACCTGACCGCCTTGACCCTGGCGCAAGCGCGCGACGGCCTCAAGGCCAAGCGCTTTTCCGCCGTCGAGCTGAACGAGGCGCAGGTCGCCGCCGTGGCCGCCGCCAAGCCGCTGAACTGCTTCATCGTGGAAACGCCGGACCACGCGCGCCGCGCCGCCGCCGCCTCCGACGAGCGCGTCGCGCGGGGCGAGGCACGCCCGCTGGAGGGCATCCCGCTCGGCATCAAGGATCTGTATTGCACGCAAGGCGTGCAGACCACGGCGGGAAGCCATATTCTCGAAGGCTTCGCGCCGCCCTACGAGTCGACCGTGTCCGCCAATCTGTGGCGCGACGGCGCCACCATGCTCGGCAAGCTCAACCTCGACGAATTCGCCATGGGCTCGTCCAACGAAACCTCGTATTTCGGCCCGGTCACCTCGCCGTGGCGACGACGTGAGGACGGGCGGCTGTCGTCGGCGGCCCTGGTACCCGGCGGCTCGTCGGGCGGCTCGGCGGCGGCAGTGGCGGCGCGGCTGTGCTTCGGCGCCACCGCCCCCGCTACCGGCGGTTCGCTCCGCCAGCCGGCCGCCTTCACCGGCACGGTGGGGATCCAGCCGACCTATGGCCGTTGCTCGCGCTGGGGCATCGTCGCCTTCGCCTCCTCCCTCGATCAGGCCGGTCCGATCGCCCGCACCGTGCGCGACTGCGCGATCCTGCTGCGCTCGATGGCCGGCCATGACGCCAAGGACACCACCTCCGTCGACCTGCCCGTGCCGGACTACGAGGCGGCGGTGGGCGCCTCGATGAAGGGCAAGGTGATCGGCATCCCCCGCGAGTACCGGATGGAGGGAATGTCGGCCGAAATCGACGCGCTCTGGCAGCAGGGCATCGCCTGGATGCGCGAGGCCGGCGCGACGATTAAGGACATCTCGCTGCCGCACACGGCTTACGCGCTCGCCGCCTACTACATCGTGGCGCCAGCCGAAGCATCCTCCAACCTCGCCCGCTACGACGGGGTGCGGTACGGCCTGCGCGTGCCGGCCCGCGACGTCGTCGACATGTACGAGGAAACGCGCGCCGCCGGCTTCGGCCGCGAGGTCCGACGGCGCATCATGATCGGCACCTACGTTCTTTCCGCCGGCTACTACGACGCCTATTACGTCCGGGCGCAAAAGATCCGCACCCTCATCAAGCGCGACTTCGAGGACGCCTTCGCCGGCGGCGTCGACGCCATCCTGACACCGGCGACGCCGTCCGCCGCCTTCGCCCTGGGCGAGAAAGGCTCGGGCGACCCGATCGAGATGTACCTCAACGACGTCTTCACCGTGACGGTGAACATGGCCGGCCTCCCGGGCATCGCCGTGCCGGCCGGCCTGTCCGCGCAAGGGCTGCCCCTCGGCCTGCAACTGATCGGCCGCCCGTTCGACGAGGAAACGCTGTTCACCGCCGCCGCTGCGATCGAGGCCGCGGCGCCGCCGATCGAACTGCCGCAGCGCTGGTGGTAGGGGACCCGCCAACCCGCTTGGCGGGGAGGATCGGCGCGCCAGTGCCGGAGGGGAAGTGAACGCGCGTCCTTCCGAAGACGACCTCATCGCCCGCTACCTCGCCCCGCTCGCCGGACGGCAGGCTTTCGCCCTCCGCGACGACGCCGCGCTGGCGACGCCGCGTCTCGGCTGCGACCTCGTGGTGTCCAAGGACATGCTCGTCGCCGGCCGGCACTTCTTTCCCGACGATCCGCCCGACGCGATCGCCCGCAAGGCTCTGCGTGTCAACCTCAGCGACCTCGCCGCCAAGGGCGCCGACCCGCTCGGCTTCCTGCTCGGCCTCGCCTTGCCCGACGATTGGACCGAGCCCTGGCTCGCCGCCTTCTGCGCCGGCCTGGGCGAGGACGCCGCCGCCTTCGGCTGTCCCCTGCTCGGCGGCGATACCGTGGCGACGCCGGGTCCACTAACCTTGTCGGTGAGCGTCTTCGGCGAGGTGCCCGCGGGCGGCATGGTGCCGCGCGGCGGCACCCGTGTCGGCGATCGGATCTACGTCACCGGCATGATCGGCGACGCCGCGCTCGGGCTGCAACTGCGCAGGAACCGGGCGGAAGACCGAGCCTGGACCGCTGCGCTGGGGGCTGCCGATCGGACCGCGCTGCTCGACCGCTATCTCCGCCCGCAGCCCCGCCTCGCCCTCCGCGATGCCCTGCTGGCTCACGCGCGCTCGGCAATGGACGTGTCCGACGGCTTCCTCGGCGACCTCGCCAAGATGCTGCGGCTCGAAGGACTCGGCGCCAGCGTCGCGCTCGCCGACGTGCCGCTATCGCCGGCCGTCTGCGCCGCCCTGGTGCTCGATCCCCGCCTCGCCGAAGCGGCGCTGACGGGCGGCGACGATTACGAGATCCTGTGCGCGGTGCCGCCATCGTCCGCGCCGGCCTTCGAGGCGGCCGGCCGGGCGGGCGGTGTCGCGCTGGCCTGCGTCGGCGTCGCGACGACCGGGGAGGGCGTCAGCCTGCGGGGCATCGACGGCGCGCCGCTCCCCTTGCCCCGCGGCAGCTTCCAGCACTTCGGGTGAGGTCAGCGGGTCGGCACCGGCAGGGCGTCGAGCGGCGGCGCCTTGCTGCCGGCGGGAACCGGCACCTGCGCCACGTTGAGCGTCATGCATACCACGTCGTAGTAGCCGTTCACGGCGACCAGATCGATGACGCCGCGCTCGCCGAAGCGAGCCAGCGCCTGCGCGTAGGTCGCATCGGACACGCTTCTGTCGCGGCGCAGCTCCGTCGAGAAGCGGTACACCAACGCCTCGTCGGCGCTCATGCCGGCCGGCTGGACCCCGCGCGACAGGTCGGCGAGCACCGACGCCGGCACGCCTTCCCCGATCGCCAGGGGATAATGGTAGGCCCATTCGAACTGCGAGTTCCAGTACCGGCCGCCGATCAGGATCGCGAACTCGTTCAGCCGCTTCGGCAGCGACGTCTGGAAGCGCACGTATTCGCCGACCTGCTGCAGCCGTTGCGCCAGCACCGGGCTGCGCAGCCAAGCCTGGAACGGCCCGGAGGCGGATTTGCGCGGCCCCGCCGCGATGGCGTCGAAGATCGCCTTCTGCTCGGGCGACATGGCGCCGGGCGCGAGATCGGGAAAGCGATCCGCGGCGCGGGCCGGCAGCACCGGCGCGATCAGGAGGAGGATGGCGAGACACTTGGCCGGCTGTTTCATGGTGCACCGAAGGGACGGGGTTGACACGGCGGTAGAGCTGCGATCTTGAGCGCAGCAATGAGCGCCCCCGATCGTTTGCGGAGAAGGGCGCTTCGACCTATCGTCCGCGCCGTCCACCGACGGCGCTTGAACGTCTGATTGGCTGGGAACGCAATGCTGGGCATTTGGCTGGTCATCGGCGGCGGCTTGCTGTCGATCGTGTACGGGATCGTCACCGGCTCGCAACTGCTGGCGGCCGATACCGGCACGCCTCGGATGCGCGAAATCGCCGGCGCCATCGCCGAAGGCGCGCAGGCCTACCTCCGCAGGCAGTATCTCACCATCGCCGTGGTCGGCGCGGTGATCTTCGTCGGGCTCGGGCTTCTCCTGACGTGGCCGGTGGCGGTCGGCTTCCTGATCGGCGCCGTTCTGTCGGGCGCCGCCGGCTTCATCGGCATGAACGTCTCGGTGCGCGCCAACGTGCGCACGGCGCAGGGCGCCTCGGTGTCGCTGGCGCGCGGCCTCGACATCTCCTTCAAGGCCGGCGCCATCACGGGCATGCTCGTCGCCGGCCTCGCCCTGCTCGGCGTCGCCGGCTACTACGGCGTGCTCACCGGCTTCCTGCACCACGCGCCCAACAGCCGCGAGGTCGTCGACGCCCTGGTCGCCCTGGGCTTCGGCGCCTCGCTGATCTCCATCTTCGCCCGGCTCGGCGGCGGCATCTTCACCAAGGGCGCCGACGTCGGTGCCGACCTCGTCGGCAAGGTCGAGGCCGGCATTCCCGAGGACGACCCGCGCAATCCCGCGACCATCGCCGACAACGTGGGCGACAACGTCGGCGACTGCGCCGGCATGGCGGCCGACCTGTTCGAAACCTACGCCGTCACCGTGGTGGCGACGATGGTGCTCGCCGCCATCTTCTTCGGCCAGCAGGCGGTGCTGAAGTCGGCGATGCTGTATCCCCTGGCGATCTGCGCGACCTGCATCGTCACCTCGATCGCCGGCACCTACTTCGTCAAGCTCGGCGCCAACAACTCCATCATGGGCGCGCTCTACAAGGGGCTGATCGTGACCGGCCTGCTGTCGATCGTCGGGCTCGCCATCGCCACCTACTTCACCGTCGGCTTCGGAACGGTGGGTACGGCCGGCACCACGCCGATCACCGGGTTGCGGCTGTTCTTCTGCGGGCTGGTCGGACTGGTGGTGACGGCGCTGATCGTGGTCATCACCGAATATTATACCGGCACCGGCAAGCGTCCGGTGGTGTCGATCGCGCAGGCCAGCGTCACCGGCCACGGCACCAACGTCATCCAGGGCCTCGCCGTCTCGCTGGAGGCCACAGCACTGCCGGCGCTGGTGATCATCGGCGGCATCATCGCCACCTACCAGCTCGCCGGTCTGTTCGGCCTCGCCATTTCCGTCACCACCATGCTCGGCCTCGCCGGGATGATCGTGGCCCTCGACGCCTTCGGTCCGGTGACGGACAACGCCGGCGGCATCGCGGAAATGTCCGGCCTGCCGCCGGAGGTGCGCCATTCCACCGACGCGTTGGACGCGGTCGGCAACACCACCAAGGCGGTCACGAAGGGCTACGCCATCGGCTCGGCGGGTCTGGGCGCCCTGGTGCTGTTCGCCGCCTACAACTTCGACCTGAACTACTTCGCCGCGCACGCCGATCAGTACAAGTACTTCGCCGGGGTCGGCACCATCTCCTTCGACCTCAGCAACCCTTACGTCGTCGCCGGCCTGATCTTCGGCGGGCTGATCCCCTACCTCTTCGGCGGCATCGCGATGACCGCCGTGGGGCGCGCCGCCGGCTCGGTGGTGGAAGAAGTGCGCCGGCAGTTCCGCGAGGATGCGGGCATCATGGCCGGTACGTCGCGGCCGAACTACGCCCGCGCCGTCGACCTGCTCACCAAGTCGGCGATCAAGGAGATGATCCTCCCCTCGCTGCTGCCTGTGCTGGCCCCCGTCGTCGTGTACTTCGGCGTCCTCTTCATCTCGGGATCCAAGGCGTCGGCCTTCGCCGCGCTCGGCGCCTCGCTGCTCGGCGTCATCGTCAACGGGCTCTTCGTGGCCATCTCGATGACGTCCGGCGGCGGCGCCTGGGACAATGCCAAGAAGAGCTTCGAGGATGGCTTCGTCGACAAGGACGGCATCAAGCACTTCAAGGGCGGCGACGCGCACAAGGCCTCGGTGACGGGCGACACGGTCGGCGACCCCTACAAGGATACAGCCGGGCCGGCCGTGAACCCGGCGATCAAGATCACCAACATCGTCGCCCTGCTGCTGCTGGCGATCCTCGCCCACCTGTGATCGTGGCGTTCCCTGCTCAAGGATGTCCGCAATGGTTGAGAAGGCATCCGAAACGCTGAAGAAGCTCGATCCGGCCAAGCACCCGGCCAAGCACGACATCACATCGGATCACGTCCGGCACCTCGCTGGACGAGGACTGCACGATCCTCACGTCCTGACCGAGAAGGAAGTGCGTGAGCTGTGCGGGTCGGTGCTGGCCCATATCGCCCGCCACGAGACCTGACGATCCGCACGGCTGCCGTGGCCGCGTCGCCTTTCCAGTGAATCGCCGCGACGTTGCGCTTCTTCGAACTGGTGGGCTCACGTAATCGTGATCTATAAGACGGGTCGTCGTCGGACTCGCCTGCGACGCTGCTTCGGAGGCGGCCCATGTCGGACACTATCTCGTCATCATCGGACGACTCCAACACTTATGTCGAGCGCACGACGACGAACATCTTCGCGCGGATCGGCGGTGCCATCGCCGGCGCCGCGTTCGGCGTCATCCTATTCCTGGTCGCGATCGGCGTCCTGTTCTGGAACGAGAGCCGCGCGGTGGATGCCATCCGTGGGCTGAGTCAGGCGGCCAAGGTCCTCGTCGAGGCATCGCCATCGCCGATCAACGGCGCGCAGGATCGCCACCTCGTCCACCTCACCGGCCAGCTCGCGACCCACGGGGCGCTGAGCGACCCGGAGATGAACCTGACCAGGGACAACCTCGTCCACCTCATGCGCAAGGTGGAGATGTTCCAGTGGAAGGAAGAGAAGGAGAGTCGCTCCAGCAGCCAGCTCGGCGGAGGCCAGACCACGCAAACAACCACCACCTACAAGAAGGTCTGGTCGGACGGTCCGATCAACTCGTCGAGCTTCAAGGGCAATCACCGCAATCCGGAGATGACGATCCGATCGCAGATCTTCACCGCACCGGAGGTGACGATGGCCGAGCGCAAGCTGTCGGCCAGGCTGCTCGACGAACTCGGCAACTATCAGCCGATCGCGGCGCCGGCCACCGTGCCCGAAGGCTACACCGTCTCCGGCCAGAACTTCTACAGGGGTGATGACCCGGAGAAGCCGGCGATCGGCGACCTGCGCGTGTCCTTCTCCGGCGTGCCCGCCCAGACGGTCAGCGTGCTGGCCGAACAGCGCGGGCCGCTGCTCGCCCCGTTCAAGACCAACGGCGGTTACGGGGTCAGCCTGATCGTGCCGGGCGATGTCGATGCCGACCAGATGCTGGCCGACAAGAGTTCGCAGGAGAAAGTGCTGACCTGGATCCTGCGCGGCGTCGGCTTCCTGTGCTTCGTCCTCGCCCTGGCGCTGATCGCCATGCCGCTCGGGGTGTTGGCGGACGTGCTGCCCTTCCTCGGCTCGATCGTGGGCGGCGGCATCGTCTTCTTCGCCCTGTTCCTGGCCATTCCGCTCACCCTGCTGACGATCGGCATCGCCTGGGTGGTGGTGCGGCCGCTGCTCGGGCTCGGACTCATCGCAGCGGCGGTTCTCGGCGTCATCGCGTTCTATCGGCTGCGACCGCGGCGGCAGGTGCGCTTCCTCCCGGCGGGCTTGAACGCGACGCGTTGAGCGGCCACAACCTCGGCGTCCTCGCAGGTGGTTGAGTTTCGCCGATGATCCCCCGCTACTCCCGTCCTGCCATGGTCGCCGTATGGGAGGCGCAGACCCGTTATCGCATCTGGTTCGAGATCGAGGCCCACGCCTGCGACGCGATGGCGGAGCTGGGCATCATCCCTGCGGCGAGCGCGGCGGCGATCTGGGCCAAGGGCGGCGACGTCGTCTTCGACGTCGAGCGCATCGAAGAGATCGAGCGGGTGACGCGGCACGACGTCATCGCCTTCCTCACCCACTTGGCCGAATTCGTCGGGTCCGACGCGCGCTTCATCCACCAGGGCATGACCTCGTCGGACGTGCTCGACACCTGCCTCGCCGTGCAACTGACCCGCGCCGCCGATCTCCTCATCGCCGACGTCGACGCGCTGCTCGCCGCCCTGAAGGTTCGCGCCCACGAGCACAAGCTGACGCCGACGATCGGCCGCTCGCACGGCATCCATGCCGAGCCCGTCACGTTCGGCCTCAAGCTGGCACAGGCCTACGCCGAATTCGCCCGCTGCCGAGCCCGCCTCGTCGCCGCGCGGGCGGAAGTGGCGACGACGGCCATTTCCGGCGCGGTCGGCACCTTCGCCAATATCGATCCGCGCGTGGAAGCGCATGTCGCCGCCAAGCTCGGCCTCACCCCCGAGCCGATCTCGACCCAGGTGATCCCACGCGACCGCCACGCCATGTTCTTCGCCACGCTCGGGGTCGTGGCCTCCTGCCTGGAGCGCCTCGCGGTGGAGATCCGCCACCTGCAGCGCACCGAGGTGCTGGAAGCGGAGGAGTTCTTCGCCCAGGGGCAGAAGGGGTCCTCGGCGATGCCGCACAAGCGCAATCCCGTGCTGACCGAGAACATCACCGGCCTTGCCCGGTTGGTGCGCGGCATGGTCATGCCGGCGATGGAGAACGTGGCGCTGTGGCACGAGCGCGACATCTCGCATTCGTCGGTGGAGCGGATGATCGGCCCGGATGCCACGATCACCCTCGACTTCGCCCTGGCGCGGATGACCAACGTGATCGCCAACCTTGCCGTCTATCCCGCCAACATGGCCCGCAACCTCGAGCGTCTCGGCGGCCTGATCCATTCGCAGCGCGTGCTGCTGGCCCTGACGCAGGCCGGCGTTTCGCGCGAGGACGCCTACGCCCTGGTGCAGCGCAACGCCATGCCGGTCTGGCGCGGCGAGGGTGACTTCCTCACCCTGCTCAAGGCCGACCGCGACGTCGCCGCAACACTGACGACGGCGCAACTCGAAGAGTCGTTCGACCTCGGCTATCACCTCAAGCACGTCGACACGATCTTCGCCCGCGTCTTCCCGCCGGATTGACCGGGCCGCGCGCAATTTACCTGTTGAAAAGACGGAGGTTTCGAAACATCTCAACAGTCAGGCGAGATAGCCTTTCGTCCGTGCCGACCCGCGCGGTCTCGGCGCTGCCGTCTTTCGATTCCTCTCGCCGCTCCCGCCATGAAGAAGACGAACAGACTTGAGCCGCATTATCGCCCGCAGGTCGCGGCCCTCCCCGTGCGCGTCGGCCCCGACGGCTGCGAGGTGATGCTCGTGACGTCGCGGGAAACGCGGCGCTGGATCGTGCCGAAAGGCTGGCCGATGAAGGGCCGCAAGGATCACGCCGCCGCGGCGCAGGAGGCCTTCGAGGAGGCCGGCATCAAAGGTCGAATCCATAAGCATCCGATCGGCGCCTATACCTATCGCAAGATCGGGACGCGCGTCGACGAGACCTGCCGCGTGATGGTGTATCGCCTCGACGTCGAGGAGGAATGCGCGAGCTGGCTCGAGGGCGAGCAGCGCGAACGGCAGTGGTTTTCCGTGAGGGAGGCGGCCGAGCGCGTCGCGGAACCACGTCTCGCCACCATGATCCGCAGCCTTCGCGAAGCGCAGCCGGCCTGAGTCGCCTCAGGTCGGGTCGATCCGTACCGGCGAGCGATCCCGGCGAGACTTGAACCGCTCGACCGGCTCGGCCTGGGTGAACCGTCGGAGCAGCGCGTCCACCCCGCCGAACTGAAAACCGATCTGGCTACGATAGGCCAGCGCCGCGTCGAGCTTGGCCGCGCTGCTCGCCGGCGCGAGCGGAACCTGCACGTCGTGCAGGCCGGCGAAGCGCTCGGCGAAGGGGGCAACCGGCGCATCCCGGTCGACATAGGGGTAATCCCGCCACCATAGGACCGGTGCCGCGTCGATGACATGGGCCAGCGCCTGCACCAGCGCGCGATGATCGACGTGGCCGCCGATCGCCTGCGGCGCCAGGATCAGCGCGGGCTGCAACTCGCGGACGAGGTCGCCGAGCAGAGGGACGAGATCGGCGACGACCGCGTCGTTCGCGTGCAGGCCGGCGAACAGGGCCGGTGCCGAATGATAACCGCGATGCGGCGCTTCCGGCAGGGGAAGCCAGCGCGGCTCGGCGCCGAGGCGGCGGCAGGCGGCGGCATCCTCGTCGCGGCGCAGGGCCATGTAGTCGAGGTCGGCCGGGAGGCCCTTGTCGAGCTGGCAGGCGAGGGCGAAGCCTCGGGGCCCGGCGATGCTGCGAGTGAAGACCGTGGCGACCACCACCCGCCACCCGGCCTGCGCCAGCTCGGCCAGTGTGCCGCCGGCGGAAAAGGCGGCATCGTCGAGGTGTGGCGACAGCGCCAGTGCGGCAGGAGGCGACGCAGGGGTCACAAAAGGTGCGGGTGAATACGGAAGCGGCAGGGGGAGGACGTCAGCTCGGTGGAGAAGCCGGTCGCCGGCTCGGTGCCGAAAAGCTCGCCGTAGATCCCCATGATCCGCCGGCCGACGACCGACCAGGAGTAGACGGCGCGGCATTCCGCGAGCGCCGTCTCGGCGAGGCGGCGGCGCAGCGGGGCATCCTCGATCAGCCGGCGCAAGGCGGCGGCGTGGGCCGGCACGTCGCCGGCCGCCGTCAGCAGGCCGTTCTCCTCGTGACGCAGGCAATCGGTGACGCCAACCACCTCGCAGCTCGCCACCGGCACGCCGCAGGCCATCGCCTCCAGGATGGTGTTGGAGAAGCCCTCCGCGTAGGTCGGCGAGGCGAAGATGTCGGCCTCGCCATAGATGCGCGGCGTGTCGTGGTAGTCGGCATAGCCGGTGAAGCGCACGAGGTCCGGCCCCAGCGCCAGATCCGCCGCATGCGCCTTGGCCGGGTCGGCATCGGGTCCGATGCCCGACACCGTGGCCTGGAAAGCCACGCCCTGCTGGCGCAGAAGGCTGAGGGCGGTGAGGAAATCCAGCGCGCCTTTCCGGCGGTCGACCCGGCCGTGGTAGAGCAGGCGCGGCGGGCTCGCGAGGCTGCCGACGGGATGGCCGGGCACGAAGCGCTCGGTGTCGACCGCACCGGGAACGCGGGTGAAGCGCGAGGGCGGTACGCCCATCCGCTCGGCCACTTCCGCGATGAAGCTTCGACCGCCGATGAGCAGCGCGCCACTGTGTTCCAGCACCCGCCGAAAGGCTTCATAGTGAGTCTGGCAGCACGACCCCACCC
>CAXTMA010000022.1:13067-25422 GCA_964245015.1 uncultured Beijerinckiaceae bacterium | reverse complement strand
GCCTACAACCCTGTCCATGCCCGCCGCTTCACCGTTCGCCTGACCCGCCGATGCCGCCCGAAACGCCGCCCTCGCCCGCCGAGCCGATGTATTCCTGCGTGACCCGCGGCATCGAGATCACCGTGCTGCCCGAGTTCGTGCCGGAGCGGTCCGACGAGGAGAGGCGCCAATATTTCTGGGCCTACACGGTGGAGATCGCCAACGCCGGGCGCAGCGTCGTCCAGCTCACCCACCGCCATTGGAAGATCACCGACGCCAATGGCCGCCTGGAAGAGGTGAGGGGGCCGGGCATCGTCGGTGAGCAGCCGGTGCTCAAGCCCGGCGAGGTGTTCCGCTACACCTCGGGCTGTCCGCTCGCCACCCCGTCCGGTTTCATGGTCGGCAGCTATCGCGTCGTGCCGGAGGACGGCGGCGCCTTTGACGCGGCCATTCCGATGTTCTCGCTCGACCAGCCCTCGACCCGCCGCGTTCTCAACTGATGGACCACGCCTGATGGATGAGGTCCGGCAGCAGGCCGACGCGTTGCGCCTGCTCGACGAACTGGTCGGGTTCGACACGGTCAGCTCCAAGTCCAACCTTCCCCTCGTCGATCGCGTCGAGGCGTACCTCGCCGGGCACGGCATCGAAAGCGTGCGCGTGCCCGACGCGAGCGGCACCAAGGCGGCGATCTTCGCCACCGTCGGTCCCAGGGTCGACGGCGGCGTGGTGCTGTCCGGCCACACCGACGTCGTGCCGGTGGCGGGGCAAACCTGGAGCGCCGATCCTTTCGCCCTGCGCCGCGACGGCGGCAGGCTGATCGGGCGCGGCACCACCGACATGAAGGGCTTCGACGCGGTCTGCCTCGCCATGCTGCCGGCCTTCGCCAGGGCCGGGCTGAAGAAGCCGATCCACCTGCTGCTGAGCTACGACGAGGAGATCGGCTGCCTCGGCTCGCTCGACACCATCGCCCGCTTCGGTGTCGACCTGCCGCGACCGGCGATCGCGCTCGTCGGCGAGCCGACCGAAATGGCCGTGGTCAACGCCCATAAGTCGATCGCCACCTATCAAACGGTGGTGCACGGTCGCGAAGCCCATTCCGCCAATCCGACGCTCGGCGCCAACGCGATCGAGGCGGCCTGCGCGCTGGTGGCGGAACTCTCCCGCTTCCAGGCCACGCTGGAGGCCGAGGGCGACCCGACCGGCACCTTCGAGCCCGGCTATTCCACGGTGCACGTCGGGCTGATCGCCGGCGGGGTCGCCCGCAACATACTGGCGAGGCGGTGCAGCCTGGAATGGGAGTTCCGCGGCCTGCCGGGCGCCGACCAGTCGCGGGCGATCCGCCACTTCGACGCCTTCGTTTCCCGCGTGGTGCTGCCCAGGCTGACCCGCCACGCGCCCGACGCGAGGGTGGACACGCATCACGACACCGAGGTGCCGCCCTTGTCGGCCGAGCCGGGCTCGGCGGCGGAAGTCCTGGGCAAGCGCCTCGCCGGCTCGAACGAGATCGCGACCGCCTCCTACGTGACCGAAGCCGGGCAGTTCCAGAAGAACGGCATCGCCACGGTCGTCTGCGGCCCCGGTTCGATCCGGCAGGCTCACCAGCCCGACGAATTCATCGAGCTGGAGCAGATCGAGGCCGCCCTCGCCTTCATGCGCCGGCTGGGCGCCGAGATGAGCGCGTGAGCGCGTTCCAGGCCGCATGTCGCACGGGAGCGTTGGGTCGTGGGTTGTCCGGCCTTGGCTGCCTGGATCAGGCCGCTGCCAAAGGCTGCTTCCGGGCCGGCGCTTGCATCCCTGAACGTCGCCCAACAGGCCAGTGCGGAGAGGAGTCCGGAAGGATATCCTTCGTCCGTCCCGCGTGATCGGGCAAAACCTCCCGTGTAATCGAGCCGGCTTTGTGCTTCGGTGCTCCGCGTAGCTTTCCCGGCGGCCGAAACATTCGCTTGTCCATTCAACGCCGTTTGGCGCTGTCGATCACCCTTGTTCTCGTGTTCAGCCTGATCGTCGCGTTTGGGCTGACCTACGAGCACGCCGTGACCAAGGTGAGGACGGAGGTGCAGGCGGCGCTGGCGGTGGGCGCGTCGGGCGCGCTGGGCACCCTGGACGATCAGGACGATCCCGCCGAGCCAGAGAAGAAGCTGCGCGCGGTGGTGCGCGACTTCGACGGCGACCGCCACGTCCGCGCCGTGCTGCTCGCGCCCGACGGTCGCATCCTCGCGCAGTCGCGACCGCTCAGCCCGGAGGAGGCGGCTCCGGGCTGGTTCTACCGTCTGGTGGTCTCGCGTGCACCGGGCCGGATGCCCGCGCTGCCGGAGTCCTTCGCCGCGGTCGGCCGCCTCAGCCTTGAAGCCGATCCGCACAACGAGGTGGCGGAGGCGTGGAGCGACGTGACGCTGATGCTGAAGGTGATGGCGGTGTTCTTCGCCGCCGTGCTGACCCTGGCCTTCCTGACGATCCGGGCGGCCCTGGCGCCGCTGCGCGATGTGTGCGAGGCGCTGGGACGGGTCGGCACCGGCGACCTGTCCGTGCGCCTGGCGCCGCAGCTCGCCCGCGAGCTGATGCCCTTGCGCGACGGGTTCAACGCCATGGCAAGCCGCCTTGCCGCCGCCGACGAGCAGAACCGCCTGCTCAACGAGCAGGTCATCACCATCCAGGAGGAGGAGCGCGCGGAGCTTGCCCGCGACATCCACGACGACGTCGCCCCCTTCGTCTTCGCGGTCGGCGCGGATGCCGCGATGATCCTGCAGTACCTCGCGCGCGGAAACGCCGCCGAGATCGGCCCACGGGCGGAGTCGATCGCCGAGGCCGTCCGCCACATGCAGCGCCACCTCAAGGACGTGCTCCGCCGCCTCGCCCCCGCCGCTCTGCTCGACCTCGGCCTGTCGGGCGCGATCGACGACCTCATCGCCTTCTGGGCGACGCGGCGCCCGCTGGTTCGCTTCAATCGGCGCATCGAGGGCGACTCGCTCGATCCGCCGCTCGATGCGGTCGCCTTTCGCGTCGTGCAGGAGTGCGTGTCCAACGCCCTGCGCCACGGCGATCCTTCAACCCTGGAGATCACCGTCAGCGTCGACGAGGCACGGGCCGTGATCGTCGTCGCCGACGACGGCGCCGGCTTTGCCGACGGCGAAGCGAGGTTCGGATTCGGCTTGACGGGCATGAACGAGCGCGTGCGCTCCGTCGGCGGCACGCTGAGCGTCCGCAGCGTCGGAGCGCGGCCGGGCTCGCATCGGCATGGCGCCACCGTCGAGGCGATCCTGCCGCTGCGCCCGAACGGCGAGGCGGCCGACACCCGGAAGATGGAGGCCAACGCATGAAGCTGCTGCTCGTCGACGATCACGCCGTGGTGCGCGAGGGTGTGCGCCGGCTGCTGTCGCTGGCCGTCGAGGTGACGGTTCTTGAGGCCACGTCCGGACGCGAGGCGCTCGCCGTGTTCCGGGCGGAACGGCCCGAAGTGGTCATCCTCGACCTCAACCTCCCGGGATCGGGCGGCCTCGACCTGCTGCGCCGCCTGCTGATCGAGGACGCCAAGACCAAGGTGCTCATCTTTTCCATGCACACCACGCCGCTCTACGTCGCCCGCGCGCTGCAGGCCGGCGCCAAGGGCTACGTGTCGAAGGGGGCCGGCGCCGACGAACTCGTCGAGGCGATCAAGCAGGTCATCGCCGGCGGGCGCTACGTCGAGCGCGACCTCGCGTCCGACCTCGCCGTCAACGTGCTGGGCTCGGACGACTCCGGCAAGGCCCTGTCGGCGCGCGAACTCGACATCATGCGCCTGCTCGCCAAGGGCAAGGGGTTGAGCGACATCGCCGACGCGCTGGGCATCTCCTACAAGACGGCCGCCAACACCTGCACCGCGATCAAGCACAAGCTGCTGGTCGAGCGAACCAGCGACCTGATCCGCGTCGCCGTGGAGATGCACGCCGCTTGAGCCATCGGATGGACCCGGTGCGGGTGGGCCGAGGCGGGTGGCCTTGCCTTTGCCAAGCGGCGTTGATGATCGTCTTCGCCCCCGCTCGCGGAATGAGCTGCCGGCCTTTGCTTCCACCTGGCCTCGCCGGCCGGGAGCGGATCCTGCCGTGACGAAGGCGGAAGATGGGCAACGCGCCGCGCCGGCGCCGCCCAGACATCCCCGGCTGAAGCTGGCTGTCGCGATCTCGCTCGCGGCCCTGGCCGGCTGGGTCGATGCCGCCGGCTTCATCTATTTCCACGGCCTCTTCGTGTCGTTCATGAGCGGCAACAGCACGCAGGTCGCCGTCGCCCTCGCGCACCTCGATGCGTCGGGGGTTTGGGAGTTCGGCCGGACGATCCTGCTGTTCGTTCTGGGCGTCGCGGGGGGCGAAGTCATCGGCGCCGCCAGCGGGCGGTGGCGGCTTCCGGTGGTGCTGGCCCTCGAAATCTCCTGCATCGCAACGGCAACGGCGGCGCTGCACCTGCGGGTCGGCGATGTCGTCGTCGCTTCGCTCCTCACGGTCGCGATGGGCATGCAGAACGCCGTCCTGCACCGGGCCGGGGGCGTCAACGTCGGCCTGACCTACGTCACGGGAACGCTGGTTCAGGCTGGCCGCCGCTTGGCCGGCGCGTTGCGCGGCGTCGGGCACTGGCGGCAGCCGCTGCTGTTCGGCGGCCTTTGGCTCGGCCTGACCGGCGGCGGCCTGGGCGGGGCGGTGATCGCCGCCCATTCGGTCGCCGCGGCGCTGGCGGCGGCGGCGGGGCTCGGCCGCGCCATTCTGTTCTGCGTTCTGGCGCTCGAGATCGCCTTCGCCGGCACCGGCGGCTTGGACGGCAGCCCGGCGGAGGCTTGACCTCAGTACCGCGACACCAGGGCGACGCCGCCGATCAGCAGCCCGCAGCCGAGCAGCCTCGGCAGGTTGGCCGCATGCTGTTCGAACCCGAACCAGCCGAAGTTGTCGCACATCACGGAGAACACGATCTGCCCGGTGACCACCAGCCCGATCAGCGCCGCCGCGCCGAGTCGCGGGGCGAGCAGGATGTTGCCGGTGAGGTAGGCGGCGCCGAGGATGCCGCCGGCGAGCCAGCCGCTCCAGGGCGCCGACCTGACCATGGCTGCGGTGGGATAATCGCGCGTCAAGGCCAGCGTCAGCGCCAGCGTCGCCACCAGGCCGATCACCATGTTGACGACGGCGGGGATGTACAGGTTGTGCAGGCTCTCGCCGAGCTGCTTGTTGGTGGCGACCTGGGTGGTCAGCATGACGCCGCAGGCGAGGGCGCCCAGCAGGTAGAGGATGTTCATCTCGCAGGCTCCGCTGCCGATCTTCGTCCCTTATAGAGCGAGCAAGCCCAGTCGTCCGCCCGGCGAAGGTCCCTCCCGCGCGACATGGCGCGTCAGGAGGCGGCCTCGCTCCTGTCGCGCACGGTGGCGAGCAGGCCGACGCGGCTTTGCCGGGCCCATCCCCGCTGCCGCGTGAGGAACCACACCCATCCCAGCGCAGCGCCGCCGTGCCGCAGGACCTGGAAGCTGAAGGGTTCCACCAGCGAGGCGAGCACGGCCTGCCCCAGCCGCGCCCGGCTCGCCGGATCGACCCAGCGCCGGTACAGGTGCACCGACCAGAGATGGAAGGCGAAATCGAGGGCGATCTTGGCGGCGATCACGCCGCCAACCGGCAGCAGCAGGGCCAGCCGCCCGGTGACGAGGTAACTGAGCAGCAGCGCGACGCCGGCAAGCCCGTAGATCGGCTGCAGCGTGTCGAGCGCCTTGATCGGCAGCATCACCAGCCCGAGCCGGCCGTATCGCCTGGCGCCGACCATGTCGCGATACCAGAACTGCGTCTGGAGGAATCCGCAGAACCAGCGGCGGCGCTGGTTGAGGAAGGCCAGCGTGGTCGCCGGCGCGTCGGTGATGGCCCTCGCTCCGCCGACCACGCCGGTCGTCCAGCCCAGCTTCCCGTCGGCGCCGAAGCGGCGCAGGCGGTGGATCAGCTCGTAGTCTTCCACCAAGCAGGCCGGGTCGAAGCCGCCCACCGCCAGCACCGCGTCGCGGCGGAAGCCGGCGAAGGCCCCGGAGATCAGCAGCAGCGCGTCCATCCGCGCCCAGGCGTAGCGGCTGAGGAAGTTGCGGATGTATTCGTAGGTTTGGAAGGTTTCATAGAAGCGCCCGGCCAGCGTCGGCCCGCACACCGGCGTCAGCACGCCCGTGGCGGCGACGAGCCGGGGCTCGGCGGCGAAGGCCGCGCGGATGGCGCCGACCGCTTCCGGGTCGAGCAGGGTGTCGCCGTCGACCGTCACCACGATGTCGGTGTCGGCGGCGAGCAGGGCCGCGTTGAGCGCGCGCGCCTTGCCGCCATGGGGCAGGCGCAGCCAGCGCAGGCTCGGATTGGCCGGCGTCGGCGTTCCCAGCGTGCCCAGCGGCGGCGGCGGCAGCGCGAACTCGGCCGCCAGAACCACCGCCGTGTCGTCGCGCGAGCCATCGTCGGCGATCAGCACGAGATCGGGCGCATCCGTCTGCGCAAGAAGGGCGCGCAGGGTCGCCGGAAGCACGGCCGCTTCGTTGTGGGCTGCCACGAGCACGCCCAAGGTCGGGCGATGGGTGGAACGGCGCGCCGGGTCCGCCGCAACGCCTGCCGCGCCGGGCGGCTTCAGGATTGCCAGGGTCTGGACGAACACCAGTGCGATCAGCACGGTGTCGTAAAGCACGTAGGCGAGGCCGGCCGACCAGGCGAACAGGTTGTCGGCGACCGCCGCGCGGGCGACCAGAACGACGAACAGCAGCGCCGCGCCGCCGTGGATCAGCAGACTCGGCCAATGAAACCGACGCTTGACCCAACCTTCGGCGACACGGGGCGAAGCCCGCCCGAAGGCGCGCTGGAGGTCTTCGGGCGTAGTCAGAGCGGGTCTCGATCCTGTTGCGGAGCCGATGGGCGTTTCTTTGGCGCGACGGGCGGTCCTCGGCGCGACCGTAGAGTGGCTTTGCGCTTGGCCGTTAGCATGGCAGGTTCACGCTCTCGTGTCGGGCTTGCGCCCGCCGCGGCTGTTATGCCGCGCCGCACCCGACGGCCATCGAACGGATGGGCTCATGACAAGCCTCAGCAACAGCGCCTCGCCCCGCCCATTTCCCTACGGGGAGCCGGTGCAGCGATACAACGGGACGGCGATGGCGCTGCACTGGCTGGTGGCGGCGCTGATCCTCATCAACGTGTTCTACGGCCTGGCGGCAGCCGGCGCCGACGATGCCCATGTGCGACCGCTGATCGATGCCCACAAGTCGATCGGCCTCACCGTGCTCGGCCTCGTACTTCTGCGCATTTTGTGGCGGATCGGGCATAAGCCGCCGCCGCTGCCGCGATCTTATCCGCAAGTGGAGAAGCTCGGCGCCCATGCCGCGCACTACGCGCTCTATGCCGTGATGCTGCTGCTGCCGTTGTCGGGCTACCTCCACGATTCCGCCTGGAACGGCGCGGCGTCGCATCCGCTGGTGCTGTTCGGCGTGCTGCACTTTCCGCGCATGCCGGTCATCAAGTCGTTCGATCCCGTGACGAAGGACCAGCTCCACACCCTGTTCGGCGCGGCGCACGTCTACATCGGCTACGCGCTCTATGCCCTGGTGGGCCTGCACCTCCTCGGCGTCGCCAAGCACCACGTGGTCGATCACGAGTCGGAGATCGGCCGGATGCTGCCGGGCATCGCCGCGCCGGAGAGCGAGACCTGAGAGGCCGGGGATGATCCGCCTCCCGCACAGGGCTCGGCTCGCGGGCGTGCTTCCCGCCGCCCTCGCCGGTCCCGGTTTCGCGCAGGGCTCGGCCGTGGCCCCCTTCACCCTGACGATCCTCAACGCCGACGCCGGCGTGCTGGCCCCCGCGCAGGTTTACAACGCCAACGGCTGCAAGGGCGGCAACGCGGCCCCGGCGATGCTGTGGAGCGAGGTGCCGAAGGGCACCCGCAGCCTCGCCGTGACCCTGCTCGACACCACCGTGCCCGGCGGCTTCCGGCATTGGGCGACGTTTGACATCCCGCCCGACCGGCGCAGCCTCAACCTCAACGAGACGCCGGCCGGCGCCAGGAGCGGCCGCAACGACTACGGCGCGACCGGCTACGGCGGCGCCTGCCCGCCGCCCGGCAAGGCGCACCACTACCGCTTCGCGGTGTGGGCCCCGTCCGACCCGTCGATCCCCCTCCCGGACGGCGCGCCGGACAAGACCATCGGCGACTATCTCAAGGCGCACGCGCTGGGCGAGGCGGACCTGACCTTTTCCTTCGAGCGGTAGACCGCATTCATCCGCTCCTTCGCCATGCTGCGTTCAGGGACAAGGCGGCGAGGCGGTGGCGACGATCGGTGTGTCCGCGTCGGTCCCTATCGCCCGCCGTGAAGGCTGAGGAACAAGCCGACGATCAGGGCCAGCGCCAGGCCGCCGAGGAAGACCGCCTTGCGCAGCGGGGTACGCAGGATGGTCTCGTCCCCGCCGACCTCTTCGGCCGAAGACACCTTCTGTTCAGTCTCGTTCGCCGCCATCGCGCCCGCTCCCGGCCGGGTTGATGCGGGCCAACCATTCATCCTCGCTCAGGGTTTCGATGCCCAGTTCGGCCGCCTTCTTCGCCTTGGAGCCGGCCTTGACGCCGGCCACCACGATGTCGGTCGCCTTGGACACGGCCCCCGACACCTTGGCGCCGAGGCGCTCGGCCTGGGCCTTGGCCTCGTCGCGGGTCATCTTCTCCAGCGTGCCGGTGAACACGACCGTCTTGCCGCTGACCGGGCTGGTGGCGACCACGGCCTCCATCGCGAAGGGGGTCACGGCGGCGAGCAGGGCGTCGACGATCCGCTCGTTGTTCTCGTCGGCGAAGAAGGCGACCAGCATGTCCACCGCCGCGCTGCCCATGCCTTCGATGTTTTCGAGTTCCGCGCGCGCGTCCGACTCCTCGGGCGCCGCCGCCTTCGCCATCGCGCGAATCGCGTCGAAGCTGCCGTAGCGGCGCCCCAGCCGCGTCGAGTTGGTGCGCCCGACGTGGCGGATGCCGAGCGAATACAGCAGCCGGTTGACCGGCACGCGGCGGCGCGTGTCGATGGACGCGAACAGGTTGCGCACCGAGGCCTCGCCGTAACCCTCCCGGTCCTTGAGCTTCTTGAGGCTGCGCGCGTCGCGCGCTTCCAGCGTGAAGATGTCGGCCGGCGTCATCACCAGCCCGTCGCGGTAGAACTGCTCGATCTGCCGGTCGCCGAGCCCTTCGATGTCCATCGCATCGCGGGCGCAGAAGTGCTTCAGCCGCTCGATCGCCTGCGCCGGGCAGACGAGGCCGGCGGTGCAGCGGCGCACCACGTCCTGCCGCCCCGTCCGCGCATCCACCTCGCGCTCGGCCGGCGAGCGGCACACCGGGCAGGTTTGGGGGAACTCGTACGCCTGCGCGCTCTCGGGACGCTTCTCCTTCAGCACCTCGACGATCTGCGGAATGACGTCGCCGGCGCGCTGCAGGCGCACGGTGTCGCCCTCGCGCACGTCCTTGCGCTTGATCTCGTCCTCGTTGTGCAGGGTAGCGTTGGTGACGACCACGCCGCCGACCGTGACGGGATCGAGCCGCGCCACCGGGGTCAGCGAGCCCGTGCGCCCGACCTGGATCTCGATGCGGCGCAGCACGGTGGTGGCCCGCTCGGCCGGGAACTTGTGCGCCGTCGCCCAGCGCGGCGTTCGCGACACGAAGCCGAGCCGTTCCTGCAGCGCGACCGCGTTCACCTTGTAGACCACGCCGTCGATGTCGTAGGGCAGCGCCGCCCGCTCCGCCTCGATGCGGCGGTACTGCCCGAGCAACTCGTCCGCGTTCTGGCACAGCACGGTGAGCGGGTTGACCGGCAGGCCGAAGCGCTTGAACGCCTCCACCATGCCGGTCTGCGTGTCGGCCGGGGGATGGCTGGCCTCGCCCCAGGCGTAGGCGAAAAAGCGCAGCGGCCGCGCGGCGGTGACGGCGGGGTCGAGCTGGCGCAGCGAGCCGGCGGCGGAGTTGCGGGGGTTGGCGAACAGCGGTTTGCCGGCCTCGGCCTGCCGGGCGTTGACCCCGGCGAAGCCGTCCTTGGTCATGTAGATCTCGCCGCGCACGTCGAGGACGCCGGGCGGGCGGCTTTGCAACTCCTCAGGAATCTCGGCCACCGTACGGATGTTGGCGGTGACGTCCTCGCCCTCCTGCCCGTCGCCGCGCGTCGCCGCCTGCACGAGCACGCCGTCGAGGTAGCGCAGCGAGCAAGAGAGGCCGTCGATCTTGGGCTCGGCGGTGACTGCGAGCGGATCCTCGGGCTTGAGACCGAGGAAGCGGCGCACGCGGGCGCAGAACTCCTCCACCTCGGCGTCGGCGAAAACGTTGCCGAGCGACAGCATGCCCACTTTGTGGCGGACCTTGGCGAACTTCTCGCTCGGCCGCGCGCCCACCTTGCGCGACGGCGAGGCATCGCCGACGAACTCCGGGTGCTCGGCCTCGATCCGCTCAAGGCGGCGGCGCAGCGCATCGTAGTCCGCGTCCGAGACGGTCGGCGCATCCTCGACGTGGTAGCGCCGATCGTGCTCGGCGATCTCCTCCACCAGGATCTTGTAGGCGGTGGCGGGGTCTGCGGTTTCAGGCTTGGCGCGCGTCATGACGCCTTGTAATCGCGGGCGCGTGGAGGAACAATGAAGGCTGTCCTGCGAGCAGAGCCTCGGCCTTCGAGCGCGAGACGGATGTGCCGCGCAGCCGTCCTCCCAGCGAGGAAGGTCGGGTGCCTACATGAGGACCGCGGAAGCCCGCTGGCGATGCGGCGATCGGCGCGTCCTGCGACAATCCGGCAAGAACCAGATGCGGCATCTGCCTCGCGCCGATGCTGCAAGCCGCGCAGCGCCGGCGAACTGATCGGGTTTCGAGCCACGCCCTCGACGGTGAGCCGGAAGGGGTGTTGAACGAGGCCCGCGACGCGCCCGATCGCGCTGCCGGCGCCTGATCCACCCTTGGAGCCAAGCCGTGAGCCAATCCACGATCTACGACTTTTCCGCCCCGAGGCTGGATGGCACGCCCGAAAGCCTGGCGCGCTATCGCGGTGCCGTGCTGTTGATCGTCAACACCGCGAGCAAGTGCGGCTTCACCCCGCAGTACGAGGGGCTGGAGGCACTGCAGCGCCGGTTCGATCCGCGCGGCTTCAGCGTGCTCGGCTTTCCCTGCAACCAGTTCTTCCAGGAGCCGGGCGACGCGGCGGCCATCGGTGCCTGCCCGCTGCGCTACGGCGTCAGCTTCCCCGTCTTCGCCAGGGTCGAGGTGAACGGGTCCGGCGCCCATCCGCTGTTCCGGTTCCTCAAGGCGGCCAAGCCCGGCCTCCTCGGCACAGCCGCGATCAAGTGGAACTTCACCAAGTTCCTCGTCGATCGCGGCGGGGAGGTGGTCGCGCGCTTCGCCCCGACGGTGAAGCCGGCTGACATCGCCGGACCCATCGAGGCGGTGCTGTAACCGATGCCGCGTCGGCGACGACAGGGCAGGGTGCCCGAGATCCGGGAAAGCCAGAACAGCCGATGATGTTCCGCAGCACTCGCCTCGTCGTTCCCTTGCTCCTGTTCCTGGGCGCCGCCTCGCCGCCGGGCGCCCCCGCCGCCGACCGGCCCTTCACCAATCGGCTCGCCGCCTCGGCCGACCCTTACCTTCTCGAACACGCCCATAATCCCGTCGACTGGTATCCGTGGGGCGCCGAAGCCTTCGCCAAGGCTAGGGCCGAGAACAAGCCGGTCTTCCTGTCGATCGGGTACTCCACCTGCTTCTGGTGCCACGTCGCGGAAAAGACGATCTACGCCGATCCCGCCATCGCGGCGGTGATGAACAGGTGGTTAGTCAACGTGAAGGTCGACCGCGAGGAGCGCCCCGACGTCGACCACCTCTACATCCTCGCAACCCAGATGCTGACCGAGCACGGCGCCTGGCCCAACAACCTGTTCCTGACGCCCGACGGCAAGCCCTTCTACGCCGGCAGCTACTTCCCGCCGGCCGACGACGGCGACGTGCCGGGCTTCCCCAAGGTGCTCGCCGCCATCCACGACCTTTGGGAGAACCACCGCGCCGACAAGGCCGAGCCGGCGGCCGACGAGGTGATGGATAACCTGCGCGCGCTCGCCGCCCGGCAGGCGCAGGCTTCGAGCGCGCCCGTCGAGCCGGCGGTCTGGCTCAAGGCCGCGGCGGCGAGCCTCGTGCGCAGCGTCGATCCCATCCACGCAGGGTTCGGCAGCCCGCAGGCCGGCGCCAAGTTCCCGCAGGCGCCAGCCCTCACCCTGCTCGCCGCGGCGAGCCGCACCGATGCGCCGGCTGGCACGGCCTTGGCGGACACGCTCGCCGCCCTGGCCTGTGGCGGCATCGACGACCAGCTCGCCGGCGGCTTCTTCCGCTACGCCACCGACCCGGCCTGGTCGCTGCCGCACTACGAGAAGAT
>CAXTMA010000022.1:0-13057 GCA_964245015.1 uncultured Beijerinckiaceae bacterium | reverse complement strand
CGCGGCCGGCTTCCTGCTGCGCGACCTGCGGCTCCCCGACGGCGGCTTCGCCACGGCCCTCGATGCGGCAGCCGCCGGCGTCGAGGGCGCGACCTATCTGTGGACGCGGGCCGCCATCGAGGACGTGCTCGGCCAAGCCGACGCGGAGCGCTTCCTGGCCGCCTACGAACTGGTGCCCGTACCCGATCGTGGCCCGGATCCGGGGAGCGACGGACCCTTCGCCCGGCTGGCGAAGCCCGGCGTGCTGCGCGTCCGCGTGCCCCTCGCCGACACCCTGCGCCGCACGGGCGCGCCGGATGCGGCGGCCCTGCTCGCCGGGCTGGCGCCGCAGCGCGACAGGCTGCTCGCCGCCCGCGACAGGCGCACGCAGCCCAAGCGCGACGACAAGGAGGTCGTCGCCCTCAACGGTCTCGCCATCGCCGCGCTGGCCGATGCCGGCCGGGTCCTCGGCGAGCCGAAGCTGCAGGCCGCGGCGACGGCGGCCGCGACGCGGGTGTGGACACTGGCCTTCGACCCGGCTCACGGCGCGCTGCTTCACCAGATCTTCATGGGCAAGGCCGCAGTCGACGGCGACCTCAGCGATTACGCCATGCTGGGCGACGGCCTGTTGACGCTCGCCGGCGGCGACGCGATTTGGCACGGGCGGGCAATCTCCCTCGCCGATGCGCTGCTCCGGCGCTTCGCCCACCCGGACGGGCGCCTGGACACCGGAGGCACGGAGCTGTTGCCGCTCGCCATCGCCGACGAGGCCGATGCCGACGTGCCGTCGGGCGCCTCGGCCGCGCTCGACCTGCTCGGCCGCCTCGGCGCCGAGCCCGGCGGCGCACGCTTCGCGCAGGCCGAGGCGCGCATCGCTTCGCGGCTCGCCGGTCGCATCGCCGCCCATCCCACCATGTGGCCGAGCGCGGTCGCGGCGCTGGCCGCGCATCCGCCGCAAGTTGTCCCGGAGGAAGCGAAGGTGGCCGGTCTCGCCGGGCAGGTGCCGGGTGTGCCGGGCACGGCCGACCACGTTCATGCGACGGCCAGCCTGTCGCCCGGTCCCGCCGGCGACAGGCTGGTGGTGACGCTCGCCGTTGATCCCGGCTACCACGTCAACGCCCATGTGCCCTCGCTGGACTATCTCGTGCCGACCAGCCTCGACATCTCCGGCGCTTCGCCCCTGGCGGTGGACTATCCCGCCGCCGAAACCTTCGCTACCGGCTTCAGCAAGACCGCGCTCGCCGTTTACGAGGGCAGGGTAGCACTCGTCGCGACACTGCCGAAGGGAGCCGCTTGGCAGGCGGCGGTGACGACCCAGGCCTGCACGGCGCAAACCTGCCTGCCACCCGCGACCCTCTCCGTGCCGACGCCGCACCCCGGCGGCTAAGGACCTATCCTGATTGGGATCGCGCCCCAGGCAGGGTGGATGGGATACAGCGATCATCACCCTTGCCGGATTGGACGCGCTGGACGGGTGGCGCGTGCCGGACTGGCTTTGGGCGCATATGGAGCCGCTTCTGCCGCGCCTGGACAGGGACACTTGCTCGCAAGTCACTGTCGCGCCTTCGCTTCGACGATAGGAGCGTAGACCTGCTGTCGCGTGACGCAATATCTTCAGAGTAGCCGACGACATCTGCTGCCGGCAGAAATAATTTTCACCTGGTCACCGGGATGCATCGCCCAGGCCGTGCAGCCCGTGCTGAGCGAAGCGTTCGCACCACATCATGGTTTGGCCAGCCGACGTTGAGGCGCCGCCCGCGGCGGTGAACCCTGGTTCGGCGCATTCCAGCACGACGCGGGCGCTTCGGGCCGTGGCGTGCCCGCTGTCGTGTCACCGCCATGGTCGGGCCAAGCCGACGCGCTCATCCAAACCCGAGATGGCCTTTCACGGAACGGGTCGCAGTGGCGGTCAACTCTCCCGAACCAGGCGCCGCAGCCGGCAAAGCCGATCCCGTATATGCAACCTGAGCGTGCACAAACGTTCCAAAAAGAGACGAGTCGTTCGAAAAGGCACCTTCAGCAACTTGCCGCAGCAGATGAGCGCTCGACTTTCGTACAACCTTGTGTTGCATTGACGCAATGACGGCTCTGCCCCTGATATGATGTTTCAGACTGGCTTCGCTTGGATCGCGTGCGATGATGCCACCTCCCCTGCAGCCCACGCGCGAAGACGCGCGTGCCTACCTGCTGGACATGATCGGCCAGTTGGCCAAGCTGGCCCGCGGAACCGACGAGATGGAAATCGAGATCCTTCTCAAGGCGACCCTCGACGTGGTTCGCGAATCCGACCGCCGACGCTCGGTGTCTGGAGAACGCGCGCGAGGCTGATGCCGCGACCGCTGCGGAGGTCGATTGGCGGCTCGTCGCCGGCTGTCATGCTAAGGAGCGTCGGATCGAACATCGAGCCTGGTCCGATACTCCGTCTCCTTGTTTCGCGGATCAGGCGTTCGGAGAAGGTCGCAGCCTAAGCGAGGTCGTCGATCGGACCGGCGATTGGAAACCGCCCCGCGCCGAACCGCGAAGCATCGTTTGCCACGCAAACCGCCGCTATTGCGAGGGCAGCCCTCGGGCCTGCCCAACCATCGCCGTTTGGAATTCGATGATCTTCGGGACGATTTCGCGACGGAAGCGTGAGCCGTTGAACACGCCGTAGTGCCCGACCTCCTTCTGCAGATGGTGTGCCTTGCGTTCCTCCGGCAGGTTCGAGCACAGGTCGTGGGCGGCATAGGTCTGCCCGATGCCGGAAATGTCGTCCTTCTCCCCTTCAACGGTCATCAGGCCGGTGGTGCGAACCGCCGACAGGTCGACCTTCTTGTTCCAGTGCGTCATCTTGCCCTTGGGCAGCAGGTGTTCGACGAACACTGCGTCGATGGTCTGGAGATAATATTCCGAGGTCAGGTCCATCACGGCGAGATATTCGTCGTAGAAGTCACGCTGCTTTTCACCTGCCTCGCCGTCGCCGCGGACGAGGTGGTCGTACATCTCGCGGTGGGCGTCGACATGGCGATCCATGTTCATCGCCATGAAGCCGCTGAGCTGGAGATAGCCGGGATAAACGCTGCGCCCGAAGCCGGGATAGGGGTAGGGCACGGTCTGGATGCAGTTATCGGCGAACCACTTGCTGCCGCGGTCTTCGGCGAGCTTGTTGACGGCGGTGGGCGAGCGCCGCGTATCGATGGGGCCGCCCATCAGCGTCATGGTGGTGGGCACCTTGGGGTCATGATCGGCTTCCATCAGCGCCACGGCCGCGATCAACGGCACGGCCGGTTGGCACACGCCCAACGTATGCAGCGGCAGGCCGTCGGACTTCAACTCGTGGCAGATCTCGATGAGATAATCGATGTAGCTGTCGAAATCGAAGCGCTCGCGCTTGGGCACCAGCCTCGCGTTCTGCCAATCGGTGATGTAGACGTCGTAGTGCGGAAGGAATGCGTCCACCGTGCCGCGTAGCAGGGTTGCGTAGTGCCCCGACATCGGCGCCACGATCAGCAGCCTCGGCTGGGCGAGGTCCGCGGGGAGATCGCGCTTGAAGCGGATGACCCGGCAGAACGGCTTCTGCCAGACGATCTCCTCCTGAACGGCCACCGTGCGTCCCTCGACCTGCGTGGCGTCGAGATGAAAGCGCGGCTTTCCGTAGCGGCGCGTCAGCCGTTCGAACATTTCGGCGGTGGCGGCCACCGTGCGGCCGAAGGTCGTGCGCGAGACCGGGTTCAGCGGGCTTCGCGCCCAACACCGCGCGAGATCGGAGAAGGCACGCGCTGGCGCGACAGCCAGGTAGGACATCTCATAGGACGTATACGAGAGCGGACTCATGAAGCACCTATCCGGCGTCGGACGACGAGTGTACGCGTCGTGAGCAGTTTGCGTAATTCTTGAGTATCTAATTAGGTGCGCTGTGCTCGGCCAACAACAGGTCGATCGTTTAAGTGCGCTTGGTGCGATTTCCCCAACCATCCGAGCTGTGAACAATCCAACGGGGACAACGAGGTCGAGCGGAGCGCTCGCAACAGCGCCCCGCCTGATTGGCGGTATCGGATTGCAAGCCCCAAACATTCGCTATGCCTCCGTGCGGCTGCTGCCGGATCGTGGCGACGCATCAATGGGGCGCGTCAAAACAACTCGATGCGATGCCTAACCAAAAGGCATTTTCGGCGTTGGTCACATACAGGTCGTCGGCCTGCATCGAACGACCTAGAAGGGATGCGCGCGGTGCTTGGTGTTTGATCCCGTCACGGATGCGCTGGATCTTGGGCTGCGGTCGCGCTTCCCCCGTGTGGACACGCTTGTGCGGCTGCGTTGGCTTGCCGTGTCCGGTCAACTGGCGGCCGTGCTGGCAACCCGCTACGCGCTGAACTTCCCGATGCCGGTCGCGGCCTGCCTGATCGTGGTGTTCACCTCCGTCTGGGTCAATCTTGGTCTGCGGCTGCGCTTCCATCACAACGACCGCTTGTCCGACCGGCCGGCCGCCGCTCTGATGGCCTACGACCTCCTGCAGCTGACGATGCTGCTTTATCTGACGGGCGGGCTGGAAAACCCCTTCTCCATGCTGTTCCTGGCGCCGCTGATGATCGCCGCCGTGTCGTTGTCGGCGATCTCGACCGCAGCCTTGACCCTTCTGGTGGTCGTTTGCGCAACCACGCTGACCTTCTACCACCGACCGGTTCCTTGGTTTCCCGGCGAATCCCTTCATTTGCCATTCCTGTATCGGGCCGGTTTCTGGGGATCGATCGTGCTCGGGGCCAGCTTTGCCGCCGCCTACGCGTGGCGGGTCGCGGAAGAATCGCGTCGCCTGTCGGACGCCCTCGCCGCGACAGAGTTGGTGCTGGCGCGCGAGCAGCACCTGACGCAGCTCGATGGCCTCGCCGCCGCCGCTGCTCATGAACTCGGCACCCCGCTCGCGACCATCAAGCTTGTCGCGCGGGACCTGCAGAAGCAGTTTCCGGCCGAGGGGGTGATCGGCGAGGACTTGGCGCTGCTGGTGAGCGAAGCCGCGCGCTGCCGTAAGATCCTCGGCACGCTGACGTCGCTCAACACCAGCGAGGCCCCCGACATCATCGGCACGCTGACCCTCAGCCATGTCATCGAAGAGGTCGTGCAACCGCAGCGCGACTTCGGCGTCGCCATCAAGGTCATCAAGGACGGCGTCGGTCGCGAGCCGTCCTGCGCGCGCAACCCCGGAGTCTTGTACGGGCTCGGAAATCTCGTCGAGAACGCGATCGACTTCGCCGGCTCGGAAGTGCGCATCATCGCCAGGTGGAGCAAAACACTGACGGTCGTGGTGATCGAGGACGATGGACCGGGTTTTGCGCCCGGTGTTGTGATGTCGCTGGGTGAACCCTATCTGACAACAAGAAGTAACCGCCGCGCGAAGGGCGATGACAATTCCGGTCTGGGGCTCGGTTTATTCATCGCCAAGACGCTGTTGGAGCGATCCGGCGCGAAAGTGACGACGGCCAATGCGCCGTTCCCAGCGAAGGGCGCGCGGGTGACGGTTCTGTGGCAGCGCGCAGACTTCGAGCGCACCCGTCCCGGTCTCGGGACGACAAGCGTCTACGGTCAGGAGACCTTCGGCGAGGGGTCGGACGAAAGGATCCTCGCTTCAAACCTCGGCGTTCAGGACCCGGTCGAACAGGAACGAGACTCGGCCGAACAAGGATTTGAAGAGCGGGACCTCGGCGGCGAAGACCTTGGTGGTAAGAATCTCGACGGTTCCGACGGACGACGGGAAGGCGCGGCGCGCGTCTCGGTTTAAGGCATGGAGCGATTGATGGAACTCAGCGGAACAGCGGGACAGGGGACGGTCGAACCCGCCATCCTCAGCCTCGACACGATCGCCGACAAAAGCCTGCTGATCGTTGACGACGACCGGGCGTTCTGCCTTCGCCTCGCACGCGCTATGGAATCGCGGGGCTTCACCGTCAACGCCGTTTCCTCGGTCAGCGAAGGGCTCGCTGCGGTCGCCGAATCGCCCCCGGCCTTCGCTGTCATTGACATGCGCCTCGCCGACGGCAACGGCCTGGACGTGATCTCGGATCTGAAGGCGCGCCGCCCGGAAGCGCGGGCGGTGATCCTGACCGGCTATGGCAACATCGTCACCGCCGTGACAGCGGTCAAGCTCGGCGCCTTCGATTATCTCGCCAAGCCGGCCGATGCCGACGAGATCTTCAATGCCCTGATGGCGACGCAACACGATAAGGCGGCGCTGCCGGAAAATCCGATGTCGGCCGATCGCGTCCGCTGGGAGCACATCCAGCGCATCTACGAGCTGTGTGGGCGCAACGTGTCGGAAACCGCCCGCCGCCTCAACATGCACCGGCGCACCCTGCAGCGCATCCTCGCCAAGCGGGCGCCGCGCTGAGGAGCCGAAGCGGTCAGGTCGGGCCGCTCCGCGCGGACGATCCGCCGTCCGCCTTGATGCCGAGCCGGGCCAGCTTGGCCTGCGGACTCGCGTAAGGCTCCTGCAGGTCGACGTTCCAGTAGCGCAGCTCCTCGATCGGGATCGGCACTCCGGTCGCGGCGCAGCGGACGAAGACGCCGGGTTGCAGGACCTTGAAGTCGCCGTCGAGATACTGGAGCACGGCCTCGCTGCTGGACACGGGTCGTCCGTCGAACCGGTTCATCCCTCGCTCTCGACCTTGCTGACGACCACGCCAACCGGCGGTCGTCGCGAATTGCATCGATCCCGCTCGACACGAGTCGACGGCGGACCGCTCGACGCTCGCGTCGCACTTTTTAGGCCGCCGGTCCAGCGGTCGCTCGCATCGATGAGCGATGGTCTGCGGTCAGGTCGTTCTTGTCGCCGCGAAGGCGCAGCCGCACGCGTGCGGAAAAGGTTCGGGACGGACGAGGCGGACGCATGAATCGGCTGGTTGCCGGCTCCGGTCCGATGGTCCAAGCTGCTGCGCATCCTCGAAGTCTGTCCGTAAACCGCTGCGCGCTTTTCGATCCGATGATTTAGAACAGCGAGCCCTGCTCGGGCTTGCGCGCGGTCGCCCTGCGCGACGGCTTGTCCGGCCCGACCGCCACCTTCAGGCGACCGTCAGCGAATTCGATGTCGAGCGTATTCGCCGATGCCGCCTGCGCCATGGTGCGCAAGGGTTGGCCATCTCCGTCGCGCACCAGCGCGAAGCCGCGAGCCAGCACCTGCCGGTAGCCCAGCGTTCGCAGCAGCGTGCCCAGTCGGTTCAGGTGATCGCGGCGGGCTGAGCGAAGGCGATCCCAGGCGCGGTCGAGATCGCCCGCTGCCTCGTCGCGGCGCTGCCGGGCGCGGGCCATGTCGCGGCCGACGCTCAAGCCGGCACTGGTCAGCCTTTGCCGGCCTTGCACGAGTTGCAGCGTTCGGCGCTCGGCGGCGCGCTCCACGTAGAAGCGCAGGCGCTGCTCCAGGCGGGCGAGATCGCGCAGCCTTTGCGCCAGCTTGGCGCGCGGCGCCTGTTCGGCCAAGCGCTGCGCCAGCCGGGCGAGGTCGAGGCGGCGACGGTCGCCGGCTCCGTTCACGGCGGCGACGAGCCGTCCGTCGGCCCGGTCCAGGCGCTGGCGGGGCAGGGCGGTGAGGCTCTCGGGCGAGGGCAGGCCGCGCCCCAGCGCCTTCACCTCGGCGCGCCGTCGTTCGCTCAGCCGCAGCATCGTCGCCACCTGACGGCGCGCCGCGTCGGCCAGCGCGGCGTGAAGGTCGGAGCGAACCGGCACCGCCTTCTCCGCCGCGCCCGAAGGTGTCGGCGCGCGCAGGTCCGCGACGAAGTCGAGCAGCGTTGTGTCCGTCTCGTGACCGATGGCGGAAATCAGCGGAATGGTGCCGGCGCTGGCGGCGCGCACCACGATCTCTTCGTTGAAGGCCCAAAGATCCTCCAGGGAGCCGCCGCCGCGGGCGACGATCAGAACGTCCGGCCGAGGGATCGCTCCGGTCCCGGCGACACCCGGCTCGGAGCCGAGCGCGTTGAAGCCGGCGATCGCCGCCGCCACCTCGGCCGCCGCCGTTTCGCCCTGGACGCGGACCGGCCACACCAGCACGTCGCGGGGGAAGCGGTCGGCGATGCGGTGGAGGATGTCGCGGATCACCGCGCCGGTCGGCGAGGTCACCACGCCGATCACCCGGGGCAAGAACGGCAGCGGACGGCGATGCTCAGCATCGAACAGCCCTTCGGCGGCAAGGGCCCGGCGCCGCTGCTCCAGGAGCGCCATCAGGGCGCCTGCCCCGGCCGGCTCCAGCGTATCGATCACGATCTGGTAGGCCGACTTGCCGGGAAAGGTCGTGATCCTGCCGGTGGCGACGACCTCCAGCCCTTCCTGCGGCCGCGTCTTCAGCCGGGCGAAGCTCATCTTCCAGATCACGGCGTCAATCCGCGCCGTTTCGTCCTTCAGCGAGAAATAGGCGTGTCCCGACGAATGGGGCCCGCGGTAATTCGAGATCTCGCCGCGCACCCGCACCAAGCCGAAGCGGTCCTCGATCGCCCGCTTCAGGGCGTTTGAGAGTTCGCCGACGGTTGTTTCGACGAGATTGGCGGTCGCGCGTTCGCTTGCAGCTGGCACGGAATCACTTGAGCTGACGGCATCGTCCGAGCTGTGGACGGCCCTGTGTCGCCCGCGCAGCCGGTTGCCGCAAGTCCGACCGAACGCCGCTCATTCTTCGATGAGCTGGCCGGCATAGATCACGGGTCCGGTTGGTCCGCCGGTCTTCGATCCACCCACCGGCTCCACGGACACAGCGAAGCTGGTGTTGGCGCCGGCGTCGGCCGGCATGGCATAGTCCGCCGGCGTTGCGGGAACGAGACCTAATGAGCGTGGCGCCGTGTTGGCGTTGACGGCCCAAAGCTCCAGGCTGCGGCCGGCCGGGGCAACGGCCGCCACAGGGCGAACCACCACCCGACGCGCGGCGAGATCGACGCGGATCAACAGGGCCGGCCTATCGCCGTCGCGGTTCACCGCCGCCACCAGGAAGCGATGCTCGCCGGCTATGGGCCGCCGGTCGAGGATCAGCACGCCGACGAGCAGGGCTGCCGCCAGCGAACCGGAGGCGAAGGTCGCCGCCCGCCAGCGCGTGCGCGAGGCCAGCGCGGCGCGGAGGAGATCGCCTCCCCTGTCGACCCGATCCGCATCCGCCCCTGGCGCGACCTGGGTGGGTGTGCGCTCGGATGGCAGGCTCGCGGCGATGCGGTTCCACGTCAGCGGCGCGGGCGCGACCTCGTCGCCGAAGGCCGCAAGCGCGGCGAAGCGCCATTCCCATTCGCCGACAGCCCGCCGCGCGTCGGGATCCTGCTGCAGGCTTTCGGCGAAGGCCATCCGCTCGGTCGCGTCCAAGGTGCCGATCACGTATTCGCCGGCCAGCGCGTGCAGATCGTCCCCCGCGGCACCGTTCATGCGCCGTCCCCGTCGAGGCAGGCGCGTAGCGTCGCGAGCGAGCGGTGCAGCCACGTCTTGATGGTGTTGACCGGCCGGTCGAAGCGCTGGGCGATTTCCTCGCGCGAGAAACCTTCGTAGTAGGCGAGGAGGACGCAGTTGCGAGCCTGCGGGTCGAGCGCCCCGAGGCAGCGCCGGAGGCTGGCGGCGCTGACCATATCGTTCTCGCGATCGCGGTCCTCCGCGATCCGCTCGAACCAATCCACGCTCTCGCTCACGTCGGACACGTTCATCGCTCCCCTGAGGCGCAGCACGTCGATGGCGCGGTTGCGGGCGATGGCGTTCATCCAGGTCCGGGCGGGTCCCGACTGCGGCGAAAAGCTTCCTGCGTTCTGCCAGATGCGAAGAAACACGTCTTGAAGCACCTCCTCGGCAGCAGGCCGGCTCTTCATCATACGGAGAACGGTGCCAAGGAGTTTCGGTGCGGTCAGATCGTACAGGCGGCGGAAGGCGTCGACGTCCTTCGCGGCGACCGCAACGAGCAGTTCGTTCAGATCCGCCGTATCCGTCGCGAACAAGACCAAGCCTCCCGGCAATGGGCGTGCCACCCGCCCGATGCGCAGCCGTCGGTGCGAGCCGGGAAGGCATCAGGCCCCGCATTTCGGGGCGGTTGGCCGCGTCATTAGACCAAACGCGGCGGAGGGGAAACCGTGCTGCGAGCCGCCGGAGTTCGATGGCGCCAGCCGACGAGTTCGACGCTCCTGCGTTCGCGGGATGAACGGCGGGCGGCCGCGACTTCAACCCGCCGTCGGCAGGTCCGGCGTTGCCTGGTCGTCGTCGGCCATCGTCGAGACCAGATCCACGATACGCTTGCGCAGTTTGGCATTGCGGATGCGCACAAAGGCTCGGTTCAACAGGAGCCCTTCGGCGGTGGACAGGAAATCTACGACATAGCTTGATCCAGCCTCGGCGACGCCGTTCATCGGGGCGCTGTTCTCCTCGAAGGCCGGCGCGCCATCGAAGAAATACCCGGGGGTCACATCGAGCGCCTTCGCGATCTGCTGAAGACGGCTCGCCCCGATGCGGTTGGTGCCCTTCTCGTATTTCTGAACCTGCTGGAACGTCAGGTTCAGCGCTTCGCCAAGTTTTTCCTGGCTCATTCCCAAGAGGATGCGACGCATACGCACCCGGCTCCCCACATGCTTGTCAATGGGATTGGGCGCTTTCTTCACGTATCTCACCTCCAGTTCAGCGGATATCTCACGAGCGGGATATTTGTCCTTCAAATGAGAAATCCTGCAGAATGCAACCGTTAAACCGCTATGTTTTGTGGGGAATCTATCTTGAGCGTTAATGCTCGCGCGAACGCAGCAACGCGAGGGCGAGGAGGATTGCCGCCCCGGCCGCCAGCAGAGGCCAGTTGCCGAGGCGGGTGAAGGGCGGCGCGTCAATCGATCCCGGCAGGCCGGCGTCGAGGATGCCTTCGGCGCCCAGCGGCAGCGAGGCCAGGGTTCGGCCGTAGGCATCGAGCACGGCCGAGATCCCGGTCGCCGCGCCGCGCACCATCGGCAGCCCTTCCTCAATGGTGCGCAGCCGCGCCTGGGCGAAGTGCTGGGACGGGCCGCTGGTCACCCCGAACCAGCCGTCGTTGGTGACGTTGAGGAGATAACCCGGGCGTTTGGCCGGTCCGCCGTCGCCCTCGACGCCGACCTCTCCGGGAAAGATCGCCTCGTAGCAGATCAGCGGCGCGGCCGCCGGCAGCCCCGGCACCGCGAAGGGCAGGCGCGCCCCGCCCCGGTCGAAACCGCCCGGTACCGACACGAAGTTGCGCAGGCCGAGCCGGCGCAACAGCCCATCCAGCGGCAGATATTCGCCGAAGGGCACGAGGTGGACCTTGTCGTAGCTGCCGATGAGCCGGCCGCCGGCGGCGATCATCTCGACGGCGTTGAAGTACTCGCTGTGAGCCGGGCGGCCATCGCCCGCCGGCAGATCGACCTCGCGGGCGGCGCCGGTGACGAGCGTCGTTCCGGCCGGCAGAATATCGCCGATGCGGGCGAGCTCCTGGGGATCCCGCGTCAGGATGAAGGGGAACGCCGATTCCGGCCAGACCAGCAGGCTGACGTCGGCGAGACGGATGCGCTTGGCTTCGTCGTCTTCCTGCGACAGGGCGAGATAGTGCGACACGATCTCGTGCCTGTTCTCGTAGGAGAAGTTGAGGTCGGGACGCAGGCCCGGCTGCATGATGCGTACCACCACGCCCGCGACCGGTTGCGGTGCCGGCCGGGCAAGACGCGCCGAGCCGTAGCCGACCATCGCCAGCGTTGCCGCAACCGCGCACAGCGTCGGCGCCAGGCGACGGTTGAGCGGGCCGCCGTCGGCCAGCGTCGCCGGCGCGGCCAGGATCAGCACGGCGAGAAAGGTGAGGCCGTCGAGGCCGACCAGCGCCGCGGTTTGCGCGGTGACGAGATTGTCGCCCAGCGCCATGCCGAAGCTGTTCCAGGGAAAGCCGGTGAAAAGGTAGCGGCCGCGCAGCCATTCGCCGATCGTGAGCCCGACCGCCAGGGCGGCGATGCGCCCGGCTCCCCGCCGCCAGACGAGGCGGGCGACGAGGAAGCCGACGCCCGAGAACAACGACAGCAGCGCGGGAACGCCGAGCACCCCGAACGGCAGCGCCCAGGTGAAGTCGGGATCGATCAGAAACGCCGCGCCGAGCCACCAGAAGCCGGCGACGTGATAGCCGAAGCCGAGCCACCAGCCATCGCCGAACACGCCCAGCCACCGTACCGGGCCGGCCGATCTGCCATCGAGCAGCCAAACGGCCGCGACCATCGGGACGACCATCGCCGGCTCGACGTTCAGCGGCGCCAGGGCAAGGGCGCCAACCGCCCCGGCCGCAACGGCGATGAGCCGCCGGGTCCAGCCGATCGACCGGGCGACGCGGCCGGCAATCCGCCCCATCAAGGCGAACGGCCGGGACGATCAAGCTTCAAAGGACGCCGGGAGCGGACGGCTTGACAAGCGTCGCGCGTCGCGCCTCCTCGCCGCCGGGACCTGGCGGGACGAAAGGGATTGCGGTGGCGGAGTCGGCAGACGGGGCGGACGATCGCCATCGCGCCAAGATGGCGGCCCGCAAGGCCGTGCAGGATGCCGAGGTCGCGTCCAAGACGATCGAAGCCAAGGGCCTGCTCATCGTCCACACCGGGCCGGGCAAGGGCAAGACCACGGCGGCGATGGGCTTGCTGCTGCGGGCGCTGGGCTACGGCTGGCGGGTCGGAGTCGTGCAATTCATCAAAGGGGCCTGGGACACCGGCGAACGCCGGGCGCTCGCCCGCTTCGAGGATCTCGTCTCCTGGCACACCATGGGCGAAGGCTTCACCTGGGAAACGCAGGACCGAGCTCGCGACGTCGCCGCCGCGCAGCGCGCCTGGGTGCAGGCGCAGGAACTGATGGATGATCCCGCGATCCGCCTGCTCGTGCTCGACGAGATCAACATCGCGCTGCGCTACGACTACCTCGCCCTTGATGCGGTGGTGGCCCGCTGCGCGGCGCGGCGGCCGGACCTGCACATCGTCTGCACCGGGCGCAACGCCAAGCCGGCGCTGCTGGAGGCGGCCGACCTCGTCACGGAGATGACGCTGGCCAAGCACCATTTCGCTGCCGGCGTGAAGGCGCAGCAGGGCATCGAGTTCTAAGCAGGTTTCGCAAAAGTGCCCCGCGGTTTTGCGATCCAAACCTGCGGCAT
>CAXTMA010000021.1:0-25492 GCA_964245015.1 uncultured Beijerinckiaceae bacterium | reverse complement strand
GGGATCCGGCGGCGGCATCGCAGGTGTGCACTGAGGCGATGTACGCCGCTGGCCAGCTCGACGCGCTGGTCAACATTGCCGGTGCGGTGCCGCAGGCGGACCTGTTTCAACTGACCGATGCCGACTGGGAGGACGGCCTGTCCCTCAAGTTCCACGCGGCGCGTCGGCTGACGCTCGCTTGCTGGGCGGCGCTGAAGACGAGCGGCGGTTCCGTCGTTCTCACCTCCGGCACCTCTGCGATCGTGCCCAAGCCGGCCTTCGCCGCGGTGGGTGCGATCAACGCTGCCATCGTCGCGCTTGCCAAGATGTTCGCCGAGCGGGGCTTGACGGAGGGCGTGCAGGTCAACAGCATTCTGCCCGGGCCGGTGTTGACCGGCCGTAGGCACGCCATGCTCGCGCGCTACGCCGAGAGTTACGGGCTCGCCTCGGATGTGGCCGCCGGAACGTTCGCCGCCGAGAGTGGCATTGCTCGCTTCGGCAAGCCCGAGGAGATCGCCCACGCGATCGCCTTCCTTCCTGCTCCCACGAGCCGATGGATTACCGGCACGGCGCCGCGCGTGGACGGTGGCGAAACCAAGTCGGTGTAGGGAGCGCCGCGGAAGGCTTTTGCGCGTCACTCGTCAAGCGCTTCTGCCCGACCGAACGGCCAAGTCTTGCTTAAGGCGTTGATATTGCCTCCCGCGCCGAACGCCTGGAACCAATTTAACCGATTTCGGCCAGCCCCGCCGAAGAGCGGGCGGACGGTAGTGCGCCCATCATTGCCGTCCCTGACCTCAACCTCGTCGTTTCATAGCGGACCTCTACTGCAGCAGCTCGCCGGTGAAGATCGCTACCGGGTTCAACGCCGATCGGCGCCGCAGATCTCCCATAGCCTAATCAGCGGGCAGCGCTACGGACGCTCCATTCCGTGCCGATCGACGCAGACCTCGACGTGGGCTGCAGCGCCGACAAAGACAAGACCCCGGCCATGTCAGAGATGTCGCGTCTGGTGACGTGAAATGCTGCCTTCGACGCTGATCTCCAACCAGTAACAAATGTTAATGATCGTTTGTTCCGCCGCTCGAATCTGCCCGACATCCACATTGCAATTGCGCGCCGGCCGTGCGGTATGGGCGTCATTCAGAAGAATACCGGCGCAATTCGATGCCGGCAGTGGCGGATGGCGTGATGAACACTGACGTCCGTCCCAGCGGCCTCGCCGGTGATGTGGTCGATCCCGGCTTGGCGTTGAGCCTGCTCGAAGCCGCCGACGACCTCGCGATGATCGGAACCGACCTGCAGGGCAGGATCGTGTTCTGGAACGCCGGCGCGACCGCGCTCTTCAAGGAAAGCAGCAGGCATGCGATCGGCACCGATGCGCGTTCCCTGCTCTCGCCGAACCGCGTGGCGTTGCCGGACATCGAAAACGGCATACGCACCGCCTGTGCCGGCGGACGCTGGGCCGGCGAGATCGAGGCGACCATCGCCGGTTCCGCCCGGACGCTGCATGTCAGGATCACCCCGCGGCGCGAGCGGAGGGCCACCACCGGCCTTCTCTTCGTCGTCGAGGATGTCACCAGCTCGACCGCCGATCGGCGTCTGAAGCAGTCGGTCCAGTTCTACACCCGGTCGCTCGTCGAATCCAACATCGACGCGCTGATGACGACGGATACGGTGGGCGTCATTACCGACGTCAACACGCAAATGGAAGCGCTGACCGGCTATTCCCGCGCGGAGCTGACGGGAACGCCGTTCAAGACCTTCTTCACCGATCCCAATCGCGCCGAGCAGGGCATCCGCGCCGTGCTGCGCGAGGGCCGCGTCACCAACTACGAGCTGACGGCGCTCTCCAAGGACGGTCGCATGACCGTCGTCTCCTACAACGCCTCGACCTTTCTCGATTCCGACAACAAGCTGCAGGGTGTCTTCGCCGCCGCGCGCGACATCACCGAGCAGAAGAAGCTCGAACAGCAGCTTCGCGACTCCGAAGCCTACAACCGCGGCCTGATCGAGGCCTCGCTCGACGGCCTCATCACCGTGGATCCCGAAGGCAACATCACCGACATCAACGAGCAGATGGCGCGCATCTCCGGTTACCCCCGCGAGGAACTGATCGGCACGCCCTTCGCCGACTACTTCTCGGATCCGGAGGACGCCACCAAGGGCGTCAACGAGACCTTCGAGAAGGGCACGGTCACCGACTACGTGCTCACCCTGGTCACCCTCGACAAGCGGCAACGCGGCGTGTCGTTCAACGCCACCGTGTTCCGCGACCCGTTCGGCGCCATCAAGGGCATCTTCGCCTCGGCGCGCGACATCACCGAGCAGGCTCAGCTGCAAAGCCAGCTCGCCGAAGAGCGGGCCTACAATCGCGGCCTGATCGAAGCCTCGCTCGACGGCCTCATCACCGTGGACCCGATCCTCAACATCACCGACGTCAACGAGACGATGTGCCGGATGTCGGGCTTCACCCGTCGCGAGCTCATCGGGTCGCCGTTCCCGCGCTATTTCACCGAGCCCAAGCGCGCCGCCGAGGGCGTGCGGCTCACCTTGGACAAGGGTGCGGTCACCAACTACGAGCTCACTCTCAAGGCGCAGGACAGCCGCGAAAGCCTGGTGTCGTTCAACGCGGCCATCTTCCGGGGACCGGAAGGGGCCGTGCGCGGCATCTTCGCGTCGGCGCGCGACATCACCGACCAGGCCCGCCTGCAGACCGAACTCGCCGAAGAGCAGGCCTACAACCGCGGCCTGATCGAAGCCTCCGTCGACGGCCTGGTGACGGTGGACGAGACCATGCTCATCACCGACGTCAACGAAACCTTCTGCCGGATGGCCGGGCGCTCGCGCAGCCAGCTCATCGGCTCGATGTTCCCGGACTACTTCACGGAAAGCGCCCGCGCCGCCGAGGGCGTGACCCTCACCTACAAGGAAGGCGCGGTCACCAACTACGTCCTCACCATGCGTTCGGCCGAAGCGACGAAGATCCCTGTTTCGTTCAACGCGGCGGTGTTCCGCGACGCGTCGAACCGGGTCCGCGGCATCTTCGCGTCGGCGCGCGACATCACGGCCCAGCAGGTCCTGGAGGCGCAGCTCCAGAACTCGCAGACCTACACGCGCTCGCTGATCGAATCGAACATCGATGCGCTGATGACGACCGACCCGCTCGGCATCATCACCGACGTCAACCAGCAGATGGAGCGGCTCACCGGCGTGACCCGCGACGAGCTGATCGGCTCGCCGTTCAAGACCTACTTCACCGAGCCGACGAAGGCCGAGGAAGGCATCCGCATGGTGCTGCGGTCCGGCAAGGTCACCAACTACGAACTGACGGCGCGCAACGCGGCCGACCTCGAGACCGTGGTGTCGTACAACGCGGTGACCTTCGCCGAAGCCGGCGGCACGCTGCAGGGCGTGTTCGCGGCGGCGCGCGACATCACCGAACAGAAGGCGCTCGAAGAGCAGCTGCGCGAAAGCCAGTCCTACAACCGCGGTCTGATCGAGGCCTCGGTCGACGGGCTGATCACTGTGGATGCGGCCGGCATCATCAGCGACGTCAACGATCGCATGTGCCAGATGACGGGCTACGGCCGGACGGAGCTGATCGGCTCGCCGTTCGCGGAGTACTTCACGAATCCGAAACGCGCTCGCGAGGGCGTTCAGCAGACCTTCAACGACGGCCTGGTGACCGAGTACGCGCTGACCCTGATCGCGCGGGGCCGCCGCATCCTGCACGTGTCGTTCAATGCGTCCGTGTTCAAGGACCAGACCGGCGCGGTGCGCGGCATCTTCGCCTCCGCCCGCGACATCACCGACCGGGTGCGGCTGGAAGAACAGCTCCGCGAGCAGCAGACCTACCTTCGCGGCTTGATCGAGTCCTCGGTCGATGGACTGATCACGGTCGATCCCGAAGGCTTCTGCACCGACGTCAACGAGCAGATGTGCCGCATGACGGGCTACGACCGCGGCGAACTCATCGGCTCTGTCTTCAAACGCTACTTCACCGACCCCGACCGAGCCGATCTCGGCGTCAAGCGCACCTTGGCGGAAGGTGTCGTCACCAACTACGAGCTGACGCTGTGGACGAAAACCAGGCGCAAGGCGACTGTGTCGTTCAACGCCTCGATCTTCCGTGGCGCGGATGAAGCGCTGCAGGGCATCTTCGCCTCGGCGCGCGACATCTCGGAACAGGCGAGACTGCAAAGCCAGCTCGCCGAGCAGCAGGCCTACAATCGGTCGTTGATCGAGGCCTCGGCCGATGCTCTGTTCGCGATCGCCCCCGATGGCGTGATCACCGACGTCAATGCGGAAGCGACCCGGCTGAGCGGCTATTCCCGCAAGCACCTCATCAACTCGCGCTTCGAGACGTACTTCACCGACAACGTGCTCGCCGCGACCGGCGTCCAGCAGACGCTCCGCGAGGGGCGCGTGATCGGCTACGAGCTGACCTTGATCACGCGTTATGGCCGCCGCATCACCGTGAGCTTCAACGCCGGCGTGTTCACCGACGTCACCGGCAAGCCGCTGGGCATCCTCGCCGCGGCGCGCGACATTACCGAGCAGAAGACGCTGGAACAGCAGCTTCGCGACCAGCAGTTCTATTCGCGCTCGCTGATCGAGTCGAACATCGACGCCCTGATGACGACCGATCCGCTCGGCATCATCACCGACGTCAACCAGCAGATGGAGGCCCTCACCGGAACGGGCCGCGACGAGCTGATCGGTTCGCCGTTCAAGACCTACTTCACCGACCCGGCCCGTGCCGAGGACGGCATCCGGCAAGTGCTGCGCGAGGGCAAGGTCACCAACTACGAGCTGACGGCGTCCAGCAAAGCCAAGGTCGAGACGGTGGTGTCCTACAACGCCACCACCTTCAACGACCGCGACGGCAAGCTGCAGGGCGTGTTCGCCGCCGCCCGCGACGTCACCGAACGCAAGCAGTTCGAGACGACGCTGCAGGACAAGAACCTGGAGCTCGGCAGTGCCAACCAGGCCAAGGACCGCTTTCTGGCCAGCATGTCGCACGAGCTTCGAACGCCGTTGAACGCGATCATCGGCTACACCGGGACGATGCTGATGCGGCTGCCCGGCGACCTCACCGTCGACCAGGAGAAGCAACTCTCGACGATCCAGTCCAGCGGCCGTCATCTGCTGTCGCTCATCAACGACCTGCTCGACCTCGCCAAGGTCGAGTCCGGGAACGTCCAGATCACCTTCGAGGCGGTCGACTGCAAGCAGGTGCTCGACGAGGTGGTCGCCTCGCAGAAGATCGTCGCGGAAGCCAAGGGGCTGAAGCTGCTCTCCAAAGTGCCGCAGAGGGCCGTGATCGTGCAGACCGATCGACGCGCCCTGACCCAGATCGTTCTCAACCTGACCAACAACGCCATCAAGTTCACGGACACCGGGCAGGTATCGATCACCCTGCATCAGCCCAGCGCGGGTCTGATCGTGGTCGATGTCGTCGACACCGGGATCGGCATACAGGAGGATGACCAGAAGCAGTTGTTCGACGCGTTCAAGCGCGTCGGCGCCGGCGCGGAGGGGCATGAGGGTACGGGTCTCGGCCTCCACCTCAGCCGGAAGCTCGCGCAGTTGCTGAACGGCGAGATCGACTTCCAAAGCACCTACGGCAAAGGCAGTCGCTTCTCCGTCCAGCTACAGGCCTGATGGCCATGCCGGCACGGATCCTCATCATCGAGGACAATCCGACGAACCTCGAACTCGTCGTCTACCTCCTGACGAGGTTCGGGCATCAGATCGCCTACAGCAACACCGGCTCGGACGGCGTCCGGCAAGCCCGGGGCGATCGTTTCGCGCTGATCCTTTGCGACATCGAACTCCCCGACATCAGCGGCTTCGACATCGTGCGCCTGTTGAAGGCCGACAAGGAGCTTCGGCACATCCCGCTGATCGCGGTCACCGCCCTCGCGATGGTCGGCGACCGCAGCCGCATCATCGAGGCGGGCTTCGACGGCTACATTCCCAAGCCGATCGAACCTCAGGGTCTCATCGACGAACTCGATCGCTATCTCGCACCGGAGCAGCGCGGCGTCCGTCAGCAGCGGCCCGTCGAGCCACAGGCGCTTCAGCGTTGACCTCGTCCCTCCGCCGAAAGCGCAGCTGATGGCGAACATCCTGGTCGTCGACGACCATCGCGATGGACGGGACTTCCTGACCACGCTGCTCGGCTACCGCGGTCACAGCGTCACCGTGGCGGTCAACGGCGAGCAGGCGCTCCGCGTCATCCAGGACGTAACGCCTGATCTCGTCGTCTCCGATGTACTGATGCCGAAGGTCGATGGCTACGAGCTCGTACGGCAGATGCGGGAAGATCCGCGCGTCGCCTCCACGCCCGTCATCTTCTACACGGCCGCCTACGAGGATGAGACCGCGCGCACGCTGGCCCACTCCGTGGGAGTCATCCAGTTCCTGCAGAAGCCGGCCGATCCACGCGTCATCCTCGGCATCATCGATGCCGCCCTGGGCACGGCGCGTCTCTCGGAGATCGGCGGTCCTCCCGCGACCTTCGAACAGGACCACCGCGCCCTGCTGACGACGTCGCTCACCCGGCGCGTCGAAGAGTTGCAGGCCGAAATCGCAGAGCGCAAGCGGATCGAAGCGCAACGCGTCCTGGCGGAAGACGCCCTGCAACAGTCGCAGCGCCGGCAGAAGCTGATGTTCGATCTCATGTGGGATCAGCGGCAGGCGACGGACGAGGGTGCCGTCATGACGGCGGCTGCGGCAGCGATCGGCACCTTCCTCGGCGCGGACCGCACCAGCTTCTGCGAAATCGACGATGCCGGAATCCTGTCCTTCCCCGCACAGTGGGCCACGGAGCGCCTCGCCGCGATCGCCGCCACCTTCCCCGTCGCCGCCATCGGCCGCAAGACGCGCGACATGTTCGAGGTCGGCAGCGCCTACATCTTCTCCGATCTTGCCGATGAGCCCCCTGATCCCGCGTTCTTGGGCGTTCTCGGCATCGCGGCGAACATCGGCATCGCGGTGACGAGAGAAAAGCGGTGCTTGCAAGGCTTCTTCGTCAGCCAGGTGGAACCGCGACGCTGGTCGACGGACGAGGTCAGCCTGGCTCGCGAGGTCGCCGAGGTGACGTGGAACGCCGTGGAGCGGCTGCGCACGCTCAGGGCCCTGGAAGAGCGGCAGGCCCCCGCCAGAACATGGGAGCTCAACCCCGACATTCATTGTGTCTTGAACCAGCAGGGCTTCTTCGAGCGGACCAATCCTGCCTGGAAAAGAGTGCTGGGCTGGACGCACGACGAGATCGCCAGCGTGCCGTTCCTCGATTTGCTTCATCCCGATGACGTCGAGGGGACCCGTGAGGTTTACGAGACCACGATGGCTTCGGGATGCCCCGTCCTGCGCTACGAGAACCGTTACCGCCACAGGAACGGGAGCTTTCGTTGGCTGTCTTGGGTGGCAATCCCCGAGTGCGGCAGGATCTATTGCACCGCTCGCGACGTCACCGCCGATAAGGAGGCGGCGTCGGAGCTGTTGCAGCTGCAGGACGCGCTCCGCCAGTCGCAGAAGATGGAGGCGGTCGGCCAGCTGACCGGCGGGCTGGCGCACGACTTCAACAACCTGCTCGCCGGCATTTCCGGTGCGCTGGAGCTGATGCAGGTGCGCATCACCCAGGGCCGGCTCAAGGATGTCGATCGCTACATGATCGCCGCTCAGGGCGCGTCGCGGCGGGCGGCCGCGCTGACCCACCGCCTGCTCGCCTTCTCGCGCCGGCAGACCCTCGACCCCAAGACAACGGACGTGAACCGGCTTGTCACCGGGATGGAGGAGCTGATCCGACGCACGGTAGGGCCGACCATCGCCATCGAGGCTGTCGGTTCGTCGGGGTTGTGGACCACGCTGGTCGATCCACCGCAACTCGAGAACGCGTTGCTGAACCTGTGCATCAACGCCCGCGACGCCATGCCGGACGGCGGACGGATCACGATCGAGACCGCCAACAAGTGGCTCGATGACCACGCGGCGCGTCTCCACGACATGCCGCCGGGGCAGTACCTCTCCCTGTGCGTGACCGACAACGGGAGCGGCATGCCGCCCGATGTGATCGCCCGTGTGTTCGAGCCGTTCTTCACCACGAAGCCGATCGGCGAGGGGACCGGCCTCGGCCTGTCGATGATCTACGGCTTCGCCAAGCAGTCCGGCGGGCAGGTGCGAATCTATTCCGAGGTCGGCCAGGGCACCACGGTCTGTATCTACCTGCCGCGCCATCTCGGTGCCCTCGCCGACGACGCTGCCGCCCTCGGTTGCGCGAAGCTGGCGCGCGCCGCCCAGGGCGAGACGGTGCTGGTGGTCGACGACGAACCGACCGTGCGCATGCTGGTCACCGATGTTCTCGAGGAGCTCGGCTATACCGCGATCGAGGCGGCCGACAGCCTCGCCGGGCTGAAGGTCCTGCAATCCGACGTGCGCATCGACCTGCTCGTCACCGACGTCGGCCTGCCCGGCGGCATGAATGGCCGACAAATGGCGGATGCGGCCCGCATTGCCCGGTCGGCGTTGAAGGTGCTGTTCATCACCGGCTACGCCGAGAACGCCGTGGTGAGCAACGGTCACCTCGATCCCGGCATGCAGATCATGACCAAGCCGTTCGCCATGGAAGCGCTCGCGGCGCGCATCAAGGAGATGATCCTGGCCTAGCATCGGTCGCGCAGAACCGATGTGGAACCGTCGAAAATGCGATAATGCCCTGTTTCAGGGGAACAGCGTCGCACCTCGATGCCTGTCATCGATCACGCCACCGTGCAGCGAAGTCTTAACTGACGACCATCAAGCGTTGCCGTCACTGCCACGTCACGACCTAACGAAGCACGCGCGACAGCTGCTCGATCGAGTACGGCTGCGCAGCAGCCCAAAGCCGCTGGTGCCGTTCTCCGCAAGAACGTGGCTGGGATCGCGCCCCGGACGTTGATTCCGCATTGCCACTTCGCGGCCTTGAGTAGCAAACTTACCAAGCCGCTTTGTTGCGTCGAGCGACGGACGATGGCGGTCGTAATCAGCCTGCTTGATTTCTCGGCGGTACGGTTGGAAGCCGCCTACGACGCCGTGAAGGGACGCAGTGCTTCGCTACTTCTTCGATATGTACAGCAAAGACGTCGCGCTTGACAATGAAGGGTCTGAACTGCCCGGTATATGAATAGGGGCGGGGCGGCGAGCGATGAGCAGGACGCAGGTGCGTTGATCACCGCATCCCGATGTGTGCGCTACCACACCGTAGCGCTGGGTCACTTCCGCCAAATGTAACTTTGGTTTATGTCCGCCGAGGAAGCGGACGTTTCCGTCGCGACCTCATTTTCCACCCTACATCCGGAGACATCGACCAAGAAAAATAGTGATAGGGTCAAGGGCGCGAATGAGCCTCTTTCCAAGTCGGCAATCGGTGACGCATCGGTGCGACGACCGCAAGCGACGCACATTCCGCCTCGGCGCGATCGGCACGGGATGCAGCCTCACCATCCACGCCGAAACAGCAGAAGTGCGGCTTTGACCAACGTCGTATCGACCACCTTCGAGCCGCTCGTGCGCAAGTTCGAAGGTTTCGGACCCTTGTCGGATGGGGCAAAAACCGCGCTGCGCGGGATCAAGGCCAAATTACTCAACGTACCTGCCGGCACCGCTCTCATCAGGGAAAACGACATTCCGAAGGATGTGTTTCTAATTCTGACGGGAATCGCCTGCCGCTACAAACTTGAGCCGAATGGTTTACGCGGCATCATGGCCTACCTCCTGCCCGGCGACTTCTGCGACCTCGACGTGGTGCCCTTGTCCCACATGGATCACAGCATAGGCACGCTGTCACCCTGCCAAGTAGCGCGGATGGCACCTGACACGTTCCAGGATCTGATGCGATATCCCGCCCTCGCCCGTGCACGGCAGCTTACGACCCTTGCCGACGAGGGTACCGCGCGCGAATGGCTCATCAACATCGGCCGGCGCTCATCCACCAAGCGCCTCGGGCATCTGTTCTGCGAGTTGCATGCGCGACTTCAGGTGGTCGAACTGGTGTCGGAAGACAGCTACGCCTTGCCGTTGACGCAGTCGGACCTCGCCGACACGATGGGCCTGTCCACCGTGCATGTGAACCGCAGCCTCAGGGAACTCAGGCAGCAGAAGCTCATCGCACAAGCAAGCCGACGCGTGACGATCCTGGACCTGCCTCGCTTGCAAGCTCTGGCCAGTTTTCGTTCGAACTACCTGCATCTTGGCATCCAAGCCGCAGCATGAGCCTGCACCTCCAGCCTGTACAGGTCGCCACGAACAGCAGCGACATTCACGGGCTGCTGGTCTTCTACAACGACTCTCTTGTGGCGGTGCTGGTGCAACTGTCAGATGACCATGAAGATGACGCCGGCAAGTGGTTCCTGGAAGTCAGCTTCGGTCGGCTCGTGACGATGGATCCGCCGATCTTTGCCGATCTGGATGATGCGAATATCTGGATCGAGCGACAGCTCAGCGAAAACACCAGGGCTGCTGATTTCGGCAACAGAACCTGCTACTGATCGAAAACGTCCGCACCTCCGCGTTGCAAACGCAGAAAGTCTCCCTGGCTAAAGGCAGGGGCGGCGATGGATAGCGGGATGCCCGACGCAGAGTCGATCGCCTTTGCCGATTGACCGCAGCAACAATGATCGGCAGGCCGGGTCATTCGTCTGAACGGGACCTTAAGCGCGGTTATCGCGACGGTGAAAGTGCGGACAGACGACACGTTACGTGCAACGCATGCTCGCGCACCAGTCCTGTATCAGCGATTTCCATCACCATCGGGGTCATGCGCCACCCGCTCAGGCCCCGGGCTGTGGCGTACGCTGAAGAAGAAGCGAGCCATCTACTTTAGGCCTTTCCGATCAGCCGCTGATACTCCGCCTCGGGCACGCCGTAGATGCCGTCTGTCAACGCCTCCAATCGCTCACGATCAAGGATCTGGACGCGCTTGCGTCGGCTCTTGATGCGCCCTGCGCCCTCCAAGTTCTGCAAAGCCAGCGTGACGCCGGCGCGCTGCACACCGAGCATGACCGAGAGGAATTCGTGCGTGACTAGAACTTCATCACCGTCCACGCGGTCGTGGCACATCAGAAGCCAGCGTGCCAAGCGGCTCTCCAAACCGAGCGTGGCCTGTGCATAGGCGGTCTGCGTCACCTGGACCAGAAACGTTTGCACGTAGCATAGCAGCAGCCATTGCAGACTTGGGCTCCGCTTGACAGCGTCGAGCAACGCGGGCGTGGCGATGCTGAGCACCTCGCCGCTAATTTGTATATAAATCGTTTGCGGCGTACGATTGCTATTCAAGAGCACCGGCGTGGCACCGACCAGTCCCTCCCGACCGATCATGCCAACCTCAATTTCCCGACCGATGGGACCGGCCACAACGGAGGCAAGGCCGATTTCGGGAAAGTAACACTCGGTGATCGGCTGGTTCGCCGTAACGAGATCCTCGCGCAACTGCGTAGTTAACGGTTGCAGGTGCGGGGCGAGCAGCGCAAAGTCATCGACTGACATCGCGCGCAACAAGCCGTTACGGACATCGGATTGCTTAAGTTGAGCCACAGCTCTGCCCCGTTCGGGGCAAGAGCGCAATCGCGGTCTCTCAGCCACTCGCGCCCAAATCAGTGTGCGAGCGATAAGCGGAGATTTGGTGCCCTTTCGAGCGAATTGCAAGACGCATGAGGAACGCCCTCCGACCTTGACACGGGCGAGATCCTGCAGGCCCTCGAACGGTACCATGCGATCGATCCGGCCATCATGTTCGCGGAAGCTATGCGCCGCCATCTCATGCCGCAGGCGCGGTGAGGCGGCCACCTCGGCGCGGTCATCGGCCATAGCCGGCGTGACATGCAAGGCATGCCGTGCAGCGCGAGTAGGTGGTCGAGCGTGTCCACCGCCATGTGCACCTGGGAGCCTTTGCCTCGCTTGGAACCGTCATAGCCGGCGCGCCAGCCGCTTTCAGGCGTGCTCTCCAGGGTGCGGGCGTCCAACACCGCCGCGCGCGGGGCAGGCCTTTGGCCTTGCGCCAGCCGCAGAACGCTGCGCAGGTCGTCCACCCTGGCCGTAAACACGCCGGCCGTGATCCAGCGCTGGACTTGGTCGCAGACCGCGTGCCACGGTGGCAGGCCGCCGGGCAGCAGACGTCAGGGTGCGCCGGCGCGGATCAGCCAGCGGAGGGCCTCATGCACCGCGCGCAACTCGTGGCGGCGCTGGCCGGCTTCTTCCGGTGACAGGGCGAGATAGGGCGCCACGAATGCCCACTCGTCTTCCGTGCGTTCGCTAGGATAGCTGTAGGAGTAGGACAGAACCCGGAAAAGTGCCGCGTCATTGTTCGTTGAAGGATGGAGCCATCGACGCGGGTGGTCGTGGCAAATCTGTCTCCCTCGCCTCCGAATTGCAAGAGCTTGGTTTCGCACAGCCAGTGCACACCGTGACTACGTCCATCAGCCCGGGCGTTGGCGCTTTGCCTCCTGCTCCGATTCAATCATTGAACGGATGCGCGCGGCCATCGTCTCGATCGAGAAGGGCTTGATTGGCACCGCCATCCCGAAGCAAGGTGATCGTTGCCGACAACCGCGTTCTCCGCATAACCCGTGATGAACAGCACCTTGAGGTCGGGCCGGGTGACGCGGCCGGCTTCGGCCATCTGCCGTCCGTTCATTCCGCCGGGTAGGCCGGCGTCGGTGACTAGCAAGTCGACGCGCGCGTCCGGCCGCAGCACCTTCGGGCCGGCCGCGCTATCGCTCACCCCGAACGCGGTGTAGCCGAGGTCCTGAGGATGTCGGTCACCAGCATGCGGATGTCCTCGATGTGCGCCGGCAGGATGCGCCTCGCGACCTGATCGAGGTCGACCCGTTCGTGATCCGACATTCACGCCAATCCTGACCGCACCGCTTCTGCCGCATGAACAAGCTACGAGCAGATCGCCATGGCAATGGCTTGTGTGGATGGCTCCCGCATTGCAAGGGGTCTGTGGTGGTCTGGCATGCTGGTCGGGTGCAGTCTTGTGTCCGGCCTGTTCGCGCGGTCACGACCGCTGGCCGCGATGGTGTCCGCGAACGAGGTCCCATTCTGCTTCGCGGGCTGTGACGCCTCGACATTCGGCGGGTTGTCCTCGTTCCCGGTCTGACCGGTTTGCCAGCACACACAAAAGTCCTCGCAACCTCTTCGCGCGCTACCGCGCTGATCGTTGGACTCCTGGTCAGGCCGCCGCGTGTCAGGCCGCCATCTCAGACCGCCATGCCGGGTGTCGGCGCCCGGTAAACCTCGCCGCGGCTCATGATGGCCCAGATCGCCCGGGCCGTGCGGTTGGCCATCGCCACCGTGGCGAGCCGCAACGGCTTGCGGGCGAGCAGCGCGTCGATGCGCGGGTCGGCGGAGCCGGGATGGTGCTTGTTGCGCCGGACAAGCGAGGTCATGCCGGTGACCAGCAGCCGCCGCAGGTCCTGGTCGCCCATCTTCGAAATGCGCCCGAGCCGCTCCTTGCCGCCGCTGGCCTTATTCAGCGGCGTCAGGCCCAGCCACGCCGCGAACTGCCGCCCGGAGCGGAACTGCGAGGGATCGGTAACGGTGGCCACCATCGCCGTGGCCCCGAGCAGGCCGACGCCGGGCACGGTGGCGATGCGCCGGGCAAGCTCGCTGGCCCGGTACCAGGCCAGCAGGTCGCGCTCCAGCTGCCGGATCCGATTCTGAACGGCAACGGCCTGCTCGGCCAGGGCGCCGATCACCTTGGCGACCACGGCCGGCACGTCGGGCGCGTCACCGGCCGCCGCACGTCGTGCGAACGCCAGGGCGTGCGTGATGCCCTTCGGCATGTCGATGCCGAGCTCGGCCAACAGACCGCGGACCATGTTGACCAGCTGCGTGCGCTGCCGCACGAGCAGACCACGGGTGCGGTGCAGGGCCAGGGCGGCCTGCTGCTCGACCGATTTGACCGGCACGAAGCGCATGGTCGGCCGGGTCACCGCCTCGCAGATCGCCTCCGCGTCGGCCGCGTCGCTCTTGTCCCGCTTCACGTACGGCTTGACGTAGGCCGGCGACATCAGCCGGACCGCGTGGCCGAGGCCGGCCAGCTCGCGCGCCCAGTGGTGGCTGGTGCCGCAGGCTTCCATGCCGACCAGGCAAGGCGGGAGCTTGCTGAAGAACGGCACGACCTGAGCGCGCCGCAGCGAGCGCCGCACGACCACGGCGCCCGTGCCGCTGATAGCGTGCACCTGGAAGACGTTCTTGGCCAGGTCCAGGCCAACGGTTGCGATCTCCATCGGGGTGGCTCCATGCTTCAGGGTTGCGCGACAACACCACCATGGCGCCGCAACGCCGGGAGCGGGAGCCATCCACCCCATCTGCTTCCGGACGCAGTACCAATCAGGCAAGGTGATCGGCATCGCTTGGAAGCTGCCGAGATGCCTATGTCCGTTCAGTGACAAGGCGCCCTCCAGACCAGCCATTCTCCTTTCGGCCAATCTACGTCGTTGCCCCGCACCAGGGAGCGCCAATGAGGGCGACGGGATCCTGCCAAGCTGATGCTGATAGAACTGGAGATGTGCCTCGGGTCGGCGGATCTGGAACGGTGCCGTCGTGGGACGCTAGCCTGTCGGGCGGCGCGCATCGGCTGTGGAGAACTCTGGTAGGAATGGCGGTAGGAACACCACCCCGGAAACCGCGCAAGCCCCTGTGTGATGGGGTTTGGGGCGGGATACCTTCATGTGCTCAACGAAAACTGCCTCTGATCGACATCGACTCACTGCCTCATCGACACACATATTGAGAGTGCGGTCAAACGGGGTAGTCCATTAGGACGTTGTGCTTGCTTGCCTTAATTTCGAAGTAGTCGAGGAGTAACTACATTTCGGAAATGCCGACCTTGGAGGACGCATTTGATACCGAAGCTGGCTGATGTGGAGCGGGCAATCAATCGCATAGATGTCAACTCAGACGAAGGTCCGAGAACCCGCACTATTCTTCGCCTTTTGGTTGGCGGCGCTCGCCCTATCGAAGTCGCTGGCCTCACTCCGGAGGACATTATCCTTCCCGCTTCTGCCGCGCTCAGGTCTGCACCGAGTCTAAAGGCTAAGATCCTTGTCTCGCGACAAGACAATCGTGGGCGGCCTTTCTACATGCACTTCGAAAGTAGCAGCGCCCAAGACGTAAAAAAACTATGGCAGGCTTTGAACCGCACCAAGGACCCACCTTTTACGACACAGGCTATACGAGGCGCGCGCAAAGCCCTTAGTGCAGAGTTGGGTCAGCCGGTCAGCGCCTACATGCTTCGACTCGCGGCTACTCTCGCGCTTTATGACAAAATTTCCTTGTCAATGACCATGGCCATTTAGTTCTCAAGCGCGCTCGTCCCTCTAAGTACGCTCGACCATCATAACTACGGTAGTGCACATTGATGCACCAGGACGTTATTATATGCGAAAGTTTCAATAAGAAGTTCAACAATGCTGGAGGAAGTCCGGACCATTTGGAAAACTTCATAGTAGCAGAGATCAGGATCATCTGCCGCTGCGCCGATGCGCCTTAGCCTCCTTCGTGCGACCCGGGTGCGAGAATGGCGCGGTGTGCTTCGCCGCCACCCAGGGCACAAGCCGCAATGGCATGGGCTTCAGGTGCTCCGTGACGACCGGCAGCTTCAGGATGGCATCGTAGAGAACCTGTAGCTCGTAGTCGTCGCAGTAGCGCTCCGTGGTCTCGCTGTCGCCGCCGTGGCCGAGCAGCTCCGCCCGCTTCTCCGCGTCGACGCCCTTCTGCTTCAGGTTGTTGCCGAAGCCGCGCCGGGCCGAGTGGCTGCCCGTGCCCTTCGCCGTGATGCCCGCTTGATCGAGCACGGGGCGGAGCTGGTCGTGGTAGCGGTCGCCCAGCAGCGACTGCGTCGTCGGCGAGTACAGGTCGGGGAACAGCAGCTCGTAGCCGAGCGCCTTGATGGCGGCGACGTAGTCCAGGAAGCCCAGCCTGATCAGCTCGGGGTGGATGGCGACCGGGCGCTCGCTCTGCGCGTTCTTCAGCCGCCGGTACTGATTATCCCGGAGCAGGATGTGCGGGATGCCGCCCAGCATGACGATGACGTCGGTGACCAGCGCGCCGCAGATCTCTTCCCGCCGCTCGCCACCGTAGTGCAGCAGCAGGGTGGCGAAATACAGGGCGCAGTGGAACACGTACGGGCCGGGCGTGCAGACCGCGTTCCAGTCCTTGCACCCGGTGAACGGCGGCTGCCGGAACAACGCCTCGCTCTGCTCCGTCCGCATCGTCGGACGCGCCTTGCGGGCCCGCTCGGGACGCGACTTGCTGACGACCAACCCTTTGAACGTCAGTTCGCGGTCGAACTTGACACCTGCGGTCCGCGCCGCGGCGAGCACCTGGGCGAGCTGCTGCGTCCAGCGGTTTGCGGTCGGCTTGTCGACGCCGATCTGGTCATCCGACTTCGTCTTCCACGCAGCCCGCAGCTCCGCAATGGTGCGGCGCTCGTCGTGTTCGCTCTTGCCATGGTGGACGTAGGCCTCGTTCTGCAGGAGGTGGACGAAGCCGGCGAGGTGCTCCTGCCGCAGGCCGCGCAGGCCGGTGACGCCGTGCACCTCGCCGACATATTTGGCGAAGAACCGGGCCGCCGCCAGAATCTGGCGTTTCGTCTTTTCTTCGACATTCATCAGCTTGCCGCCGACAAGTCCTTTGGCATGGCTGACGATGTCGTCGCCGACCTGTGGGCCGGCCGCGTCTGCAGCTGCCGCAGGCGGACAGGGCACCGATGCCGCGGCGCACGTCGGCGTCACCGTCACCGGTGCGGATGCGGGCGCATCCGGAACGTCTGTGATCGTCGGCAAAGCCGTAGCCTGCTGGCGGGTGAGCGTTTGGAGTAACGCCGTATCGTCGGCGAAGACGCCATCCCACCTGTCGCGCACGTCGAGCAGCGCGGCCGATTTGGCACGGAACATCATGGTTTCGGCGATGCCGAGGTTCACCGGGCTGATCGCGCCGCCGACGGTCCCGAGTAAGGCCTCGATCTTCGCCCGATGCGCCCACGAGGCGAGTTCTTGGCGAAGCGCGTCGAGCATCACCGCTGTCATCGCGACCTGCGGCTCGTCGAGGCCGGCCTTGCGCAGCTCGGCCCTTGTAGCCTCCGTGAGCTTGGCCTGTGCGCCGCCCGCCGCGAGCAACCGGAAGACATGACCCATGGTCTGATCGGTGCGGCGGCTTTCCTCGATCTTGAAGTCTGGCATCTGCCGGTCGGCTATGGCGACGCGCTGTAGCTTGCCGAGATGGTCCTTGGCGACGATCGCGAAGATACCCTTGACCTGCTCGGCGCTCAGCCGGTGATCGGGACCTGCCTCTCCTGCGGTGCCGAGCATAGCCACTTCTCTGTCCAGCACCGCCGCGAGCCGTCGGGCGACCGCCGGCTCTTTCGTGCCCAGGCTGAGAACAAGGTGCGAACGTGTCGGATCTTTGACGACGCCGGCCGGCAGGCGGCGGCGCCAGTAATACACGGCGCCGCGACGCTCGACGTGCGGGATGGACGGCATGGGAGGACACCCGTCGGCGTCGCCGCCCCGTGCCGCGGGCGGGGCGACGCACGCCATGTGTCACAGCGATGTGTCACACGCGAGCCGGACCGCCCCAGTGCTGGGGCGCCCGCATAGCAGGATCAAGGACTTACGTGGAACTGGCTGGGGCGGGAGGATTCGAACCTCCGTATGGCGGAATCAAAATCCGCTGCCTTACCGCTTGGCGACGCCCCATCGCGCTATCATGATCCTTTACGCTACACGACTTTGCCAAGCCAGCAACTTTTCGCATTTCAAGCATCGGACCGGAAAAGTACGCAGCAGCTTTTAGTCAAATCCGATGCGACGTAGGTGATTAGAGCATCGGGCCGGGCCCGATTGGAGGTCCGATGTTCTGGGGCTGCTGTCGAGCCGCCAGGCAGTCGCCTTGCAGCCATTTTCGTGGGCCGTCCTGGACGCGGCGTCAACTATCGTGGCGGCATCCGCCTTTATTCTGCAGCAGCCCACGACTTTTAAATGTTTTGTACTCGACTCGTTTGAGGAATGTCCGCAGGAGGCGACCGTAGACATTTCAAGCGGGCGGGGAGAACCGTCTTCGTCGCGCGAGCGCTGGCTCGCTGATCCACTCGTCTCCGGCGCAACAAGGCGTTCCTGACCAAGATGCCTCATGCGAGGCGAACCGGCTCAGGGAAGCAGGCCCCATCTTTGGCGACGGCAGCAAATCCCGTCGAGCTCCGGTCACGCGCTGGCCCCGCTCACCCGGCCTGCCATCAACCGGCCCGGCGGACGAACCTCGATATGCCGGACCATTATCACGCGTTCGCCCTCCGGAACCAGCCCCGTGGCAAGGTGGCGTCACAGGGCGACCAGCAGCTTGCGCGCCAGGGCAACCGCCGTGTTCTTGCGGACGCGCCCGGTGCCGACCCGTTCGACGAACCAGCGGGCGAGGCCGCTGTCGGGCCGGTCGCGCAGCCACAGCCAGGCCGGTTCGATCATCGACTTGCGCGGGAGAGGGTTGCCGGCCTGAAAGTGCCCTGGTCGCGCTGCCGGTCGCCGCTGGCGTCGGAGTTCGCCACAGCGGCGTCCCGCTCCTCTTCGGCGGGCGCGATCTGATCCAGCACGTGCTCCAAACGCCGGAGCTCGCATTCGATCTCGCGGCAAAGCCGCTGAGGCAGGTCACGTCCATCGCCGGTGCGCACCTCCTTCAGGCGCTCCCAGCGGTTGCGTCGCAGCGGCCGGACCACGTCGATGCCTTGGAGTGGCGAGCAGCTCCTTGATCCGGTTGACGTGCTGGACCCGCTCGCCGATCAGTCGCTGCCGCCCGCGATGGGTGCGCCGCGCGTCCTCGCGTTCCACCCGGGGAAACCTGCACCATGCGGCGCGCGCCGTGATCGCCGCGGCACCATGCCATCCGTGCGCAACAGCATCGCCGCATGGAGCCGGTCGGTCTTTGCCCGTCGCGCCCGGCGGTCCACCTGCAGGCTGCCGGAAACCGTGGCAGGTGAGCGCGTCGGCCAAGAGCCGGCTCTGCAGCCGGAAGCCATCATAGCCCGCCTCGTAGCTAAAGAATGATCTCCGCCTCCTGGCCGAAGCTGCGCTCCTCCCGAGCCTGCAGGCAGCGCAGCGGGGCGGGCAGGCCGTCCACGTCACCGCCGCTGAGCCGCCGAGAGGATGTTTTGCCGCTCGGCTCGGCTTGCGCGGCAATGAGCCACGACGACTTGCTGAGCTCCAGCGTGACGAACACGGCGACCTCAGGCAGGTCCGCTCGAATTCGTCCATGGTGAGACATGGCCGATTCAGATCCAGGTTGGGGAAGCCGAAGGGGGCTCCGATCTCCAGCTCCCTGCATCGTACCTCTGGCCATCAAACCGATCGACCGCTCCGCGCGGAGGGGATGGCGCAACCCGCATGCGGTCGCTTCGAGATCATCAAGCGGCGTTGGGGTGGTCAAGCGCACTTTCCCGGGTTCAGCGGCAACCGGCGGCTTGCCCAGCGACCAGACGTTTGAGGCTAACCTTTGTCGCCGCCGCCGCCATCCAGGTCGGCATCGGGCGACACGCAGGTAGGTCGGCTTTGACGCCGGGCGTGCACGAGCAGATCGAGGTGCCGGAGGGCAAGCCCGTCGTCGAGCAGCACCGCCGACTGCTGGTGGCCTGTCCGGCTGCCTTGCCCGTGGTTCTGCGCCGAGGCCATCCGACGCGGCGGCGACGCCGCTCGGCCCGCGCCCGCACGCCGCGGCGGTGCGCCTCAAAACCTTCGGCGATCGTGCGCAAGAGCGGCAATCCTCGGACCCGAACGCCTTCAGCGCCGTGCTCGGCACCGTCGGTGCCTGACGGCACGCGACGGGCCTGACCACCCCCTGCGTGAGTGCGGGGTTTCCGCGGCGAATGAGTATCTCTATTCGCAACCGCAAAGCAACGTCTGACGATAGGGAAGTCATCATCTCTTAAGATCTGCCGGCCTAGCTAGCATCCATGATGATGATCGCTTTTCTCCGGCACAGGCGCGGAGCCACGTCCATCGAGTTCGCCCTCGTCGCCTTCGCGTTGCTGGCCACCATCTTGTTCATCATGACGGCGTCGCTCATCATGTACCTGACTTTTTCGCTGGACTACGCGGCCGGCAAGGCCGCCCGCCAGGTGATGACAGGCTACGTCCAGCAGAACAGCGTCGCGCAGGCCGCCTTCAAGTCCACGATTGTCTGTCCCTACCTGACATCCTCGATCAACTGCTCCAACGTTTTCGTCAACCTGCAGACGGTGACGGAAGCGGCGCAGCCGGCCGGCTACTATGCCTTCGTCAACAGTTCCGCGACCGCGCTGCTGATGCCGGCCCTAAGCGATGCGTCGAGCACCTACAGCCCCGGCTCGCGGCAGAGTTATGAATATCTCCAGCTCGTCTACCCCGTGACGTTCATGCCCGCCGTGTTCGCCAGGATGTTCGGCGGCGGCGCGACCTTCAACGGCGCACCCGCCTTCCTGATCGTCGCCACGGCCGCTTTCCGCAACGAGCAGTACTGATGGCGTCCCCCGTTCCGTCAATGCCGTGCCATGCCCGCCGACGCGGCTTCGTTGGGTCCGACGGGGGCGTGGCGGCGGTGGAATTCGCGGCCGTCTTTCCCGTTCTGACCGTGCTGATGCTGTTCGGCCTCCAGGTGGTGACCTATGTCCGGGCGGTCCGGAAGGTCGAGCTGCTCGCCGCCTCCATCAGCGAGATGATCTCGCAGGCCACGCCACCCAGCGGCTCGACGGTTGCCACGGTCAACCAGCTCGACATCCATTTCAGCTTCGATGCCGGCCTCGTCGTCTTTCCCTACCTGATGCAGGACGCCGCCCGCCAGAGCTTGGCGTGGTGGCAGGACATCACCATTGATTACGCCGGCATCCAGTTCACGCAGGTGTCGAACGGCTGCAGCGGATCGAACCAGAGCGCCTGCTACCTCGCCAGCGTCGTTTGGACCAGCACGGGAACGGTGGGCAGCAACTACCGGGCCTGCGGCGTGCCGCAGCTCGCCTCCACTGGCACGGTGCCGAGCCGGACCACGCTGCCGCAGGCCGTGTTCGGTCCGGGATCGCTCGTCGTGATCGACGTGGTGTTCACCTTTCATCCGAGCTTCGGCAACGCATTCCTGCCGGCGATCCGCATCGCCCGCTCCGTCTACGTGCAGCCGCGCTACGCCAGCCTGATCAACTACGACACGACCAACACCGACGGGATCGCGATAAGATGCCCAGGCTACTGACGTCCGCTCGCTGCCGCTTGCGTGCCCGGCCGCTGCTGCCGTGTGAAGCCGGCAACGTCAGCATGACGTTCGCCCTCTGCCTCGTTCCGATGATCGGCCTCGTCGGCCTGGGACTCGATTACGGCGTGGCGATCACCGACAAGAGCAAGCTCGACAACGCCGCCGACACGGCCGCGCTCGCCGCCGTGGCAACGGCGAAGGCCTACATCGCCGCCAATCCGAGCGACAACAACGCGACGAGCGATGCCATCGCCGCCGGCACCAGCCGCGCCCTCAGCGCCTTCAGCGTCAACGCCGGTTCGATCGCCTTCGCGCAGACCCCGACGCCGACGATCGTCCTGACCCGGACCAACCAGACCTTTGCCGCGACCGTGACCTATGCCACGGCGACCCAGAACAACTTCGGTCGCCTGTTCGGGGTCCCGCAGTTCGCCGTTTCGGGCGTCGCCGCCGCCTCGGCGGACCTGCCCAGCTACCTCGACTTCTACTTGCTCATCGACGTGTCGGGATCGATGGGGCTGCCCTCGACGGCGGCCGGCCAGACGCAGCTTGCCGGCATCAACTTCGACAGCTATGCGGTCTACCAGCAGGGGTGCCAATTCGCCTGCCACTTTCCGGGCTACACCGGCTACACGCTGGCCCAGCTCTACGGCATCCAGCTTCGCTCGGGGGCGGTCAACACCGCCGTCTGCTCCCTGATCACCCAGGCGTCGACGCCGGCCGTCCCCAACCAGTACCGGATCGGCCTCTATCCCTTCATCACCCGGATGACCACCCTGGCCGCCCTGACCGCCAACACCGCCAGCCTGTCGACGCTGGCCACCTGCGGCAGCTCGACGCCGACGGCCTTCACCCAGCTCCTCGACATCGGCTCGTCCCAGCTCACCACCGGCAACGATCCCTCGACGGGCACCGGCAGCGGCGGCACCAACCTCGGGTCGAGCACCTACGATGCCAACTCGATCTTCACCCAAATGCAGGGCACGGTGCAGGTCTACGGCGACGGCTCGGCCGCGATCAAGCCGAAGCCGTTCGTCTTCCTGATCACGGACGGAATGGAAAATCCCCAGCACTACGCCGACGTCCAATACGGCCGCTACAACTACACCGGCGCACCCTCGCAGTACCTCGGCTACAACGCGTCCTTCTTCGACGGCCTGCGATCCCCCACGGCCATGACGCCGGCGCAGTGCTCGGCGCTCAAGGCGGCCGGTGCCACGATCTCGATCCTGTACATCCCCTACACGCCGCTGAGCTACAAAACCGACCCCTTCAACGAGAACGCCGCAGCCAACGCCGCGATCATCAACCTCCCGACCAACCTCGCGCAATGCGCCTCGTCCGGCTTCTTCTACACGGCCAACACCCCCGCCGACATCACGGCGGCCCTGAACGCGATGTTCGCCCAGGCGGTGCAGGTCGCCCATCTCAGTCGCTGAAGAGGCGGTACCGCGAACCCGGCCTGACGCCCGCCCTGCGTCCAGGGCTGGAACGCCCGTCGCGAAGGTCGAAGAGGTCGTAACCGGCGCAGCTGTTGAAGGTGTGCAGGCCGTCGGCGCCGGGGGGAACGTCCACGGAGGCGACCGGCGTCTGCGCGTAGCCGTCGGGGTCGAGGCGGTCGACGCGAAGCACCACCACGCCGTTTCCGTAGCCGCCCCGGCAGTCCATCGCGACGCGCATCAGCTGGTCGCCCTCGTGCCACATCCGGCCGGCGGGACGGGCAGCACCGGCGTCGATCAGAACGGGATTTCGGCGGTGGGCCCGCCACGGACCCTGCAGCGCCGGCGAGTGGAAGAGGAGTAGCCGGTCCCAGCTCGTGCCCGGCGGTTCGGCCGAGGTCGCGAAGAGCCAGTATCGTCCCCCGTGCCGGATCAGCGTCGCATCCGCGACCGCGACCCCTTCGAGGAGCACGCCGGCGAGTTCCCAACGCTCCGGAAAGGGGGCGGCGCGATACAGCTCCAGGCGGCGCACGTCGGCCGACTCCGGCATCATGTAAATCTCGCCGCCCTCGGCGAAGACGAAGGGGTAGGACAGGTGGTAGGGCCGGGCGAGTACCTCGATCGGCCGGGAAAAGCCGGTCTCGCTCAGGACCGCCGCCGAAATGACGCCGCGTCGGCTCGCGGAGGGAAGGTTCTCGAAGAAGACGTGCAGCCGCCCGTCGCTGAGCAGGGGGAAGGGATCGGCGTAGTACCGCGCGCCGTCGTCGGGGAGGACGTGCAGGCTTGAACCATCCGCGCCGCGGGGCCTTGCGGCAACCCGCCAATGCTCCCTGCGGGGGACGAGGCGTCGGACGGCTTTGCCCACGAGACCGTGTAGGAGGAAGCCGGCCGGGGTGTCCAAGGGAAAGTGCAGCCTGCGCGGCGAACGGCCGAGGGCCGGAGGATTGTGCGAAGGTGCCAGCAGCGCCGCCGCGATTAGGCAGATCAGCCGGTCGTAGCAGTCGTCGAGCGAGGTCGAGAGGAGCGAAGGATCCCTGAGGGCGGGGAGGCCCTCGCTCAGGATCCCGGTCCCCGTCGCATCGATCCTCGCCACGGCGAGGCGGGGCGCACGTCCTTCCAGCAGGCACCTGAACAGCCGCTCGACCCCGCTCTCGCCTTCGAAGAGGGGATGAAGCGAGCCGGAAGGCCCCTCGCCGCCATCGAGGACCAGCACCGGACGCGACGCGTCGCCGCTGACCGGATCGATTGGCGGCGGGATCACCTGCATCGCCGCCGATCGCCGGCCGAGCCAAGCCTCGCAGCGCAGCATGAAGCGCTGAGCCCGGTCCAGTGTCACCGGCGCGCCCCGGCGCATTTCAACGTCGAGCCCAGCCCCGCGAAGGCGCTCGCAGAGCTGCCGGTGCCACTGGCGCGCCGGCTGCGGGCAGCGCAGGACGACGCTTCGAGGAGACATCAACCCGCGCAGCGACGCATCGCCCGCCGGCGGAGATGGCGCGAACTCCGCACGAGCGGGAAGGAGATGCGCCGAAGTTTCATCCTACTCCCGTGGCGTGTGGGCCCGTCCGCAGATCCCTAGTACCAGCTTTCCTTGGACGCTGACTCGTGCTTCGGCACTGAGTGTCCGTCCGAGAACAAGCGGAACGGACTGAGCGGCTTGTGATTCAGAGGTGGCCAGGGAACGAGGCTGCCGATGTGGACGAGTGGGAACCGGGGTCGCTATGACCGCAGCAGGCTGCGCTATCCCACCGATCTGACCGACGCGGAATGGGCGCTGGTCGCGCCGCTGATCCCGCCGGCCAAGCGCGGCGGCAACAAGCGCAGCGTCGACCTGCGCGAGGTGGTCAACGGGCGGATGGTCGTGCTGGGCACGAGGTGTCAGTGGCGGGCGATGCCCAAGGATCTGCCGCCGAAAAGCACGGTGCACGGCACCTTCGACCTTTGGGACCATGATGGAGCACTGAAGCGCCTGCACCACACGCTGTACGTCGCCTGCCGCGAGGCGACCGGACGCGAGGCCAGCCCGACGGCGGCGATCATTGACAGCGGGAGTGTCAAGAGCGCGGAAAAGGGGGGGCTCGCATTGACCCGCCGGGCTACGATGCGGGCAAGAAGATCAAGGGCCGCAAGCGCCACGTCCTGGTCGACACGCAAGGCCTGCTGATGCACGCGGTCGTGCATCGGGCCGACGTGCAGGACCGCGACGGTGGCGTTGTGGTGATGGCCACCCTGTTTGGCTTGTACCCGTTCCTGCTCAAGCTGTACGCCGACGGCGGTTACCAGGGAGCAGCGTTTCAGGCTGGCGTGCGCCGGGTCTGTCGCGCGGTCGAGGTGGAGATCGTCAAGCGCTCCGACGCGGCCAGGGGCTTCGTGCTGTTGCCCAAGCGTTGGCTTGTGGAGCGCACCATCGCCTGGCTGAACCGCTGTCGTCGGCTGGCCAAAGACGGGGAATGCTTGACGCGCAAGGCGCTCGCCTTTTTGCACTTGGCTTCCATTCGCCTCATGCTGCGAAAACTCTGCCAACGCTCAAAATGATCCCGGACGGACTCTGAGCATGATTCCCGATGCCGTTAGGTCCGGCTAACGCTGGACGACACGGCGCTTCTTGAAGCCAAGCTTCGCGCGCCCACAAGTGCCCAGCGTGACGTGCTGCGCGCCCGTACCGTCTTGCTGGCGGCGCAAAACCGCTCGACGCGCTCAATCGCCAAGACGGTCGGGGTGATGCCCCGCACGGTCAACCTGCGGCGGAGCCGTTAGGCTGGGATTGACGCGTTTCCGTGGACGGTCAGTGGACTTCTTCGGGCCTTCTCGTCATAGCGCCGGCT
>CAXTMA010000020.1:0-25922 GCA_964245015.1 uncultured Beijerinckiaceae bacterium | reverse complement strand
GGCACGGAGCATGTGCGGACCGTGCTCGGCGATCGGCGGCGCCTGCTGCAGGCGCGGCTGCACCCGATGGCGCTGCTCGTCGCGCTGCGGACCTACGCGTCCGGGCACGGCGAGCGCGGCCGGCTCTCCTGGGAGCCGGTGACGGCGATCGTGGAGGCGCTGAACGCCGCCTTCTACACGGCCTTCAAGGCCGTGGAGCCGACCGGCAAGCGCCTTCTGCTGGCCCTCGACGTGTCGAGGTCGATGGGGATGGGCAGCGTGGCCGGCAGCGGGCTGACCCCGCGCGAGGCGGCGGCGGCGATGGCCCTGGTCACCGCCGCCACGGAGGAGCGGTGGCAGGTCGTCGGCTTCACCGCCGATACCGGTTCGGGGCCGGCCGGCCGGGGCGTGGGCAAGGCGCTCACTCACCTGCCGGTCGGGCCCTCGATGCGGCTCGACAAGGCGGTGGCGGCGACGGCCGGGCTGCCCTTCGGGGCGACCGACTGTTCGCTGCCGACGCGCTGGGCGCTGGAACGCGGGGTCGAGGCCGACGCCTTCGTGGTCTACACGGACTCGGAGACGTGGGCTGGTCCCGTGCATCCCGTGGAAGCGCTGCGGGAGTACCGGCAGCGGACCGGGATCGCGGCGAAGCTGGTGGTCGTGGGCCTCGTGTCCAACGGCTTCAGCATCGCCGACCCGTCGGACGCCGGCATGCTCGACGTCGTCGGCTTCGACGCGGCGGCGCCGGCCGTCATCGCGGACTTCCTTCGCGGGTCTTGACCCGCGAGGGCTGACGTCGGGGGCGGCGGTACACCGCCGTCCCCATTGGCCGTCCCCACCCGTTGGAACATGGTCCGCATCGCGGCTGTTGCTCCCGAAACAGGAGTCGCCCCACCATGCCCGGACCGCTCGACGGCTTCCGCGTCATCGATCTCACCTCCATGATCTCCGGCCCGCTGGCGACGGCGATGCTGGGCGACCAGGGGGCGGACGTCATCAAGGTCGAGGCGCCGGGCGGCGGCGATCACACGCGGGGCGCCGCCAACCGTCGCGGCGGCGTGTCGGCGTCGTTCCTCCACAACAACCGCAACAAGCGGTCCGCCGTTCTCGACCTGAAGAGCGAGGCGGGGCGCGCCGCGCTGCTGCGGCTGGCCACGGGCGCCGACGTCTTCGTGCAGAACTTCCGCCCCGGCGTCGCCGAGCGCATCGGCGTCGGCGAGGCGGCGATCCGCGCGGTGTCACCGGCGGTCATCTACGTGTCCATTTCGGGCTTCGGCGAGGAAGGTCCCTACGCGCAGAAGCCCGTCTACGATCCCCTGGTGCAGGCCGTCTCGGGCCTTGCCTCCGTGCAGGCCGGCTCGGACGAGGCGCAACCCCGGCTGGTGCGGACCATCCTGCCCGACAAGCTCACCGGCATCGTCGCCGCCCAGGCGATCACCGCCGCCCTGTTGTCGCGCGCCCGTACCGGCGAGGGCCAGCATGTCCGCCTGTCGATGCTGGATGCCGTGATCGCCTTCCTGTGGGCCTCCGACATGGGCAGCCAGACCTTCGTCGAGGGCGACCTGCCGCAGCAGGAGGCGGCGAGTTTCGCCGACCTGATCTACGAGACCGCCGATACGCCGATCAGCGTCGCCGTGCAGTCCGACCGCGAATGGCGGGCGCTGATCCGGGCGCTGGACAAGCCGGACTGGCTTGACGACCCGCGCTTCCGCACGGTGGAACTGCGCCAGCGCCACATCAACGAGCGCCTCGCCCTGACCCAGGACGCATTGCGCACCCGGCCGGCGGCGCACTGGCTCGATGCGCTCACCGCCGCCGGCGTGCCCTGCGCCCCGGTGCTGACGCGCACCGCGACCCTTCTCGACCCGCAAGTGCGGGCGAACGGCATCGTCGTCGAGGTCGAGCACCCGCGCGCCGGCCGTGTCCGGCAGGCCCGCCCGGCCGCCCGCTTCTCCGCCACGCCCTCGACGATCCGCGCCGGCGCGCCGGATTACGGCGCCGACACCGCCGCCGTGCTGCGCGAGGCCGGACTCGACGCGGCGGAGATCGGACGGCTGTGCGCCGCCTTCGCGCCCGGTCATGCCGACGAGAACGCGCGGGATGCTGCGGAATGATCGATTTTCACTATTGGCCGACGCCCAACGGTTGGAAGGTCGCCATCATGCTCGAAGAGTGCGGGCTGCCGTACCGAACGATCCCCGTGGACATCCGGCGCGGCGAGCAGCACGCGCCCGCCTTTCTCGCCATCAGCCCGAACGGCCGCATGCCGGCCATCGTCGACCACGACGCGTCCGGCGGGTCGCTCCCGGTCTTCGAGTCGGGGGCCATCCTGCTGCACCTCGCCGAACGGGCCGGGCGCTTCGCCCCGACGAGCCCGCGCGAGCGCATCGCACTGATGGAATGGCTGTTCTGGCAGGTCGGCAATCTCGGACCGATGGCCGGCCAGCTCAGCCATTTCGTGAACTACGCCATCGGGGACCACCCCTATTCCCACGAGCGCTACGCCGCCGAATACCGCCGCTGCCTTGGCGTGCTGGAGCAGCGCCTTCACGGGCGCGATTTCATCCTCGGCGAGTATTCCATCGCCGACATGGCGTCGTGGCCCTGGGTGCTGATCGCCAAGCCGCTGGGGCAATCGCTGGATGACTTCCCCAACGTGACCCGCTGGCGGGCGGCGATCAGGGATCGTCCGGCAGTCCGCCGTGGCGTCGACCTTTGCAAGGACCTGCGCCGCTCGGCGCCGCCGGGCGACGAGGAACGACGCATCCTGTTCAACCAGACAACCCGACCCGCGTCTTGAAGGCGGCCGGCGCGTACCAGGACCGGCCGGTTCCGTCCCGGCACCCGCGATGCACGCGAGTGCCGCGGCGTATCAGAGCACCGGACCCGAAATCGGATCCGGTCCGATGCTCTAAGTCGGTGTGCCGCATCGGATTCCTCCGAAAACCGCTGCGCACTTTTCGGTCCGATGCCTTAGTGCGCCGAGGCGCCGGCCTTCTGCTCGTCCGGCCCATGCAGCCATTTGCGGGCCATCTTGACCGAAGCGTGCCCGCTCAGCGCCGAGCCATGGCCGAAGCAGGCGATGTCATAATCGTAGCCGGCGAGCTTCTTCTGGCTGCGGCGCCCGTCCGCCTCGTCCTCGTAGGCGAGCGGCGACATCAGGTCGCCGAAAAGGTGAATGCAGGTATCGCCGACGAACATCACCTTGTGACCGATCCACTGCAGGGCGACCTGTCCGGCGCAGTGCCCGGGGGTGCCGATCACCTTGAGGCCGCCTGCAAGCGGCAGCACGTCGCCGTCCTTGAAGGCGTGGTCGATGTGCGCCGGCGGCACCGTCAGGCCCGGCTTGGAGACGAGCTTGAACATCAGCCGCGAGATCAGCTCGGGCGCCGCCGTCATCGGACGGAAGCCGGACCCGGCCTCGGCGATGGGCGCGTCGATCGCCGAGATCCAGGTCTGCGCCCCCGACACCCTCACGACCTCGGCCAAGCCGCCGATGTGGTCGGGATGGGCGTGGGTCAGCACCACGTGACGGATCTCGCTGGGGCGCCGCCCGATGTTGCGGATGCCATCGAAGATCTTGTCGGTCTTGCCGGCCCATCCTGCATCGATCAGCACCAAACCGTCGCCGCCATCGATCAGGAAGGTGTTCACCGTGCCGCAGGGGATCGCATACACCCCGAGCCAGATCTGCTTCGCGCCCATCAACCGTTCTCCGCGCCCGGATCACCGGCGCCCGCTCCAGCAGATAGGGTTGCCACCGCCGGCTGACAGGTGCGCGGCCGGAGCTTGCGCCGATGGGTCGGGGTCAAGGCAGATGCCTCGCCGATGCATGCCTGTTTCGGGCAGCGGCGCTCAGTAGCAGACCGTGCGCGCCTGCCCGCCTTCCGAGGTGTGCTGGCAGGTATCGCGCGGCTTCTCGGGATCGGTCGCGGCCGTGCGCGGCGCGCCGTCGCCCACGCAGCCCCCGACAAGAAGCGCGAGGAGCAGCGCCGCGCCCCGTCCTCTCCGTTTCGTCAGCCGCCTGGCCAAGTCTCAGATCCCCGTCGGATAGTTCGGCGACTCCCGCGTGATCGCGACGTCGTGGACGTGACTCTCGCGCAAGCCGGCGCCGGAGATGCGGACGAAGCGCGCGCGCTTCTGGAATTCGGGGATGGTGCCGGCGCCGACGTAACCCATCGCCGCGCGCAGGCCGCCGCCGAGTTGGTGCAGGATGGCCCCGGCCGGCCCGCGGTAGGGGACCTGTCCCTCGATCCCCTCCGGCACCAGCTTCAGCGCGTCCTTGATGTCCTGCTGGAAATATCGGTCGGCCGAGCCGCGGCTCATTGCGCCCACCGAGCCCATGCCGCGGTAGGATTTGAACGAGCGGCCCTGATACAGGTACACTTCGCCGGGACTCTCGTCCGTGCCGGCGAGCAGCGAGCCGATCATCGCCACATCGGCGCCGCCCGCGATCGCCTTGGCGAGGTCGCCGGAATATTTGATGCCGCCGTCTGCGATCACGCTCACCTTGCCGCCGGCCGCCGCCGCAGCGTCCATGATGGCGGTGAGCTGCGGCACGCCGACGCCGGCCACCACCCGCGTGGTGCAGATCGAGCCCGGCCCGATGCCGACCTTGACCGCATCGGCCCCGGCGTCGATCAGCGCCCGCGTCCCCTCGGCGGTGGCGACGTTGCCGGCCAGGATCGCCACCTTGTTGGATTGGCGCTTGATGCGCGACACCTGATCGAGCACGGCCTGGGAATGGCCGTGGGCGGTGTCCACGACGATGCAATCGACGCCGGCCTCGATCAGCAGCATCGCCCGCTCGAAGCCCTTGTCGCCCACGGTGGAGGCGGCCGCGACGCGCAACCGGCCCTCGCCGTCCTTGCAGGCGTCGGGGTAGAGCGTCGCCTTTTCGATGTCCTTGACGGTAAGCAGGCCGACGCAGCGCCCCTCGTCGTCGACGACCAGCAGCTTCTCCAGTCTGTGATGATGGAGCAGGCGGCGTGCTTCCTCCTGGCCGACGCCCTCGGGGACGGCGATGACCTTCTTGGTCATCAGGTCGGACACCGGCTGGTTGGGGTGATCGGCGAAGCGCATGTCGCGGTTGGTGAGGATGCCGACCAGCCTCGAGGGCGTGCCCGGCGCGGCGCCGCGATCCACCACCGGGAAGCCGGAAATGCCGTGGCGGCTCATCAGGGCGCGGGCATCGGCGAGGGTGTCGTCGGGGTGGATGGTGATCGGGTTCACCACCATGCCCGATTCGTAGCGCTTGACCTTGCGTACCTCCTCGGCCTGCACCTCGGGATCAAGGTTGCGGTGGATCACGCCCAGGCCGCCGGCCTGCGCCATCGCGATGGCGAGGCGCGACTCCGTCACCGTGTCCATCGCGGACGAGATGATCGGCAGGTTGAGGGTGATGTCGCCCGTCAGGCGGGAGCGCAGATCGACCTGACCCGGCATCACCTCGGAATGTCCCGGCCGCAGCAGCACGTCGTCGAAGGTCAGCGCCTCCTCGATCGGCGGACGTTCCAACAGCGGACCTGAGACCATGGCTGCCAACTCCGGCGGGCGAGGCGGCAAGGCGCTCGCACGAAACGTCGCGTATCTAAGCTGGCAGCGGGCAATAGCATGCGCGGGCAAGCACGCCTAGAGCACCGGACCGAAAAGCGCGCAACGGTTCTCGAAACAAATCCGATGCGGGCCAACACGTTACAGGATCGAACGGGATCCGCGGTCCGCTCCGGCGCGGCAAATGCGGTCGACTCGAATCCGGCGGACGCTGCTCGGCACCGCCACGGTGCATCGGGCAACCACCCGTGCGGCGATCGGAACGGTGTTCCAGTCCGCGACAGCGAGTCCGCGGCTGCGTCCTTGCCAAAAGAACCCATCCGGTCGGCTGGCATCCACAAAAGGCGCGCTCGATGTCGCATATCCGACGGAGGCGTGCGGCGTCAGCGCCACGCTGCGGTCTGTCACCCCGCGCGGTCCGCGATGTCGCTTCGTCTCGCAATGCGGGTTCCAAGCCCTAGATCGGGATCTGTTCGGCCAAACACCCAGATGCCTGAACCGGAGATCTGCACTCGTTGCCCCGCTATGCCCTGACCGCGCTGATCGTCGCCTGCGCCCTGCTGATGGAGAACCTCGACGGCACGGTGATCTCGACCTCGCTGCCGGCGATCGCTAGGGATCTCCACGAGGATCCGATCGCGCTGAAGCTGGCCCTCACCTCCTACCTGCTGGCGCTGGCCGTGTTCATCCCCGCGAGCGGCTGGATGGCCGACCGTTTCGGCACCCGCACGGTGTTTCGCGCCGCCATCGTGGTGTTCACCGGCGGCTCGATCCTGTGCGGCTTCTCGGGTTCGCTGACCGGCTTCGTGCTGGCGCGCATAGTCCAGGGCATCGGTGGGGCGATGATGACACCGGTCGGCCGCCTGCTGCTGCTGCGCTCGGTCGAGCGCCGCGATCTCGTGAAGGCGATGGCCTATCTCACCGTGCCCGCCCTTCTCGGCCCGATGCTGGGACCCCCCGTCGGCGGCTTCATCACCACCTATTTCCACTGGCGATACATCTTCTGGATCAACGTGCCCATCGGCGTGCTCGGCGTCACGCTGGTCAGCCTGTTCATCGAAAACATCCGCGACGACCAGATCCGGGCGCTCGACGTTCGCGGGTTCCTCCTCAGCGGCACCGGCCTGTCGGCGATGGTCTTCGGCCTGACGCTGCTGGGGCGCGGCTTCGTGCCCTTTCCCTACGTGCTGGCTCTGATCGGCTCGGGCGCGGCGGTGTTCGCGCTCTACGTCGTTCATTCCCGGCGCGTCGCCCACCCGATCATCGATCTCGGCCTTCTCAAGGTCGAAACCTTCCGGGTCAGCGTCACCGGCGGTTCGCTCTTCCGCATCGGCGTCGGCGCCGTGCCGCTTCTGCTGCCCCTGATGCTGCAGCTCGGCTTCGGCATGTCGCCGCTGCGCTCCGGGCTGACGACCTTTGTCGCCGCAATGGGGGCGATGGCGATGAAGGCGACGGCGTCGCCGATCCTCAACACCTTCGGCTTCCGCCGCGTGCTGGTGTTCAATGGCGCGATCGGGGCGGCCTTCATCGCGGTCAACGGGCTGCTCTCGCCGGCGACGCCGATCACGCTGGTGCTGGGCGTACTGCTGGTCGGCGGCTATTTCCGCTCGCTGCAGTTCACCGGCATCAACGCCATCGCCTACGCCGACATCGATCAGGCGCTGATGAGCCGTGCGGTGTCGTTCGCGGCGGTGGCACAGCAGCTCGCCCTCAGCGTCGGCGTGGCTTTGGGCGCCGGGGTGGTGCAGATCGCCAGGGATCGCCACGGCGGCGTACTGGAACTCGCCGACTTCCACTGGGCCTTCCTCGCCGTGGCGCTGGTGTCGGCAAGCTCGCTCTTCGCCTTCGTGCGCCTGCCCGCCGATGCGGGAGCGTCGCTGTCGAGTCGCACCGGCGCCACGACGGCCGAGCCTTTGAGTGCAGCTAAACCCCTGGGAACCGGTGCCGGCTAGGTCGGCCCCGGTTCGGCGGTGGGTTCAACATCCCGATCGGAGATCGAACGTATCTGCTGAACGGATCAGCACTCGGCATCGAGTGGCGGGGTGCGGCGGTGACCTCGCTCATCGGACTCACGACCCGATCTCGCCGATCGATACGATCGGGGACGCCGACGAGGAAGTTCGAGGCGGGTGAACTTGCCCGCTGAAAGCGCACGAGCCTAATAGTACTGCGTCATAAGCTGGATGGATGGTGTCGCGTGTTGGTCCGATTGCAACAGGGACATCGGGCAAGGCGCTGGACCAGAGCGATGGTGCGCCGCCATCGCGCGGTGGCGATGGAGGTGGGCCGTGATGCTCGGGCCGGACCAGGGGAGCCGCGGGGTCGGCGACCGCTGGAAAGGCGAGGCAACGGGCGGCTCGTGGCGCAAGCTGAAGCCGAGGGGGCAAGCTTGAAACCGAGTAGATTCGCGTCGATGCCCGGGATGTCGCCAGCACCGTCGTCGCCCTGTTTCATTCCCGCGCCGTGGAGAAAGGGCTCGACCTCGCGACGCGCTTCGCCCCGAGCTTCCCCAGGCGGTCGAGGGCGATCCGACACGGCTCCAGCAGATCGTCAGCAATCTTATCAACAACGCGCTGAAGTTCACAAAGGTCGTTCACGTCATGGTCGACGTCCGCTACGAGTCCGGCTCGCTCGTTTGATGCACGCGACGTCGCGATCTCGCGAACATGCGCCGCGCTTGCGAAGCGTTTGGCTCCGCAGGAAGAGACGTCCGCCGTCGCAGGAGCGCCGACCGCCCGCGCCCGACCATAGCTTTTTAGATTTGGTTTGCGCAGGGCACCACAGCGGCAGGCTCATCGCAACCGCGGCGTCTTACCTCGGTGTGCGACCAGACTTACGGCACGGTCGTCATAGGACGCCGCGACCTCGATCAGGCCGTGTCGGTGAATTTTGATAGATCGCCAACCCCTGACAGGGGATCACCGTGCTCCACTCAAATGATGCCGGACACGCAGCACCTGTTGGGAACCGGACTTGGCACTCCTGCTTTCAGCCAGCAGCGCGCGGAGGCGCTTTGGAACCCCGGTTTCACATAGGTCCAGGCCGCGCAGCTTCCGCTCGCCACGCAGGCGTGCGCGCACGCTCCTGGGCCGCCGGCGATCGGGAAATGGGTGAGATCGTCACCGGGGCGATCGGTGTTGAACTCGACGTTTCCCGCGGAAGCGAGACTGGGAAGAAGGACAATAGCCGCGCAGGTTGCGACACGAAGAAGTGCGGCGCGTACGTTGACCATGGGACAGCTGCCCTTTCGAAAGCGTCCGAGCCGGATCACTTCTCGATGGGACGGCAGCGGGCTGCAATTAGACCTACGTTGTAGGACCTCGTCGGGGCGGAGGGCACAAGCCGTGTCGTTTCTCTCCCGATCGCGAATCCAGCGCCGGATAGGGCGCCATGATGACGTGCGTCTCCGGCCCGAGCCAGATCGGCGTGTCAGCAACCGCGATGACCCGCCGCCGGCAAGTACATGGTCCGAACGTCTGCGGTCAGCGCGACCGACCGGACGACGGAAATCCGGGATCTCCATGACGACGGGCTATGTCAAGGCGCCGGTCAGCGCCGTGACGGCGACCGATGGCGGCGACGTCAGCGATCTCGGCTCCGTCAACGAGGCGATGGGATCCTGGCCCCCTGCCACGGGGTGGGCTAACCCCCGACACCGTGCCGGACAATGATCGGAACTGGGCGTCCGCCACACCTCCGAATGCCTGATCAGCCATCGGTTGCCCGCCACGCGGACGGCATTCCGGGCCGGACCTCGACTCGTCGGGTTTGGCAGTCGATCGCCCCGCCGTTCTCGGGAGGCTGGATTGCGCATCCACGCTCTTGTGCAGCCGATCGCTGCGGCCCCGGCGCCGGGCGCCTGCGAACTGCACCCTGTCGCTGCGTCCGCTCGCCGTTTCGCAGACGGAAAACAACCGGGCTCTGATCGGCGGCACTCCCCGGCGTCGACCAGCCCTTCCCAGCGAGCTGGGTCGACAGCCATTGCGGCGAGATGATCGGCATCTGGCGCCAGCCCGGCGCCAATACGCTGCAGCTCGTCGACCAGATCAAGGGCATGCTGCCCATGCTCGCCGCCGCATCCCGCCCTCCACCAAGCTGTCGGTCGTCAGCGACCGCCCGATCTCCATCCGCGACAGCTTCGCCGACGTGAGGATCACCCTGGCCGGCACGTTCGTGCTGGAAAATCGTGGTGAACTTCGCTTTCCCGCACGAGCCTTAAGCGACCGTGATCCCGACGATGACGCTGTCGCTCGTGGGCACCTTCGCGGCGATGCAGGGGCTCGGCTACAGCCTCGACAACTTGTCGTTGCTTGGCCTGAAAGCGGCAGCGACGTCGCCGCAGGCTCGTCGATGCCGCCGCCTGCCACCGCCCTGACAATAAGCTGGGTGGCATTTCAGATATCGTCGGGCTCACGTCAGTAGCACACCTGCCCGTACTGCGAACCGCTGGCGGGCAGGACACCGGTCGTTACTTGTCCGGGAGATCGCGGCAGCATGTACTCCGTGCGCTGCATGGTCGGCGCGAACTTCAGCAGGTTTTGGCTGAAGAGCGGCTGATAGGTGTAGGCGACGTCGGTGATGAGCACGCTGAGCGGCGATGGCAACTGCGTCCCGTAAGGAAGCAGCGCGGCTGGAATCTGCGTCGGCGCATAATCTGAACTGGAGGGCAGCGCCGTCAGCTGAACCACGCAGGGTCTGAGCGTTCCGCCCTGCGTATAGCTCCACCTCACCAGCGCCGAGCAGCACGTCCCTTGCGCCGTGTTGGTCACGTCCACCGCGCTGATGGTCATCGTCAGCGTCGTCGTCGGTTCCGGCGCCATCAGGGTCGCGGCGGACGTAAGGAGCGAGGACAAAGTGGTCGCGCTCAAGTAATTGGCAGGGGTCGGCGTCGAGATTGGCTGGGTTGTCGTCCCCTGCAGCGACACCAGATTGACAAGGGTGCCGGCCACGTTGGACGTTCGCCGGCTGGCCATGACGCCGTCTCCGACCTCGGCGACCCCGATGTACAGGAAGAGTACGACAGGCAACACGATGGCGAACTCGACGGCTGCCGTACCGGCGCGGGCGCGGGCGAACCTCGTTGAGCGGATCAGGGCGGCTGAGATGAGGCGCATCGTGGCGTCTAGCAGCCCGGGGGCGACGTGTAGCCGCCCGAGTAGTTCTCTTCCTCAAACAGCGCCGAGGCCATCAAAATGTGGTATCGCCCGGTCAGGTTCGGCACGTCGTTGACCACGCCTGCGGTCGAACTGAACAGGTTGGCTGGAAAGATCGCCCCCAGCGGATAGGCCACGCGCAGCACCATGATCTGTCCGGCTTGGCCGGGACAGAACTCGTTGCTGGTACTTTTATAGAAGTCGTTCGCCGTATCGCCGGCGGCGAAGGTCGTGGTCGGTCGCACGTCGACGATCAGATTGGCGCAGTTGAAGTTCGACGGCAGCGTGCGACCTGTCGCAGGGCACAGGTAGGTCGTCACGAATTGCTGAACCGTCGTCACGTTTGCCGTCTGGACATTGCCCGTCAGCATGGCGCGGGCCGCATTGTTGACCGAATTGGCGAGCATTTCGTTTTCGAAGTTGCAGTAGCCTACCTCGAAGATTGCGCAGACGAGCGCGAAGAACGGCATCGCCACGAGGCCGAATTCCACCGCGGTCGCCCCGATCTGGTCGCGGGCAAAGCGCCCGATGCCGTTCCGTACGCATCCTCGTCTCAGTCGCGCAAGCCGCACGGCGCTCTCCCTCGCTTGGACATGTCGAGCGCAGCCGCGCAGGAACGGCTCGATCTCACTGGGTAAGCACACCCTGCCCGATCGCCTTGGCGAAGAGCGCATTGATCGCGACCTGGATGTCGTTGGCGTCGGATGCCTGGTAGAAGTAACCCGGCGACGCGCACGCTTGAAGGTTTGGCGCGAGCTGGTTCACGAAGGGAGCGACAAGGGTCTCGTAGCTGCCCTCGCCGGGAATCGGCAGATAGGTCGTATAGATCACGCCGATGGTCACGCCGTTACTCTTGAGCGAGGCGCACATGGAGGAATTGAAGGGCAAGGTGCAATGACTGCCGTTCCAGCCCATCGTTCCCGCTGGACAATTGGACTGGCTCGACGCCCACACGTCTTCGACACCATCGGTCATGAGGAAGATGAACTGCTGCGGGCTTCCGGACGCGCCGGACCCCGACGCCGGTACCGTGGAGGTCAGGGCGGTCATGGCATCGCCGTAGTCCGTGTCGCCGATGCCGTTGCCGTTGTTGTCTCCGAGATCGAGATTGCCGGCCGCAGCGTACAGCGTGGTGTAATTGGTCGATGGCGAGGCCAGCGTGGTCAGCGGTTTGCCATCGGCCTTCTGGCCGTACTGGTCGGTGGTGCCGTTGCCGCCCTGCAGCGTGTACAGCCCGAAAGAGATGTAAGGCGTCAACGTCGCGAGCTGCTTCGCCGTTTGGATCATGTTCTGCGTCGCTTGACGGATCACGTCGATGCGCAGCTGTATGCCGGCGGCATGCGCCTGGAACTCGTAGGGCAGCAGGCCCGTCTGGCCATTCTGGTAGACGTGGCAGCCGAACTCGCACCCTCCCGTCAGCGAAGCGAGCTGGCTTTGTCCCGCTGCGGTGGCGGCGAGCCCCATCGACTGCGAGATATCCGTCACCACGGAGATGTTGAGGTACTTGGGCAGGGAAAGCGAAGAAGCGGCATTGCCGGACGTTTTGAAGGTCGTCACGCCGAAGATCTTGCCGAAAACCGTCGGCACGGGCGTGGAGAAGGACACGAAGGCGGTGATGTTGGCCGAGCCCGGATTCACCTGCACGCTGGGAACCGGCACCGCACCGAGCCAACGCCCGACCTTGGTCGCATTGGCATAGAAAACCTGCTGACCGGCGAGTACGCCCGCATATTGCGCGGCGGCGGTATTCCCGCCCGCTTGCAAGGTCGCCTCGGCCTCGGTCGCAGCTGAAAGGGCGGCGGAATCGGCTGCAATCTGGAGCGCTGTTCGAGCCGACATGGTCCGAGCGACATCCACGCCAAGCCCCATCATCGCCATCATGGGGAACAGGGTCAGCGCAAAGATGATCGCGACGTTGCCCTGCTCGGCACGAGCGAAACGTTTCGTCCCGCTTCCGATCGCTCTCCCAACGACGGCCTTGACAGTTGCGAGAACTGTCAACCCGTTCTCGCAAGAGCAGAGCCGACCTGGTTGCAGGATCATGACCATACGTAATTGCAACGCAGAGATGTTAAGGATTAGTTTTAAACGGGCGATTGCCCAAACGATTCTGTTGGAGCTTGCCCCAAAGACCTGTTGGAGCCGCGCGAGTTGCGTGACGGCGCCGTCGCGCCGACGATGATTGCTTCAGGCGCGAGCGGGTTGGTTTGGCTTGCGCGGTGCCGAGTTGGAACCAAACCTGCCGATCGAAATGCCGGCATTCGATGCGTGGTGCGGCCGCGCGAGACCGATGAGGATGCGCGGCGAGAACGGCATCTAGGCCAGCGTCAACGCCAGGGTGGCGACGACGATCGAGGCCGCCGTCATCGTCGGAGTCGCGACCGTGTTCAGGATCGGCTGCGCCACGCCGTGACCCGGTCGCGACGGGAACAACGTCTTCGGCTCATCGGGTTCCACTTCGCCGGATGGGCGACGTTCGGGATGGCAAGCGAGTACCATCGACACGACGATCGCGCCCGAGCGGAGAGATTTCGCTCAAAGCAAGCTGTAGCCCGTTGTGTGGCAGGCACCGAGCCCGCACTGCAGCACGGCCGAGAGGAGGTTGACGACGCAGAGCGCGATCACGAACAGGCCGATGCCGCCGCCAACCCGTCGCAGCAGCGGCGATGGCGGCGTCGCCCGGAGCCGCTCTTCATCGAACAGCGAGAGCGTTGCCGCGAAGGCCAGCAGGACGGCGAGGGCGATCACCACCGACCAGACCGGCATGTGCAGGCCGAACACGGCGCTGCCGGGATAGGCGTGGTTCGGGCGGGCCACGATGTTGAGCAGCACCTGACGCACCGACACAACCAGGAGGAACAGCGCCCACACGAGGCCGATGCCGATGTTTCGCCCGTCGTAGCCGTTGCGGACGTGGTGGATGATGCCGAAGCAGATGCCGAACATCGCGACGCGCTGCAGTAGACACAGCGGACAGGGGATCTCACCCGCGGCGTACTGCAGGGCCATCGCCGCCGTGAGGATCGCGGCGAGGCCGGCGAGAATTGCGAGCAGGGCGAGATCGGCCGCCCGCGCGGAGAACGACGATCGCGCGATCATAAGGGCTGGCCGGCCTGGACCATCGCCTGCAACCAGGGCAGGCGGAAGCCGTCCACGGGGCTGTCGATCTCGTACAGGAACTCAGCCGTCGAGAGAACGAGGCAGACGAGCAGCGCGGCGATGGCGAGCCGGCGCGATGCCCAGCGCGCGGCGGCGAGCGCCAGCATCATCGATGCGAAGATTGCAACCATCATGATAATTATTCCTGCGGCGCGCGGGCATCATCATATTGGATGTCGCGGCGACGGAGCCAAGCCGACGCCGGCCGCTCGACCGAGCGCTCCGGCAGCAGAAAGATCAGAACCGCCGAAACGGCGGTGAAACCAGCCGATACGAAGATCAAGGGCCCGAGCTGGCGATGGAAGAAGGCGTCGAACATGAAGGAGCCGCTGGCGTCCGAGGCGATCGACGCGGCGTTCTCGATCGACATCATCGCGGCGTAGCACAGACCTTCCTGCCCGCCGGGGCAGGCCTCCGCCGCCAGGGTCCCGGCCATGACGAGGGCGAAGACCGACGACACGCCGGAGGCGAAGTAGACGACGAGGGCGAGGGGTCGATCCACCAGCGCGAAGTTGGCGAGCGTCGTCGCGACGCCGAGCGCCACGCAGACGTAGAACATGGTGCGCAGGCGCAGCCGCTTCGCCAGCGCCCGGCAGAGGACGACGCCGACGATGGATCCGCCCGCCGCGGCGGCGCCAAGCGTACCGACGAAATCCTGCGTGAAGAGAAGATCGCCGGTGAGGTGGAAGTAGAGGGGCGTGTGCAGCCCCGGATTATAGGTGAAGCAGAACAGGAAGGCCGCGACCAGCAGCAGCTGCCGCGACCGGACGAGTTCACCCATCTCGCCCAGCATGGTGCGCAGCGGCTTCGGCGCCTCGCGGCGGGGCGGCTCCGGCGTGAGGTTCCAGACCAGTACGATCATGCCGGCGAGCGGCAGCAGAAGGACGAGCGCCGCCGTTTGCAGCCCTTCGGCCCCGGCGAGCTTCCCCGCGAGCGCGCCGCCGCCGAGCCTCGCGGCGAGGTTCGCCAGCCCGTACCAGAGCCACTGCTGCGTCACGAGCAGGTTGGCATTGCCGTAGCGTTGCCCGCTCTCGACGAGGACGCCGCCAGCGACGGCGCTCGCCACCGCCATGCCGAGGCTCAGCAGGAACAGGCAGATCATCACCCCGGCCTGCGAGAACACCAGCCACAGCACGAGGCATGCGGCGGCGGCGAGCCCGTTGGCGGCGACGAGGTAGGAGCGGCGCCGCGACCCGAACAGCGGCAGGTTGTCGGACAAGGCGCCGTAGATCGGCTTGACCGCCCAGGGCAGCGCCAGCAGGGCGTGCATGCTGGCGAGATGGGTCGCGGACCAGCCGGCGACATCCTTGCCGAAATGATCGAAGGGCTGACGCGTCAGGCCGGTGAGGGCGCAGAGCCCTTCCACGGCGTAGAGACCCGCGAAGAGGAGGACGAGGCTGCGCGTCGAGTTGCGATCGTTCGCCTGCGCTTCGCTCATCTCGGCCCTTGCGAGGTGCTTCTCGGCTCAAGCCTTCTCGCACGATGCCGCCGCGCTCGATAGGTCGGAACGAACGATCCGGCAACACCGGATGCCGTCACCTCGCCGACCGCCAGGAGAATAAGGTCTGCTTCGCTCCGCTGCCGGCCTGATTTCGGCGAGTTCGGTCGGCAACGAAGCCTCGGGTGCCGAGTCCCGGTGGGTCGATGGCTTCCGGTTGCGCAGCCTGATCCGGAGCCTTCCCACGCGCGGGCGAGCGCGTCGGTGCCGTGGCGGCGGCCAGCCCCTCTCGCGGCACGGTTCGGCAAAGGAACTGCAGGTGCCCATGCAACGAGCCCAGGATGGGCGCCGTTCGTAGGTCCGCGGCGAGGCAGGCTGCCACGTAAGGCTGGAGCCCATGCTGCCTGGCTGGAGCACCGGATCCGGTCCGATGCTCCAGGACGACGGAATCTCGCCTTGGATATGCTAAAGGTTTCGTCACCGTCGCGCCGGTGACTTTCGCGACCGCCTGTTGAGGTTCCAATGCGCAAAAGAAGCGGTCTGGTTGGTGTGATCGCCGTCTGTACGACGTCGATCGCCGCGCACGGCCAAACCGGACGCTGCAATAATCCCGGCCCATCTGGTTGCATGAATGCGGATGGCAACGGATTGGGTTCGGTGTTTGCGGCTCCGGAAGCGCGATCTCAACGATCCGGCGGCGGTATCGTGCGCGGGGGATTCGGCAGGAACGGCGTCGGCCACGCGAGCGGTGGATGAAGCGCATATCGGTCACGCCTCGACCCCTGCTCGCCGAGATCATCTCCAAATCAGGCTTCGACTTTGCGACAGGCGAGGGTGAAAGCATCTACTGGGACGAAACGGCCTGCTATGGTTTCACTCTCAAGCAGATCGAGAACGACATCGAAGCCCCCACCAACGAAATCGCTGCTTTGTGCATCGAACTCGTCGAAAGAGCGATGGCGAGCGATGAGATCTTCTTGAAGTTCGATCTGCCGATGCGGTTGCAGGACCTCGCGCGGGAAAGCTGGCAACGTCAAGACAAGACCCTGTACGGGCGCTTCGATCTTTCCTACGATGGCGCGGAACCCGCGAAGTTGCTCGAATATAATGCGGATACTCCCACGAGTCTTTTCGAAGCAGCGGTATTCCAATGGGGCTGGATCGAAGACGCAATCGCAAGCCGCCTGCTTCCCTCCAATATCGACCAGTTCAACTCGATCCATGACAGCCTTGTCGAGCAATGGAGAAGCATCGCAAGCGGCATGATCCATCTCGCATCGATGGACGACGTGGAAGACGAGAGTACGATCCGGTATCTCGCGCGGGCGGCCGAAGCCGCGGGATTGAAGCCCGTCACACTGCACCTGAATGATATTGGCCATGATGGGCTTTGTTTCATCGACAACTTGCGCCGGCCGATCAAGACGCTGTTCAAGCTCTATCCCTGGGAATGGATGATCGAGGACGAGTTCGCTACGTGCGCTTCCATGCGCACGACCACCTTTCTCGAGCCGGCGTGGAAGGCGCTGCTTTCCAGCAAGGCGATCTTGCCCTTGCTCTGGGAGATGGAACCGAACCATCCGAATCTGCTGGCTGCCCGCTTCTCGAACGATCCGAACGGGCCTGACCTGAATGGCTCCTTCATACGCAAGCGCCTTCGGTCGCGGGAAGGGTCTAACATCACCTTGTTTGAACAGGGTCAGGTCATCGAAGAGACGAGCGGAAGCTACGTCGGTCGAAGTATCGATCAGGCGCTGAAGGCTTTGCCGACTTTCGCAGGCAATCGGCCGGTAATCGGGAGCTGGGTCATCGGTACTAAGTCCTGCGGCATCGGCATACGGGAAAGTCGTCATGCGATAACGACGAATTCATCCCGGTTCGTCCCTCATATCATTATGTAAAGTATATCGGCCTGCGTGTCGGCGATATGTTGGGCCACAAACAGTTGAGGCTGCCGCAGGCGAACGTGCGCGCCGATGTCCCGGCGTCGGCGTAGGATCTCACGGCAACACGATGAGCCCGGCGGCGGCTTCAGCTGCGCTGCCTTGCCCCGGTCCTGAGCAAGAATGCCGCAGGACTTCCCGTAGGGTAATCACTTAAGGCGTCCGTGGTTACATTGGCGCGGGAGCGTCGGCAATGCACTCGATCTTGAACTGCGTTCGCGAGCAGCATGACCATCATCTGATCATGCTCGCCGCGCTGGTCTGCATCCTCGGTGTTTACGCGACGAATGCCGTGGGCGCGCACGCCCGCCGATCGCAGAACCGCGAGCGCAGGCTCTGGGCCGGCGTCGGCATCGTCGCGGCCGGCTGCACAGCCTGGGCAACGCACTTCATCGCCCTTCTGGCTTTCCGACCGGGGATGGAGGCCGCCTTCGAGCCGGTGCTCACCATCGTGTCGTTGGTGGCCGCCATCGGGATCATCGGCACCGGTGTTTACATCGCCATCGGCACGCGCAACATCACCCGCCGCTTCACCGCGGGCACGATCATCGGCAGCGGCGTGGGGGCGCTGCACTATCTCGGGCAGTTCGCCTACGAGGTCGTCGGCGAGGTTACCTGGGACCGTGATCTGGTCACGGTGTCGCTGCTGGCAAGCATTCCGCTGGCCGGGTTGGCCGGCGCGACCACAGGATTCCGCAACCGTGGTCTGCGTGCTTTTGGGGCACCGCTCTTCGTGCTTTCGATCGCGATTCTACATTTCGGCGGCATGGCCGCGACAACGATCACCTTCGATCCCAACCGCTCCCTTCCGGCCGATGCTCTGCCGCTGGCCGTCGTCGCACCCGCCGTCGCCGGACTCAGCATCGCCCTGCTCTGCCTGGCGATCATCGGTTTCAGGTTCAGCCTGCAAGCCAAGCTGCATCTGCGTCGCGAGCGCGACCGTCTTCGTCAACTGGCCGATGTGGCTCTGGAAGGCTTGCTGATCTGCGACGGCGACCAGATCATCGCCGTCAACAAGAGCTTCGAGCGCATGTCCGGCTTTGAAGGTTCCGCGTTCGCCGGGCTCTACGCCAGTTCGCTGTTCCCAGGCCTCGATCTGCTCGGTTTGCCTGAATCCGAGGAACGGGACACCGAGCTCGTGGCGGCCGGCGGGCATCTGGTGCCCGTGCGCGTGCTACGCAGCCAGGTTCACCTGGGACGCCGCAGGCAGACCGTGCTGGCGATCCGCGACCAGCGCGAAAGGCTGCGCTCCGAGGCGAAGATGCGCAGGTTGGCGTTCAACGACGCGCTGACGGAGTTGCCCAACCGGACCCGGTTCCACGATCTGCTGTCGGTGCACGCGGCATCACCGCGGGACCACGCCTTCGCGGTCCTGGTCATCGACCTCGACCGCTTCAAGCCCGTCAACGACATGCTCGGTCACGCCGCAGGCGACCTGCTGCTCCGCAAGGTCGCCGATCGCCTGGGATCGGCCATGCGCGAGGGCGACGTCGTCGCCCGGCTCGGAGGCGACGAGTTCGTCGTGTTGCAGACCGACGCGTACGAGGCCGGGGCGGCCGAAAGTCTCGCCGTGCGGCTGATCGCTCTGCTATCGCGTCCTTTCGCGCTCGATGGTCATCTCGCTCACATCGGCGCCAGCATCGGCATCGCCCTTGCGCCCACGCATGGCACGGATGCGGCGGAGCTGCTGCATAACGCCGACCTTGCCCTTTACGCCGCCAAACGCGACGGCAGGGGCGTACACCGCATCTACGAGCAGGAGCTGGATCTCCGCATGCGCGAACGCCTCTTGTTGGAAGCCGGCCTGCGTCAGGCGCTCGCCAACGACGAGCTGGAGCTGCACTATCAGCCGCTGCTGGACACGCGAAGCGAGCGGATCACCTCGGCCGAGGCTCTGGTGCGCTGGCGCCATCCCGAGCGCGGTCTGATCCCGCCGTCGGACTTCATCGCCCTGGCGGAAGAAACCGGGCTTATCGTGCCGCTGGGCGAGTGGGTTTTGCGCACCGCCTGCGCTGAAGCGGCGACGTGGCCGTCGGAGCTCAGCGTCGCGGTCAACCTGTCGCCGGCACAATTCCGCGACAATCAGCTGTCCGACACCGTCAGGGCTGCGCTCGCGGCGGCACAGCTATCGCCCAGGCGCCTCGAACTGGAGATCACCGAAGGCGTCCTCCTGTCGGACGAGCAGCGCACCCTGCTGACCTTGAGCACGCTTCGTGCGGAGGGCGTGCGGATCTCCATGGACGACTTCGGGACCGGCTACTCGTCGCTGAGTTACCTCAAGCGATTCCCCTTCGACAAGATCAAGGTCGATCAGTCCTTCGTGCGGCAGGTCACGACCGATCCCGACAGCGCGGCCATCGTGCGCGCCATCATCAACATGGGCGCGTGCCTTGGCATCTCGACCACCGTCGAGGGCGTGGAAACGGCCGAACAACTTGCCTTCACCACGGCGCAAGGATGCGACCACGTGCAGGGTTACCTGGTGAGCCGCCCACTGCCGGCGGCGGCTTTCACGGCGTTCTTGAATGAGCACGCATCGTCCCGGCCGTGCGGTGAGAGCCTCTTCGCCGCCGCGTAGGGAAGCTTGTCCGGAGCCGCGGTCACGCTGCCTATCCAAGCCGGCGCGACGGCTTCTCCTCAACCCTCGCCGCCTTGCCTTTGCAGTTCCCAGCCTGCCGCAGAAACTGCAGCTTCACGAGTTCCCTTGATCCTGCTGCTTCGCTCGTTGGATCGGCATCGTAGGGAAACGCAAACGATGGCAGGCCGGGACAGCTTGAGCCGGACTGGCCAGCCAAAGCGAGGCGCAGGGGAGTGCTGCTCGCGCTTGATCCGCCGCACCACCGCGCTTCGTACCTCCGGCCGCATGACCCGCGCCCCTCCGACCATCAAGCTTGGCTCTGGCCGCTTCTCACGAGATGAACCGCGAAGTTGCGGTGGCTGTACAAATCGCAGGCGTCCAACGGCCAAGGGGCACGGTTGCCAACCAGGGACCGGCGAGAAGACCGATGAGCTGTCGCGACGGCAAACGTCATCCTGCATCACTTTCCCGATGATGCTGCCGAAGGAGCGAGCCTGAGCCAGCGCTGTCGGGATGGTTGTTGCCGAGGGCCGGCACCGCAGCCTCCCTCCTGTACCCCGGTGGCGGCCGGCTTGGCCCTGAAGGACGTCACCGTCCAGCAGGTGTCTCGATCCTTTTGCGCCAGCACGTCCGGCATCGTCGCCAAGGTGCCGGGTACGTTCTTGCGGTCAGCCTCCCGGCCCTTGCCGTTGCGCAGCGCGGGCGAGGTCGTCAGCGCGGCATCGACGGTTTGCCCGCCTACCGCCAGGACGCTTGGCTCGGGAGGCGACGTCTCACAGCCAAAGGCATCCGCTTCATCGGTGGGCCGTTGATCCGAACACGCCTGCCTTGACCGACGGCGACGTCAGCTGTTCATCAAGCTCGGTCAGCCCGGCCCGGCCCCGCATCGCAAAACTCCGTCGCCGCTCACCGCCGCAGGAAAGGGGTCCTCAAACCGAGAAGTCCCTGAAGATATCCTTATATCGCTTGGCAAGCGTCGACCTTGTTATTTCAGCATTACAGCAGCATCCCTGGGTGATCTCCGACTCGCTGCGCCACCGTGGGTCGGAGGACGCGGCGTGGTGGGAGCATCGTTCGAGGCGACTCTGGATCTGTGGGCGCAAGCGTTGCGCGACGTGAAGACGCGCCTGCGGCCGCTGTTCACGCAGGAGCGGGTCGCCGTCTCGGCAGGGCAGTTCCTTGATGGCGTGCTCGGTGGCGAGCGGCGCAAAACGGATGGGCGCGGGCCGAGGCGGCCGGCGATGCCGGTCCATGGCGCCAGCAGGCCATCCCGGGACCGGTGGGACGCGGATGCGCTGCGCGACGTGGTGCGGGACGACGTCGTCGAGCAGTTGATTGGCGAGGACGCCGTTCTTGTGATCGACGAGACGGGCTTTCTCAAGCAGGGCAAGGCGTCGTGCGGCGTCGGACGGCAGTCCACCGGCTCGGCTGGCAAGATCACCAACTGCCGGACCGGGGTGTTCGCCAGCACCGGGTCCCGTCACGGGCACGCCTTCATCGACCGCGCGCTGTACATGCCGAAAAGCTGGACCGACAATGCGGGCCGCCTGGAGCGGGCGCACGTTCCGGCGCAGACCCGGTTTGCCAGCAAACCGCAGCTCGCCGCGGCGATGATCGAGCGCGCCCTCGCGGCGCGGGTGTCGTTCCGCTGGGTGGCGGCCGACTGCGCCTACGGCGTGGGCGCCCTTGCGATGCCGTTGCGCCGCGCCGGCCGGGGCTACGTGCTCGGCGTCAAGGGCGACAGCCGCTTCAGCGCCCGGGTCGGCAAGCCGGCCGTGGCCGGTACGGCCGAGGCGATCGCACGAGGCCTGGAGCCGACGGCCTGGCGGCAATTGTCGGCTGGCGCCGGCTTAAAGGGCGCCCGCCTGTTCGACTGGGCTGACCACGGAGCTGGCCGATCTGACCGCGGCGGAGGCCGACGGCACCACGCCGGAGCTTTGGACGCTGGGAGCGTAGCGGCGGTCGACGGCGGCCAGCAGCTCCGCAAAGTCGCTGCTGCGCTTGCTCCGGGAGGTGTGGACGACGAGGCCGCGCCCAGTCGAGCACGCCGGGCGTCGCCACCCTTTTCGCCTGCCCCGGCGCCGGCACGCACCCGTCGGCGCCCTGCTTGGCCCAGGCGTGCGCCAGGTAGAGGTGGGCCAGCGCCTCGGACGCGTCGGCAAACAGCAGCACGATGTCGGCGGCCTCGGCTTGCGCAGCTTGACGCGCAGCCCCGCTCGATCCACGGCATCGGCATCCTGATGCCCCGTCAGGGTGTGGCGGGGCCGGCGCCAGCGGAACGCCACCTTTGCCGCAAAACGACCGACAGGTGCGCCGGCGACAGCCGCACGCCGGCGCGCTTTTCGATGCCGGCCGACAAGCGCGCCCAAGCGCGCCAACGTCCGGTTCGGCCGGTTCGCGACCGGCTCGGTCAGGATCTGCTCGGCCACCGCCAGCGCCGCCTCATCCCGGATCGCGGCCGGCCCCGGAGCAAAACGGGTCCGCAGCGCCTCGATCCCGCCCCGCATGAAGGCACCTCGCCACAGCCGCACCGTGTCCTGGCGCACCCCGAACGCCTCGGCACAGCGGGCGCTGGTCCAGCCCGACGCCGTGGGCAGCACCGCCCGTGCCCGGTCCGCCGCGGCGCGCTCGCGCGAGACTGGCTCGGTTCGACCAGAGCCGCGCGCTGCTCGTCATCGACCACCACGGGCGACCTGCCGGCCATGCCCCCGCTCATGATCAAGCGGCGCTCAGGAAGCACAGCTCCCATGCGTTGGCCAGACAACCCACACCTGCTTGGCGATGTGAAGCCGAAGTTCGCTGACAGAAGCGGCTGATGCTGGCCCGAATGGCATCGGTCGGCCTGATCCAGGTGAACGGCTCCGGGTCGGCGTTGGTGCGGTCGATGTCGGCATGGATCGCGCCTTCAAGCTCGTCCGTGCTTTTGAAGTCGCCGCGTTGCAACTGCCGGCGACTGAGCAGGGCAAACTGGCCCTCGACCATGTTGAGCCAGGACGCGCTGGTGTCCGGCGTCGCCGCCATGTGCTCGCGCAACGCCTCGTGCAGTGGGGCAAGCCGCGCCGGCACGTGGTTGTGCTGCGGCGCGGGCGCCGCGTCGCCCAGAACCCGCAGCCGCGCCCGCACCTTTGACACGTAGGACGGGCTGACGCTGAAGCGAGCCGCAGCCTGCGCCAGGGTCATCTCCGGACACGCCAACACCCGATCCCGCAGATCCTGCCCGTAAGCCTGTCCCAGCGCCATGCCATCGCCGCCTCCAGCCAAAGCCGGAATCCTGCGAATCTCCCACCCGCCACGCAACAGCTTGCGATCCCAGTCAGGACAAGGTGGGTCTAGCGGAGAAGCGGCGCGTGACTCGCCAATGGTGGCCGTAAGGAGTTCGTCCGCTTGCTCACGATTGAACGGCTGCCGTTGAGCACGGTTGTGTTGACGGACGTCTTGGTTGTGCATCGATCCGATGTGTACGGTGGGCGATGGCTACGCGTCGGCGACCGCAACCAGTTCGTGAGCGATGAAGCGTGCCTGGACGTGGCGGCGATGGCATCTCGGACGTCGGCGCGCGATCACGATCGCGAAACCATGGCGGTCGGCAGAGGGAGCCCACCCCGGCCAGACGGCTTGGCCGACCGGGCGTCTTGCCGCATGGTCGATCCCGATCTTCGGCCCTGCCGATCCGCAAAGCGCTGCGGGCGACGAACATGGAAGAGATGGGACACAGGTGATGCAGCCGGACGACCTCGTTGACCTGCTGGACCATGTCCCGGTCGGCATGGCCGCCAAGCGCGACGTCATGCATCGAATGACGGCCGACGACCGCCACTATCACGGCCTCGACCATCTCGCGGTCCTGTGGCGGCGGCATCGCGCCTTCGCGCCGGCCGAAGGGTTGCGGAGCTCGCCGGTCGACGCCCTGGTGGCCGGCGCCATCCTGTTCCACGACTGCATCTATGATCCCCGCCGCGGCGACAGCGAGGAGCGATCCGCCCGTCATTGGATGGATGCGACGCTCGATGCGGGCCTGGCGGACATCGATCGGGAGTGGGTCGCCGACACCATCCGCGCAACGAGCGCGCACCTCAGCTACGAACCGAAAGAGGAGTTCTGGTCCGCGACGGCCGGGTTGAGCCACGCGCCGGCCGAGGCGGCCCTGCGCGAACAAGCGCGCGTCTGGGTGCTCGATCTCGATCTCACGCCACTCGGCGAGACGCCCGAAGTGTTCAACGACAACACGCGTCTCCTGCGTCTGGAAAGACCCGACATGGGCGATGCGGAGTGGAATGCCGCCCGCTTGCGCTTCCTGAACGCGATCGCCGAAGCGCCACGCGTCTACCGCAGCAAGACGCTGGCGGCGGCTTTCGAGGCGCAGGCGCGCCGTAATTTGGCGAATGCCTGCGCGGCGTGAACCGCTTCGCCGCTTCGCGCCCGCCGCGTTCCGACGTGCGGCACCGTCACTCCCGCGAAGGCTGACGAACTCCCCGACCGCATCCCACCGGCATGTCGAGCGACGCGTCGTTACCGCGCCGTCCCGACCGTCTCCGTTCCCGTGAGGGCAGCAACGGAGGATCGTGGCGTCTGAGGGAGGTCGCTTCCGCAAGGGAACATTAACCGCGTTCCTGAATGGTTTGGACACCATGAGGATCAGAAAGCGCGTGACGAGGATGCCGGACCTATCACGAGGCAGCGTCCGCCGCTCCACGGCGGCACGGACCATCCTGCTGCTGGCCCTCCTCACCGGCGCCTCGGGCGGGCTCAGGGCGGAGCCGGCCGTGCCTGAAAGCGCGGAACGCGTCCAGCGCCGCGACGCGCTGTTCCGGCAGACCCTGAAGCGGCCCAGCGACGTGGCGCTCGCCCTCGACTATGTCAGGGCCTGCCTCGCCCTCGACGACACCGAAGCGGCGATCGGCACGCTGGAACGGCTGACGTTCTACAGGCCGGACGACGCCGAGCTGAAGGCGCAGCTCGGGTTCCTTTACTACAAGCTGCAATCGCACGGCATGGCGCGGCAGTACCTCGACGCGGCCCTGCCGGCGGCCGATGAGGCGACCCGCGCCAAGATCGCGAGCATCGCGCCGACGATCGACGCGGCGAACACCGGCAACCATGTCTTCGGCACGCTGGGCGGTGGCCTGCGCTTCCAGTCCAATGCCGCCTTCAACCCCGACAACGGCACCTTGCGCCTGGCAGGTGAAGACTACCTGTTCACCCATCCCCAGGATCGCGGCCCGGACGGCAACGCCTTCGCGATCGGACAGATCGGCTACGATCACGACCTCGGCAACCAGCGCGGCGACGTGCTCGAAGCGCGGCTCACCGGATATCTGACCCGGCAGTTCCGGCTGACCGATCTCGACGTCGGCTTCTACGACGCCTCGATCGGGCCGCGCTTCACACTCGCTTCCGAACTGCTGCCGGGCGCCACCGTCAAGCCCTACGCCGTCGGCGGGCAGACCTTTCTCGCCGGACGACGATACCTCGCCTCAGGCGGCGCCGGCATCCTGGCCGATCTGCCGGTGCGCGCCGGCGCCGTGCTCGAGCCGAGCGTCGAGGTACGGCGGGTGCAGTTCTCCGGCGTGTCGGTCTTCTCCTCGTTGAACACCGGCGACACCGTCACCCTCTCGCTCGCCGGCACCGCCGCGCTGTCGCCGCAGGTCGACGTGTCCGGCCGCATCGCCTTCGCCCGCGACGCCGCCGACGCCGCCTACCAGTCGACGAGCAACGTCGCCGAAGAACTGGCCATCGTGACACGCTTCGCCCCGCCTCTCCCGGTGTTCCGGGGGCCATGGTCGGTGTCGCCCTACGTCAAGCTGCTGCAAACACGGTTCGACGGTGCCAACCCCTACATCGACGCTGCGGTCGTGCGCCGCGACAGCGAGGTGCAGGTCGGCCTCGTGCTCGATACGCCGCTGACGTCGACGGTCGACCTCGTCACCAACGTGCAGGATGCCAAGGTCGCCTCCAACATCCCGAACTACCGCCTGCACAATCTCTCCGTGCTGACCGGACCGACGGTGCGCTTCTGATGCGAAAGATCCTCGCCCGCCTCCTGCTTTCCGCCGCCGGCTGCGCGCTGGCGGTCTCGCCGGGCGTCGCGCAGCAGGTCGTCGGCGCGGTTGGCGCCGCCA
>CAXTMA010000019.1:0-26386 GCA_964245015.1 uncultured Beijerinckiaceae bacterium | reverse complement strand
CCCTGAACGGCACCGGGATCTGCTCGTCGTCAGCAGCCCACCGCCGCTTTCAGGAGTGGACGGAGGCAGACGTGTTTGCGGCCTTCTGGCAAGGCGGTCTTCTCGCCTGCGACTGGCTGGTGGGCATCGACTGGAGCTGGTTGTCGCTGGACGGCGCAATGGTGAAAGCGCTGCTGGGCGGGGGAAAACACCGGCCCCAATCCGACCGTTTCGCCGCAATGCGAAGCATAGTCGGCGGGGCAAGCGGGGGTCAAGCGCTCGGTGCTGAGCGACGCGCGGGCGTGCCGGTGGGCGTTGTCATCGCGGGTGCCAACCGCAACGACCACTTGGCTGATGGCCGACACGCTGAACAGCCTGCCCGTTGCGCGACCCGAGCCGACGCAAGGCTGCCCGCAGCACCTGTGCCTGGACAAGGGCTACGACGCGCCGCGCAGCCTGGCCGAGGAGCGCGGCTTCACCTTGCATCTGCGCACGCGCGGCGAGGAGATCGAGGCCAAGCGCCACGCCCAAACGCACATCGGAGCCAGGGCGCGGCGCTGGGTCGTTGAGGCCGCCCACGCCTGGACCAACCGCTTCCGCGCCCTGCTGATCCGCTGGAACAAGAAGCCGCAGAACTATCTCGCCCTGACCCACCTCGCGTTCGTCGTCATGGCCTGGAGACGATGCCTACCGGGATAGGTCCTTAGCGCTGGAGAGCGCGGCGGCGACGCGCGAGGGCTGCGCGGTGATCCGCTGCTTCTCCGGTCGGGTAGCGACCTCGCCGCCTTGGAGCAGGCCGTGGCGGCGCATGCGACGCGGTTGGGCGAGAAGCTGCGCCGCGAGAGGCTCGACTCGGACCATGTTGGCGTGTTCTTCCACACCAGCGAGCACGACACCGGCGCGCCGCAGCGCTCGGCGGCGACCACGGTCAGCTTGGCCGAAGCGACGTCGGATACCCTCGCCCTGGTCAGGACGGCGACGGTGGGCGTGCGCCAGGTGTGGCGGCCGGGGTACCGCTACAGCAAGGCCGGCGTGGTCACGGTCGACCTGGTGCAGCTGGAGGCGAGCCAGCGAGCGCTGCCGAGGCTTGGGCAGGCGGATTGCACGAAGACGGCGGCGCTGACGGCGGAGCTGGACCACTGCAACGGGCGATACGGGCGCGGCACGGTGGTGGTGGCCGCAGCGGGGCTTGTGCCGGCGCCGGGGCTGGGCGACGAGGTTCGAAATGCGCTCGCCGCACGACCTCACCTGCCTCGCCGAGCTGCCGGTGGTCGGGCCGGCTTAGCGCCCGCGCACGAACCCGCTCCGCGGGAGGTGCTCGGCAAGGTATCGCGGACGTGCCCCTTGAGACGGAAGCCTCGCACCGCTCGGATGTGACGGCCGCTTCAAAGCGATGAAACGAGGTGACCGCCGTCGATCACCAGGGTACTGCCGGTCATGTAGCTTGCGGCGTCCGAGCACATGAAAAGCAACGGCCCCCTCAGATCCTCCAGGCGGCCAAGCCGCCGCTGCGGAATCCTTCGCAGGAGGTTTTGTCCGGCGGAACTGGCGAAGAAGTCGGCGTTGAGATCGGTTTCGATGTAGCCGGGGCAGAGCGCATTGGCGCGGACCCCGTGTCTCGCCCATTCGAGCGCCATGGAACGCGTGAGCTGCACGAGCGCGGCCTTGGATGCGCTGTAGGCCGCGACCTGTCCAGCGACCCGCAGCCCGAGAATGGACGCGACGTTGACGATGACACCGCCTTTGCCGGCCGCGATCATCGCCCTTGCCGCCGCGCGGGCGACAAGGAAGGCGCCCTTCAAGTTGGTGTCGGCGATCCTGTCCCAGTCCTCGACGTCCTGGTCGAGCAACGACACGGTCGTGGTGACGCCGGCATTGCAGACGACGATATCGGGAACGCCCAAGCCGCGGCCGATGTCGTCGAGCGCCTTTTCCACCGATGAGGGATCCGTGACGTCCAACTGCACCGGCAGCACCTCGCCGCCTCCGCCGCGGAGGCGGTCGCAGATCGCTCGACAGGTCTCGATGCGCCGCGCCGCCACCGCAACCTTGCACCCGGAGCTCGCGAGGGCCGAAGCGAAGAACTCGCCAAGGCCACCCGACGCGCCCGTGACCACAGCGGTTTTCGATGCCAGCGAGACCTGTATATCCACGAAAGTTTGCCCCTGATCATTCGAGAGGCTGACTGTATTCGGAATTCGCTGGGGCGCGCAACGAGGGCCTATCCGCGGTCGCCGAGGCCCGTGCCCGCCGGCACTGTAGACGAGTGCGCAACGCAAGGGGGAACGCGATCCGTTTACTGTGGTGCGAGCAACAATAACCGCGCGCCATCATCTCACGAATACGATTTGTACCTGCCGAGGTTCAGCACCGCGAGGCGCGGAGGCCGAAGAAGTCGTCAACTGGTTGCCACGCGATGTCCTTGAAACGGCTGTGGGTCAGCATATCTCTCCGACGAACGACATAGATCGAACGATAGAAGGAGTTTTCGATGTTGAAATTCGTCGCAGTGGCCATGGTCGTTGCCGCGCAGGTCGCCGGCTCGGCCGCTCAGGCCCAGACGCTGCACCGGTCGGTGCCGCTGCACCACCGCTTCCAGGCGTCCACGGCTGCGGTCGACACCGCTGCACGCAGGTCGGATGCGCAGGGGCAGCAGGTCATGGGTCTTCGCGTTCCCAACGGTTTCAAGACGTTCGGCACCCAGGCGGGCTTTTGAGGCGCGAACGCGACTACATGACCATGAATTGAACGACGCGAGGCGCCCGGCTTAGGTTCGGCGCCCACCGTCATGACGGTCGTCCACTGGCAATCGGTTAACGGACGAAGTGGTTTCGGGCGCCTGGTCTCGAAGGATGGCGGACGTAGGGACGAGTCAGACGTCGTCACACCATCCTTCCTCTTGCGGGCGTTCCTCTTGCGGGTCACTACCGCCCGCGCCGGCCTCGTCCGATCCGGCGCTCTCAGACCTTGACGCGATAGGGCACCATGCCGCGTTCCTCGGTGCCGATGTCGAGCGGTTGGCCGATCGGCGGCATGGCGCGGTGCCGGCAGTTCGTCCGCTCGCACATGCGGCAACCCGGTCCGATCGCCTCGGTCGCGTTGGTGTCTTGAAGGTCGAGCCCGGCGGCGTAGACGGTTTGCGACGCATGCTCGACCTCGCAGCCCAGAACCACGGCGACCGCACGCGGGCGCGACAGGTGGAAGCCGCCGCCCCGGCTGACCGTGCGGGCAATGTTGAGGTAGGTGACGTCATCGGGCGTGCGGGCGAGCTGCACCAGGATCTGCCCCGGCGTAGCGAAGGTCCGATACACGTTCCACAAGGGGCAGGGTCCGCCGAACTGCGAGAAGCGGAAGCGCGTCGCGCTGCTGCGCTTGAGGATGTTGCCGGCGATATCCGTCTTGACGAAGTAGAAAGGAATACCCGCCCGGCCGGGTCTTTGCAGGGTGCTCAGGCGATGACACACCTGCTCGAAGCTGGCGCCGAAGCGGGCCTGCAGCCGCTCGATGTCGTGGCGCACGGCGGATGCCGCGTCGAGGATGCGGCCATAGGGCATCATCAGCGCACCGGCGAAGTAGTTGGCAAGGCCGATCCGCGCCAGGGCGCGCGCTTCGTCGCTCGACAAGCCGGCGGTCTGCACCTCGCGGTCGATCAAGCGCCGCTGCTCGATCTGCCCGAGCAGGTGCGCCATCCAGAAGACGCGGCTTTCCGGCGCCGCGCTCTCGGCGAAGGTGAGGCGTTTCGCGCGCCGATCGACACGCCAGAAGGTGCCCTCGACCAGAAGCGAAGGATCGCTGGCCAACGTGAAGCCGTGCAGGTCGCGCAGGCGTCGGATCAAGTCCTCGCGCAGCGTCGCGCTCGCCAAACCCGCCGTCTCGAACAGGACTTCGGCCGCGCCGTCCAACGCGTAGAAATGGTTGCGACGCGATTGCACCCATTCCCGCACCTCGTCGTAGGGTCCTAGCGCGCTGGTCGCGCCGGCGGCGCCGCGCGTGGCCTGCAACTCCTCCGCCTGCGCGCGGTAGGCGCGGTGGAGGAGGACGAAGCGGCAAACGATCTCGGGCACGCTCTGCACGGCGACCTGCACCTCGGCGAGGTCGGCGATCGGCGTCGCGAACAGCCGTTCACCCAGCGCTTCGCGCAGTCCCTGCATCCGGCGCAGGTCCTCGGCATCCCCGAAATGATCGACCCCGACGGCGAACAGGTCACAAATACGCTGCAGGGCCGGCGGCGGCAGCGGGCGTTGGTCGCACTCGATCTGGTTGAGGTAGGTCGGCGATAGGCCGATCGCCTTGGCCAGCGCGACCTGACTCATGCCAGCCGCCGCGCGCAAGCGGCGCAGCTTCGGGCCGACGAACAGCTTCGGCCGCCTCACGCTTCGCACCATTCGCAATCGCTCCGATCGCCTTCGCCTCAATGCGCACGAAAGTGCCTTCCCTCGCAACGACGCATTCGCAATATCCGCACGGCGACACGGGACCCGACCATGATCCTTCACGACCTGCGCGTTCACCGGGAAAGCGAGCGTTTGCCGAAAACCGAGCAGCTCGCCTGGCGCATCGCCGAGGTGGCGGGCGATCCGGTCGCCGTGGAGCCGGACGTCGCGGCGATGATCGTGAACCGCGTCATCGATAACGCCGCCGTCGCCGTAGCCTCGTTGAACCGCCGACCCGTCGCGTCGGCCCGCGCGCAGGCCCTCGCCCATCCGCGTCCGGGCGGCGCAACCGTCTTCGGCTGCGCGCCGGAGATCCGCGTCCATGCGGAATGGGCCGCCTGGGCCAACGGCACGGCGGTCCGCGAACTCGACTACCACGACACCTTCCTTGCCGCCGAGTACAGCCATCCCGGCGACAACATCCCGCCGATCCTCGCCGTCGCCCAGCAGTGCGGGCGCGGCGGAGCGGACCTGATCCGGGCGCTCGCGACCGGCTACGAGATCCAGGTCGACCTCGTCCGCTCGATCTGCCTGCACGAGCACAAGATCGACCACGTCGCCCACCTCGGGCCGTCCGTCGCCGCCGGCCTCGGCACCCTGCTCGCCCTCGACACGGACGTGACCTATCAAGCGGTGCAGCAGGCGCTGCACGTCACCACGGCGACGCGGCAGAGCCGCAAGGGCGAGATCAGTTCCTGGAAGGCGTTCGCCCCCGCCCATGCCGGCAAGCTGGCGATCGAGGCGGTCGACCGCGCGATGCGCGGCGAGGGTGCGCCGAGCCCGATCTACGAGGGCGCGGACGGCGTGGTCGCCAGGATGCTGGACGGCCCGCAGGCGCGCTATCACGTGCCGCTGCCGGGGCCCGGCGAACCCAAGCGCGGCATCCTCGACACCTACACCAAGGAGCACTCCGCCGAGTACCAGAGCCAGGCGCTGATCGACCTGGCCTTCCGGATGGGACGGCAGGTCCGCCATTGGGACGCCGTGGCGGAGATCGTTATCGAAACGTCCCACCACACCCACTACGTCATCGGGACGGGCGCCGACGATCCGCAGAAGTTCGATCCGCACGCCAGCCGCGAGACGCTGGACCATTCCATCATGTACATCGTCGCCGTGGCGCTGCAGGACGGCGCTTGGCACCACGTCCGCTCCTACCTGCCCGAACGCGCCCGCCGCGCCGACACGGTCGCGCTATGGCGCAAGATCCGCACGGTCGAGGATCCGCGCTGGACCGAGCGCTACCATTCGCGCGACCCCGCCACGCTCGCCTTCGGCGGCCGCATCGTCATCCGCATGCGCGACGGCTCGGTGCTCGCCGACGAACTGGCGATCGCCAACGCCCATACGCTGGGGGCGACGCCGTGGGCCCGGGGCGATTACGTCGGCAAGTTCCGCACCCTGACGGAAAGCATCCTCGCTCCCGCCGAGACCGAGCGCTTCCTCGACGCGGCGCAGGATCTGCCGCGGCTGAAGCCCGAGGCGCTGGCCTCGCTCTCCCTCGCCGTCCCGCCCAACCAGCTCGCGGGTGGCCTACCTGGCCTGTTCTGACACGCACGCCAGTCCTCAAAGACCCGATCGGGACCGCCACGCCATGGACGCAACACCCAGACCGAAGAAAAGCGTCGCCCTGTCGGGCGTGGTCGCCGGCAACACGGCGCTCTGCTCGGTCGGACGGACCGGCAACGACCTGCACTACCGCGGCTACGACATCCTCGACATCGCCGACGCCTGTGAGTTCGAGGAGATCGCTCATCTGCTGGTCCACGGCACCCTGCCCAGCAGCATCGAACTGGCCGCCTACAAGAGAAAGCTCCGCGCGCTCCGCGGCCTGCCGGCGAACGTCCGCAGCGTTCTCGAACACCTTCCGGCCGCGACCCACCCGATGGACGTCATGCGCACCGGCGCCAGCGCGCTCGGCTGCGTGCTGCCCGAAGCGCCCGACCACGCCGTCGCCGGCGCCCGCGACATCGCCGACCGCCTGATGGCGTCCTTCGGCTCGATGCTGCTGGTCTGGTGGCACTGGTCGCGCAACGGGCGCCGGATCGACGTCGATACCGACGACAACGGCATCGCCGGGCATTTCCTCCACCTGCTCACCGGCCGCCCGGCCTCCGATGAGTTCGTCCGCGCGATGAACACCAGCCTCGTCCTCTACGCCGAGCACGAGTTCAACGCCTCGACCTTCACCGCCCGCGTGATCGCCGGCACCGGCTCGGACCTGTACTCGGCCATCAACGGCGCGGTCGGCGCCCTGCGCGGACCCAAGCACGGCGGAGCCAACGAGGCGGCGCTCGACGTTCTGTGCCGCTATGCCGGCCCGGATCAGGCCGAGGCCGACATCCGCCGACGCGTCGCCGCCAAGGAGGTCGTGATCGGCTTCGGCCATCCCGTCTACACCATCAAGGACCCGCGCAGCGACGTGATCAAGGCGGTGGCGAGACGCCTGTCGGACACGGCCGGCGACACTGCCCTTTACGTCATCGCCGAGCGGCTCGAACGGGTGATGTGGGAGGAGAAGCGCATGTTCCCCAACCTCGACTGGTTCAGCGCCGTCGCCTACAGGCTGCTGGGCGTCCCGACGGCGATGTTCACGCCGCTCTTCGTCATCGCCCGCTCGTCGGGCTGGTGCGCCCACGTCATCGAGCAACGCGAGGACGGCAAGATCATCCGCCCGACGGCGAACTACGTCGGCTCCGAAGACCGTGCCTTCGTTCCGCTGGAGCGCCGGCGCGACGCCGCGACCGGGAGCGCGGCGCAATGACCTACCTCGTCGGCGCCGACCTGCCCGAGGGCCGTCCGGGCGACCGCTTCCGCGCCCTTCTCGCCGGCACCTCCATTCTCCAGATCCCCGGCACGCACAACGGCATGGCCGCGTTGCAGGCCAAGGCGGCCGGATTCGAGGCGCTGTACCTGTCGGGCGCCGCCATGTCGGCCTCGATGGGCCTGCCCGACCTCGGCGTCATCACGATTGAGGACGTTTGCGTCTTCATCCGCCAAGTCGCCCGCGCCTCCGCCCTGCCGGTTCTCGTCGACGGCGACACCGGCTACGGCGAAGCGCTCAACGCCATGCACATGGTGCGGACGTTCGAGGACGCCGGCGCCGCGGCGGTGCACATCGAGGATCAGCTGCTTCCCAAGAAGTGCGGCCACCTCAACGACAAGAGACTCGCCGACGCTCGGGACATGGCGGTGAAGGTCGCCGCCGCCTGCAAGGCGCGACGCCATCTCGTCGTGATCGCCCGCACCGACGCCGTGTCCAGCGAGGGCATGGACGGCGCCGTGGCCCGGGCGAAGCTCTACCTGGAAGCCGGCGCCGACGCCATCTTCCCCGAGGCGCTGACCAGCCGGGAGATGTTCCGCGACTTCGCCGCGCGCCTGCCCGGCGTGCCGCTGCTCGCCAACATGACGGAGTTCGGGCGGACGCCGTTCCTGTCGGCGGCCGAGTTCGAGGCTTTGGGCTACCGCATGGTGATCTGGCCTGTCAGCGCCTTCCGTATCGCCGCGAAGGCGCAGAACGACTTCTTCATCCGGCTGAAGGCCGAGGGCGGCGCGCAGGGGTCGTTGGACCGGATGCAGACGCGAGCCGAACTCTATGCGACGATCAACTACTCCGATTACGAGGCGCTCGATCGTTCGATCGTCAGGACGGTGCTGCCGTGATTGTCGGGTCGGCTGGCATCCCATCATCGACGCGTGGCGGTGCGACGACACATCGGAGCCGGGCCGCTTTCCATCAGGTGGATCCGAGGGTGTCCCTCCGCTCGTTCTGCTTGAGCCGGAAGATGAATTCTTCCGCGGCCCGCGTGATGTGTTCCCGGGCGAGCACCTCCGCCGAAGCGGCGTTTTCCTGCTCGATCGCGGCAAGGATAGCTTCGTGCTGGTCCCAGATGTCGCGGGGCGGCTCGTCCTGAAGCAGGACCTCGCCCATCACACGGCTGAAGTGGTACCAGTTGGGCTGGGTCGCCTCCCGGATCATCCCGTTGCCGGACATGTCGTAGAGGGCTTTATGGAACTCGATGTCGGCGCGGATCAGTTTGGTCAGGGAGCCCTGCTTGACCGCCGCCCGCCCATCCTTGACGAGGGCGAGGCCGCGCTTGAGCGCCGCCTTGTCGCGTCGGGCTGCGGCGAGGCGGGCGGCCAGCCCCTCGATGACCGATCGGATCTGGTAGAGTTCACTGATCGCGCGGATGTCGATCGGCGCCACCACGAGGCCGCGACCGGGCGCCTCGCGCAGGTAGCCTTGGCTGTGGAGCAGCAGCAGGGCTTGCTGGATCGGCTGGCGCGAGACGCCGAGCATGCGCGCGAGTTCATCTTGGATCAGCCGTTGATTGGACACCAGCCGGCCACCGGAAATCTCGGCCAGGATCTTTTCGTAGACCTGCTCCACGAGAGTTGCCTGCACCGCGAGCGGTCGCACCGTTCAGTCTCCATCGGTCGCCCGCTTTGCGCCAGGGAAGATCCGCCCGACCTGTCGGGCGAACCAACGCGGATCACGGATGATACATACAATCAACCCTCTATCGAACGCCAGAAGATGACGCGAGTCCCAAGGCGCGGAGCGATGCGGTATCAGTTTGAATTCTGAATTCACAACAACTCTTGTAAACCGTCGTCCCCAAGTGCACGGGTTGCCAATGGATCTCACGATTTCGGAACCTGTCGAGACCCTCCGCTCGCGCATCGCGGATTTTGTCGATCGCGAGATCGTTCCCTTCGAAGCCGACCCGTCCGCCTACAACCCCCACGGCAACATCGATGAAGGGGTCCTGAAGCAGCTGCGGGAGAAGGCGCGCGGGGAAGGACTCTGGTGCCTGCAACTGCCGTCAGAGCTTGGAGGGCCCGGCATCGGGCGTGTCGGCATGGCCGTCTGCTACGAGGCGATGAACCGCTCGATCTTCGGGCCGGTCGTCTTCAATTCGGCAGCCCCCGACGACGGCAACATGATGATGCTCGCGGCCGTCGCAACGCCGGCCCAGAAGGAGCGCTGGCTCGGCCCGATCATGCGCGGCGAGGTCGCCTCCGCCTTCGCCATGACCGAACCCCATCCCGGCGGCGGGTCCGACCCGTCGATGATCCAAACCCGCGCCGAGCGGCAGGCGGACGGTTCGTATCGCGTCACCGGACGCAAATGGTTCATCACCGGCGCGGAGCACGCCTCGCATTTCACGCTGATCGCCCGCACCTCCGATGACGCGCGCCACGGCCTCACCGCCTTCCAGTTCCACAGGGATCAGCCGGGCTGGCGCATCGTGCGCCGCATCGGGATCATGGGTCCCGAGGAGCATGGCGGCCATTGCGAACTGGAGTTCGACGGCCTGACCGTGCCGGAGGATGAGATCCTGCTGGGCGTCGGCAAGGGCCTCAAGGTCACGCAGATCCGGCTGGGACCGGCGCGCCTCACCCATTGCATGCGCTGGCTCGGCTTGGCCAAGCGCTGCGTGGAGATCGCGCGCGCCTATGCAGATGTGCGCCTCGGCTTCGCCACCCGCCTCGCCGACCGCGAAAGCATCCAGCTCAAGCTGGGTCGGGTGGCGATGGACATCGAGGTCGGCCGCCTGCTCGTCATGAAGGCGGCCTGGGAGCTCGATCAAGGACAGTTCGCGCGCAAGGCGATCTCCATGGCCAAGATCCAGGCGGCCAACGTCCTGCACCTCGCCGCCGATACGGCGATCCAGATCAACGGCGCGCGCGGCTATTCCAAGGACACGGTGCTGGAGTGGATCTACCGCTACGCCCGCCAGGCCCGGCTCGTCGACGGGGCCGACGAAGTGCATCAGATGGTGCTCAATCGCTTCCTCAACGAGGAGGGCGACGGTTTCTGGCGCTGGCCGGTGGCGGAACGGCCCGCAGCGTGAGCCAGACTGACGGCTCCGCGCACTCGCACGGGTTCGACCCGAAGGTCCTGCAAAACTACCTGCGCGGAGCTGTGGCGCACCTTGAAGGCGAGATGCATCTCGAACGGATCGATGGCGGTCAGTCGAATCCGACCTACTTCGTCACTTTCGACAATCGTCGCCTCGTTCTGCGCAAGCAGCCGCCCGGCGATCTCCTGCCGTCCGCCCACGCCATCGATCGCGAGTTCCGCGTCATCAGCGCGTTGGCGGGAACGGCGGTCCCGGTGCCCCCGGCCGTGCTGTTCTGCAAGGACCGCTCTGTTGTCGGAACACCGTTCTACGTCATGGACCGCGTCGACGGCCGCGTCTTTCACGAGGCGACGCTGCCGGGTGTCGCCCCCGAAGAGCGCCGGGCGATGTATGAGGCGATGGCACGCACGCTCGCCGACCTGCACGGCGTCGACGCCGCCGCGGTCGGCCTCGCCGACTACGGCCGGCCGGGCAATTACTTCGCGCGGCAGATCGGCCGCTGGAGCAGGCAATGGGAGCTGTCGCGCACGCGCGAGGACGCCAACATCGACCGGCTGATCGATTGGCTGCCCCGGCACATTCCCGACGACGCCACGGTCGGCCTGGTACATGGCGATTACCGTATCGGCAACCTGATGTTCCACCCGCACGAGCCGCACGTCGTCGCAATTCTCGACTGGGAATTGTCGACGCTCGGACATCCGCTCGCCGACGTGGGCCACGCCGCGATCGCTTGGCAGACCCGACCGGACGAGTTCGGCGGCCTACTCGGCCTCGATCTCGCGGCGATGGGCCTGCCGACGTTGCAGGGGTTCGAGGAAACCTACGCCGGTCACGCGGCGCACGGCGCACGGCTCGCCACGTTCCATCGCGCCTTTTCGCTGTTCCGCTGGTCGGTGATCTTCGAAGGTATCGCCGCGCGCGCCAAGGCCGGCAACGCCTCGTCCGACGATGCCGAAGCCAACGGCCGGCTCGCTGCCGTCTTTGCCAAGCACGCGGCGGACCTGATCTGAGGAACCATAGACATGCCGGATATCGACGTTCACTTCCTTTCGGGCGCACGCACCGCGATCGGAGACTTCGGCGGCGCGCTGAGGGACCAGCCGCCGGCGGTGCTCGGCGCCCACGTCGCCAAGGCGGCGATCGCCCGGTCCGGTCTCGCGCCCGAGGACGTCGAGCATGCCGTCTTCGGCAACGTGATCCATACCGAGCCGCGCGACATGTACGTTTCGCGGGTGGTGGCCATGGAGAGCGGCGTGCCGAAATCGGCTCCGGCAATGACGCTGAACCGTCTCTGCGGCTCAGGACTGCAGGCGATCATTTCCGCCGCGCAGATGATCAAACTGGGGGACGCGTCGGTCGCGCTCGCCGGGGGGACCGAGTGTATGAGCCGGTCGGCCTACATCCTGCCGGCCGCGCGCTGGGGCCAGAAGATGGGCGACGCCGCGCTCGTCGACATGATGCTCGGCGCCCTGCAGGACCCGTTCGGCAACGGCCACATGGGGATCACGGCGGAGAACGTTTCGCAGCGCTACCAGGTTTCGCGCGAGGAGCAGGACGCCGCGGCGGTGGCAAGCCACGCGCGCGCCGCGGCCGCGATCAAGGACGGCCGCTTCAAGGAGCAGATCGCACCTTTCGAGGTTTCATCGCGCAAGGGGCCGGTGACCTTCGACACCGACGAGCACGTGCGGGCGGACGTGTCGGCCGCCGACATGACGAAGCTGCGCCCCGCCTTCAAGAAGGACGGCACCGTGACGGCCGGCAATGCGTCGGGCCTCAACGACGGGGCTGCCGCGCTCGTGCTGGCGGACGCGAGGACGAGCGCGGCGCGCGGCTTGACGCCGCTGGCGCGCCTCGTCGCCTACGCCGTGTGCGGCGTCGATCCCGCGGAAATGGGCATGGGACCGGTTCCCGCCGTGCAGATGGCGCTCGCCAAGGCGGGACTGAAGATCGGCGACATCGACGTGATCGAGTCGAACGAGGCCTTCGCGGCGCAGGCCTGCGCCGTGACCAAGACGCTCGGGCTCGATCCGGCCAGGGTCAACCCGAACGGGGGCGCCATCGCGCTGGGACATCCCATCGGCGCCACCGGCGCGATCATCGCGGTGAAAGCGATCTACGAACTGCACCGCACGGGCGGACGCTACGCGCTCGCCACCATGTGCATCGGCGGCGGACAAGGGATCGCCGTCCTGATCGAGCGGCAGTGATCGGTCGCGACCGGCCGGACGCCGAAGGTGTGCCGGAACCGGCCTTCAGTTCCGACCGGCCCCCCCGTTCGCAGCACCGCCGATCCCAGTCCCCGAACTCGTCGGCGCCCCGGCGGTCGGGGAACGCTCGGATCCCGTCTTCATCTCCGGTCCCGAATTCGTGTTCGTCGTCACACCGTTACCGGGCACAACGGATGAGGGGGGCTGCGTCGCGGTTCCGGTGGGTCCGGCCGTCTGCGCCGAGGCCGGCAGCGCCGCGAGCAGCGTGCCTGCGGCGAGAACGATCATTCGCATCGGCTTGTCTCCTTCACGCAGGGGAAGTCCTGCCGGCAGTTCGTCGCGACGGGGCGCGGGTTCGATAGGCCGCAGTTTCGGCCGGGTCATCAGTCGAGGGCGCAACTTTCAGGGATGCGCCACTGCGTCGTGAACGTCGCCGCGGCGCTTGCGTTCGGCATCGTCCCAGGCAGTGAGGGCTTGATAGTTCGGCACGAAACCGAGACCCTTGCGGGCGTCGGACGACACCACCTCCTGGGATGTCGTCACGTCGACGAGGGCCGGGGCGTTGGCGAAGGCGCGTTCCAGGGCGGCCGGCAGGTCGGCCGCCCTTGTGACGCGCTCACCATGTGCGCCGAGGCCACGGGCCATCGCGGCATAGTCGGAGTAGGCGAGGGTCGTGCCGATCACCCGACCGCCGTAGTTCGTCGCCTGATCGTGACGCTCGATGTTCCAGGCGGCATTGTTGGAAACGATGACGACGATTCCCGCGCGGTGGCGCACCGCCGTGTCGAGTTCCATCGCGTTGAAGCCGAAGGCGCCGTCCCCCGTCACGCAGACGACCTGTCGCCGAGGAAAGGCCAGCGCCGCCGCCACGGCGTAGGGCACCCCCACCCCGAGGCAACCGAAGGCGCCGGAATCGAGGTAGGTTTTCGCCTCAAGTCCGACCCGGGCGAAGCTCAAGAGGTCGCCGCCGTCGGCGATGGCGATGGCATCGTCGGCGACAACATCGCGGATCGCGTCAAAGATCGCCATAGGATGGACATAGCCGTCCGGCCCGGCATCGTGGGCCTTGCTCTTGCCGGCCGCCGTCCGCTTCCCGTGCTCGCCACGCAGGCGCCGCGTCCAGGCCGCATCACGCGCGGGTTCGCGGTTGCGCGCCGCCTCGACGATGGCGGCAAGGGCGAGCGCCGGGTCCGCGAGGATCTCGGGGTCGCCGCGGCGGTTGTCGATCAGTTCTCCCGGGCTGAAGGCGATGCGTACGAAGGCCTGCGCCGCCGCGAATACGGCCGGCGAGCCATATCCGAGCTGGTAATCGAGCTTGCGGCCGATCACGAGCACGGTGTCGGCCTCGGCCATCGCGGCGCCGCGCATCGCGCCGACACCCGCCGGATGCTCGGCCGGCACGAGGCCGCGGCTTTCCTGCGTGTCGAGGTAAACGGCGCCGAGCGCGTCGAGCAGGCGCACCAGTTCGGGACCGGCATCGCGGGCGCCCCGGCCGGTGACGACGAGCGGCCGCTTCGCCGCCCACAGGACATCAACCGCCCGGCGAACGGCGTCGGCCTCGGGCGGGATGCGCCGGGGGGGCTTGGCCCGCATCCAATCGGCGAGGATCAGCGGCGGCCGGACCGACGCGCGCAGAACGTCCGTCGGCACTTCGAGGTAGACCGGCCCGGGCTCGCCCATGTCGCCCATCATGACGGCAAGCGCCTCGTCGAACTCGCGGATGACCTGCTCGGCGACGCGAAGCGTGCGAGAGCGGCGCGTCACCGGCCGCAGGATATCGACGTGCGGGATGTCCTGCAGCGGTCCCATGTTGGCCTGCTGGCGCGATGTGCAGCCGCCGATCAGAAGAACGGGGATGCGGGCCAGCGAGGCATTGGCAATGGCGGTCACGCAGTTCGTCACCCCGGGACCGGCGGTCGCCATGCACACGCCGAAACCTCCGGTCAGTTCGGCATGGGCTTGCGCCATGTGCACCGCGGCGCCCTCGTCGCGGACGTCGATGATGCGGATGCCGAGCTTGCCGCAGTGATCCCAGATCGGCTGGATGTGGCCGCCTTGGAGACCGAAGACGCGGTCCACGCCGCGCGCCTGGAGAAAGCGGGCGATCCAGGCGGCAACGGCGTTCTCGTCGGTGCCCAAATCGCTGATCGGCTCGCTCATTCCGGTCTCCTTGCAAGTGGTGGCCTTACCCACGCTGGGCGGACGCGCCGGTCGGGAAAGGGGTCGGACCGGCTGCCCTGGCCGACGCCGCGCGGATCTTGCCGCTTCAATCAACCGCGATCACCCGCTCGCGGGCGGCGTGCGCGTCGAGCACGAGGGTGCGCAGCTTGCGGTGCACCACCTTCCCGGTCGCGGTGCGGGGCATGTCCTCGTCGTTCACGAACGAATAGCTGCGCGGCCGCTTGTAGCCGGCAAGCCGCTCGCGGCAGAACTGTTGCAAGCGGTCCTGGTCGATCTCGCCGTCGCGCTTCAGCACGACGACCGCGTGCACGCTTTCCCCCCATTTCTCGTGCGGAAGGCCGATGATCGCGACCTCGCGCACGGCGGGATGCGTGCCGAGGACGGCTTCGACCTCGGTGGGGTAAACGTTCTCGCCGCCGGAGATGATCATGTTGCTCTTGCGGTCGACGAGGTGGATGTAGCCGTCGCTGTCGCGGCGCCCGATGTCGCCGACGGAGCAGGCGCCGTCGCGGAAGGCGGCGGCGGTCTTGTCCGGCAGGTTCCAGTAACCTTCAAACGTGTAGGGGTTGTTCGAGAAGAGTTCCCCCGCTTGGCCGTCCGGCACGTCGGCGCCGTTCTCATCAAGGAAGCGGATCGGCGCCGAGCAGACGCACTCGCGTCCCACGCTGCCGAGGTGTGTGAACTGTTCCTCGGGATGCAGCATGGTGACCCAGCCGGCCTCCGTCGAGCCGTAAAGCTCGAAGAGCCCGGAGTTCTTGAACATCTCCATCACCATGCGCTTCGTATCCGGCCGCGCCGGCGCGGAGGAAATCATCAGCTTGGTGACGCGCCTGAGGTCCTCGCGGCGACCCATGACGTGAGGAAGCGACAGCATCATGGAATAGTGCGTCGGCACCAGCGACGTGAAGGTCGAGGTGCCTTCGCCCAGCACGCGCACGCAGTGCTCGGGATCGAAGCTCTTGCGCGAATAAACATTGGTGACGCCGCCGCAGTAGCTGAAGGCGCCGAAGAAGTAGATCGAATTGGCATGACACATCGGCATGACGAGGAGTGCCGCGTCGTCGCGGGTGACGCCGAGCTCGATCTCGGTCACCAGGGACAGCATCGCATTGCCGCGGTGGCTGCGGATCACGCCCTTGGGGTTGCCGGTCGTGCCCGAGGTGTAGAGCAGCATGCAGGGGTCGTCGGGCCGGACGCCGCGCTCCGGCTCCGTGCCGGCGGCGGCGGCAAGAATGCCCTCGTAGGCGGAGAAGCCGGCCGAGCAGCGTGAGGATCCGAGATGAATCACGCGCGAAGCGGGGAAGCGAAGGTCGGCCCGCAGCTCCTCGACCACGCCGGCCAGCTCATCCTGAACGATCAGCGCGGCCACGCCCGCATCTTCGAGGATGAAGCGGATCTCGTTGGCAATGAGACGGAAGTTGAGGGGAACGACGACCAGGCCGGCCTTGGCCGTTGCCGCGAAGATCTCAAGCCATTCCACGCGATTGTAGGCGAGCACGGCGACGCGGTCGTTCTTCGCCAGGCCGAGACCGATGAGCGCGTTGGCGAGCCGGCAGGAGCGCTCGTTCCATTGCCGGAAGGTCATCGCGCGTTCGAGGTCACGGGCACCGATCCGGTTCGGTTGCAAACGCTGATGGACCGTCAGCATCTGACCGAAGGTCAAGATCTCCTTCATCGAGCACTCCGGCAAGCAGCCTGCACGTCATCAAATCTTCATTGCCGAACGATCCGCTCGGCAAGTCATCGAGGGCGGCGGCGGTCGCTCCGGCGACCGCGGACCGTGCCGATTGCCGCCGACGGGCGCCGATCTCAAGGCGCGTGCGGTGCGACCGGAAGGATCAGGGCGATCTTGTAGGACGACGCCTTGTCCTTAGACAGCAGAAACACGCAGGCCGGCGTTTCGGCCGGCGCGTGGTCCGGTTCGTCGAACTCGATGCGGAGCAGGTTCGTGACCGGCGCGTTGGTGCGGAACCCTTCCGAAACCAGCGGCTCGCTTGCCGCGTCTTTCGGGAGATCCTCGACCGACACCGACTTCACCGGCCGGCCGAAGCATTCCCTGATCTGGAACAGGGTGAGGCGGCGGGTCCGCATGCGCGCCCCATCCCAATCGACCAGGTCTTTTTCGAAGGGGGCGACGTCGCGATCCCGCACCGCCGCGCGCACCCGCGCGACGAAATCCTGGATATCGGCAGCCGGTTCCCTGGATGCCGAGGACTGGGACGCCCTCGGCGTCGTTGCGGCGGTCTGGGCGAGCGCCGGACCGCCGGCAAAGGCGAGCTGAAGCGAGGCCACAACTCCGACGAGATCCCTGCGGATCACTTCGCTGCTTCCTGTCCGGCGACCTTGAACACCCAGATCACGCCGCCCTGCGGCGCGACCTTCAGGCGGCGGGCCTCCGGCAGGGCATCGTTGATGCCCTGCAGCATGCGGTCGGCGTCGCCGCCCCATCCCGCCTGCACGGCGATGTACTGGGTGCCCGCGACCTGGAACGAGGTCGGAACCCCGACCACGCCGGAGTTGAGCTTGGTCTCCCAGAGCACATTGCCGTTCTTGGCGTCGAAGGCGCGGAACATGCGGTCGCTGGTGCCGCCGGCGAACACGAGGCCGCCGGCCGTGGTGAGCAGCGGACCCCACATCGAGGTGTCCTTGAACTCGTGCTGCCACACCTTCTTGCCACTATCCATGTCCCACGCCTGGATCTCGCCGATCGTCACCGGCTTCGAGGTATCGGTGCCGGGGCGGAAGCTCAGGCTCTTCAGGATGGCCGCGACCGGCGCGCCGATGAAGAGTTCACCGGGCTTGCGGCGCCCGATCTTGATGTCGGTCAGCGTTGCGCAAAGATTGTCGTTGGCCGGCACGTAAAGAAGCCTGGTCTTCGGATTGTAGGCTTCCGGGAACCAGTCCTTGCCGCCCCACAGGCCCGGGCAAAAGGCGGCCGTGATGCCCAGATGCGGGACGCGCGCCTCGTCGTAGGTCGGGCGGCCGGTCACGGGATCAAGCTTGGTGAAGACGTTCTGGTAAACGAACGGCTTGCCGTCGAGGTACTTGAGCGACCCGTCGCTGCCGCGCTCGAGGGTCCAAAGATAGCCGTCGCGGGCGGCGTGGACGACCGCCGGGATTGTTTTGCCGTTCCTTTTGACGTCGATCAGGATGGGCGAGGACACTTCATCCCAATCCCAGGCGTCGTTGTAATGATACTGATGATAGCCTTTGATCTTCCCCGTATCGGCGTCTAGGGCGACCGCTGAGGTCGTGTAAAGGTTGTCACCCGGACGGGCGGTCGGATCCCAAGGGCCGCCGTTGCCCGTGCCGAAGTAGGCGATGTTCAGCTTGGCGTCATAGGTGCCCTGGATCCAGATGGGGCCGCCGCCGGTTTTCCAGCTGTCACCCTTCCAGGATTCGGAACCGGGCTCGCCCGGCGCGGGAACCGTGTAGGTCTTCCAGACCTCATCGCCGTTGGTTGTGTTTAGCGCCGTGATGAAGCCGCGGATGCCGAACTCGCCACCGGACACGCCGACGATCACTTTCCCCCTCGTCACCATTGGCGACAGCGTCATGTAGTAGCTGTCCTTCCAGTCGGCGACGCACTTCTGCCAGTTCTGCTTGCCGGTCTCGGCATCGAGCGAGACGACGCAGGCGTCAAGCGTTGCGATGAGGACGCTGCTGCCGTAGAGCGCCACGCCGCGATTGGTCGGATGCAGCTGGAACAGTTCGGGCGGCAGTTCGCGCTGGTACTTCCACAGAACCTGCCCGGTCGCGGCACGGACGGCAAGGATCTGATCGCCGGGCGTGCTGACGAACATGATCCCATTGTTGACGATCGGCGGCGCCTCGTGACCGTCGGAGACGCCCGTGGATACGCTCCACGCCGGCACGAGCTTCTTGACGTTGGTCGTGTCGATCTGGTCGAGCGGGCTGTATCCCCAACCCTGGTAGTTGCCGCGGTACTGCAGCCAGTTCTCGGGCTCGGGGTTTGCGAGACGCTCATCCGTCACCGGCGGATAGGCTGCCGGCGCCGCCTGCGCCTCGCCGGCGCGCGCGGCCGTCGTCGCGGACAGCACGAGCGCGACAGCGCCGGATGCGAGAAGACTTTGAGTTCTTAAGCGATGCACGATTGCAAACATGTCTGCCTCCCGATTCTTGTTGTGCCTACAGCTTCGTCTTCTGAGGTGGGCCCGGCTGCGCCGTGAAATTATCGGCGACCAGCAACCTGCCACCCTCCCCTTTGCTCAGCGGCAGCATGGGAAGTTGCTTGACGGCGGGGCCGTTCGCGACCTCGCCGCCCTTGGCGGGAAGGAAAGCGGACCCGTGGCAGAAACACCTGAGTTGCTCGCTGCTCGGGTCCCACGCGCTCAATTCACAGCCTTGATGCGTGCAGATGGCCGAGAAGGCCATCACGCCATCGACCGTCATCGGTCTCACCGCCTCCGGAATGTCCTTCGGGTCGAACCGGAAGAGGATGAGCTTGGCGAACCGCGAGTTGTCCTTGAGTTGGCCAGCGGGCGTCACCGCGAGCCCGGTTACGATCTCGCCGCCCACCTTCACGGCCTCGATCAGGAGCGGCGGCGAGTTCGCATCACCCTCGCCTGCGATCAGATGATCGCCCTTGGACGGAAGCTCGTCGGCAGCGGCGTCGGCCCGGGCCGCCCTCGGAAACACCACCGGGGCGAGACAGGCGAATGCGCCGATGGCGAGCGCATCCCGGCGGTCGACGCAACCTTCGGACCAAGCCTTGCTGCTTGCCTCGCTCAAAACGGACCCTTTCGCGCCATTGTGGTTTCGACCGCACCGAGTGGGATCAAGGAAGGATGCTGACGAATTTCAGGTAAGCAGCGTTGGTTGGAGGTTCGTTGAGGCCGTACACGCTCCGTGAATAGCGGATCGTCAGGCTGTACTTGTCGGAGATCGTCCAAACGCCGCCGGCGCCGAGGGCCAGATCCTCGGTGTTGGAATTGGGGACGGCCAATCCGGTGACCGCGTCCTTCACGCCGTTGGTGAACTCGTAGTCGAGTGCGAAGAACGGCTCAATCGGGAACGAGGGCTGATTGAATTTGTATCCGATCCGGAGATCGGTGAAGAAGGTCGTGCCGGTGATCAGGCGGTCCGCCCCCGGCGTTCGCTGGTCGCTGCGGAAGACGCCGCCGGTATTGCCGTCGATATCAAAATTCTTGAATTGGTAGTCGTAAAAGATCGTCGAGATGTTCGAATAAAAGTTGCTGGTGAATTGCTTCGTGCCGATCGGCGCCGTGATGAACGTTTGGAAGCCGAATGTCGAGTTCTTGTTCGGCTTGACCCAGACGGCGCCGCCGAAAATGGGATCGGCGATGCCGTAGACGTTCGACCCCGAACCGCTGTTCGCCTGGATTTCGGGCACGATCGCTTCCGGCGCGAAACCGACGTTGGGCAGCGAGTCGAAGGTGATGAACCGGACGATCTTGGTGAGACCGACGTTCAGGTCCTGGTTGGGAATGTGGGTCAGACCACCGTTCGGCGTGAAGCTCTGGTTCGTCTTGTTGGTGAACCCGTACTGCACGAAGGCATCGAAGTCCTTGAAATTGACAGGGAGTTCGTACTCGTGCGGCCCGATGACCGCGAACGTCACGTTCTCCGCATGAACCGGTGAGAGCGGCAGGAACGCGACGATTGCACCCGCCAGGTAAACTCCGATTTTCCCTGTCATTCCTTCCCCCGATCGTGAGGACGTCGGGGGCTCCACGGCCACCGACGTACTTTGCTGGTTCAGCATCGCTGGTGTTCTTCCGGCTCAGGCCTGGATGTAGGCGACATGCGTCGCCGTGTATTCGTAGACCCCATGCTTGCCGTCGGCGCCGCCGATGCCCGACTTCCGCACCCCCGCGTGGAAGCCCTGCATCGCCTCGAAGTTCTCGCGATTGACGTAGGTTTCGCCAAACGAGAGTTCCTTGACCGCGCGCATCGTGCTCGTGAGACTGGTCGTGTAGATCGAGGACGTCAGGCCGTATTCGGTCTCGTTGGCGAGGCTGATCGCCTCGTCCAGACCAGACACCTTCATGATCGGCAGCACCGGCCCGAAGATCTCGCGCGTCATCACATCCATATCGGGGCGACATCCCGCGATCACGGTCGGCTCGAAGAAGTGGCCGGCGCCGCGGTCGGCGATGCCGCCGCCGGCGATCACCGATCCGCCCTGCCGCACGGCCGATTTCACGAGATCGTCGACCTTGGTCAGGCCGGCCCGGTTGATCAGCGGTCCCATGTCGACGGGGGTATTGCCAAGTGGATCGCCGAACCTGACGGCCTTCATCGCCTCGGCGAGCTTTTCGGTGAACTGGTCGGCGATGGCCGCCTCGACGTACACGCGCTCGGCCGCATTGCAGACCTGACCGCTGTTCAGGGTTCGCGACGCGGTGATCGCTTTCACGGCCAGCGGAATGTCGGCGTCGTTCAGGACGATCGCCGGCGCCTTGCCGCCGAGTTCAAGATTGACCTTGGTGATGTTGCGGGCCGCGGCAGCCATGATCCGGGAGCCGGTCTCGACGCTCCCCGTGAAGCTGATCAGGCCGACGTCGGGATGGCTCGACAACGCCTGTCCGGTGACCGCGCCGGTGCCGAAAACGAAGTTGATCACCCCGGCCGGGACGTCGATGTCCTTCAAGAGGTCGATGAATTCAGCCGCGTTGTTCGGCGTTTCCTCGCTCGGCTTGATCACGATGGTGTTGCCGGTCACCAGGGCCGGCCCGAGCTTGCGCGCGATCAGGAAGAACGGGAAGTTCCAGGGCAGGATGCCGGCGACCACGCCGATCGGTTTGCGAAACAACAGAATTGTCTCGCCCGGCCGGTCGCTCTGGATCGTTTCGCCTTCGATGCGGCGCGCCCATTCGGCCATGTAGTCGAGGTAGGCGGCGGTGAACTGAACCTCAACGGTCGCGAGCGGCAGAACCTTGCCCTGCTCCTCCGAGATGATGTTGGCGATCCGATCGATCCGCCCGCGGATGCCGCTCGCGATCGCACGCAGCACGCTGGCGCGTTCGATGGCGGGGCGACGCCCCCATTCGACCTGTGCCTTCTTGGCTGCCTGCACGGCGGCGTCGACCATGCTCGCCGAGGAAATCGGGATCTCCGAAAGCTGAGTTTCACGCGACGGATTGTACACCGGCAGGGCGGAACCGGACGCATCGGCGACGAGCGCTCCGCCAATGTAGTTCGAATGGCTGGTGTACATGGACCGCCCTGCTGTTATCCTCGGCGCATGAACAGCCGCCGCGGACGACGTCTCCGAATTCGGAATTCAGAACTACCGTCACGGTAGGGAACGACGCAATCGGGTTTCCCTCCGTCATTGGAAAGAGCTTGCCCGGTATTCATCGGAACGGTCGGATATGTCACAGGTCCGTGCATGAACGATCAAGCGCGGACCGACGATCCAACGAGGCGTTCGTCATGGGCCCCACGCCCCAGGTGCCGCCGGAAACCCGCAGGGATCGAAGCGGGACCGCACGTCGATTCTTCATGCCTGCGAGCCGGTAAAGGTCCATGCGCACGCTTCCTTTCACTCTCCTGTCGTTGGGCATGCTCATATGGGCCGGCGAGGCCGGGCGGACGATGCCGCTCGTCCCGATCGGTCAGCAGGCGATCGGCTCCCTTCCTGTTTCAGCTCGATGCGGGCGTCACGCCTGCGGTGCGCGTTCCGCCGTGCTCCTGCAAAGGCAAAGACCTCGCCGGGGATGCGGCAAGCCGATCGGTGCGGGTTTACGCACACCCTGCTGAAGCCCGACGGCGCATGGCCATGCCTCATCGTGTTCGCGGCCCCATCGTGTTCGCGCGAGGGCATCCGAGCATGACGCGCGAGCGTGGCTCGCCGGGATCCGAGTGGCTCGACCTCTCCTGGGGATCGGGCGTGTGCGGGAGGCTGCAGGGCGATCCGAGGCATTCGCAGGCTGAAAAGGGTTTCGTGCTTGCCCTGAAGCTTAAGGGAGTCTGGCGATCGCTGGCGCCCTTTCCATCGAAGTTTGGGCATCTGAGGTGATCTCCTGCTCGTCCCGGTGAGCGGGTTTCCGCAAGGCTGCTCAGGCCGGCCCGCGTGCGCTCGTGCTCGCTGGGTCGTGGCCGACGTGACGTCCAACCGCCTGCGCCGGCTGACGTCGTGAACGGCATCCGCACCGGCGGCTTCGCTTGCCGCCGTCGTCGATCAAACGAGGCCTCCGCCGGCTCATCCGGCCGCCGCATATCAGGCGTGGCTCAAGCTGCTGGCCGGGCGAACCGGCATCGCGACAGGACCAGGCCAGAGGACGCGCAATGCAAACTCTTCCCGGACACATGATCACCGCTGATATGGTCGCGGCCGAAGACCGGATCTATCGCAAGGTCACGGCACGCATCGTACCGTTCCTGTTCATCTGCTATCTCGCCGCCTATCTCGACCGCGTCAACGTCGGCTTCGCCAAGTTGCAGATGCTGGACGAACTGCACTTCACCGAGACAATCTACGGGTTCGGCGCGGGCGTCTTCTTTCTCGGCTACGTGCTTCTTGAGATCCCGAGCAACATCATCATGTTCCGCGTCGGCGCCAAGGTGTGGATCGCGCGCATCATGATCAGCTGGGGTCTCATCTCGGCGGCGATGATCTTCGTCAAGACGCCGCTGACCTTCTATGTCCTCCGCTTCCTGCTCGGTGCAGCCGAGGCCGGCTTCATCCCAGGCGTTCTCCTTTATCTGACCCATTGGTATCCGGCCGCTCGCCGCGGCAAGATCACGGCCTATTTCCTGGCAGCCATTCCCTGCGCCAGCATCGTCGGCGGCCCCGTTTCGGGCTGGATCCTGAGCGCCGTCAGCGGCAGCCACGGCCTGAGCGGCTGGCAATGGCTGTTCATCGTCGAGACGATCCCCTCCGTGGTGCTCGGCGTCGTCACACTTTTCTACCTGAACGACAGGGTGGCCGATGCCGGCTGGCTCGACCCGGAGGAGCGTCGCGTCGTCGCCGTCAACATCGCCCGCGAGGAAGGCGAGAAGGCAAGCCACTCGCACCTGTCGCAAGCCTTCAGCGACGTGCGCGTCTGGCTTCTCGGCGTCATCTACTTCGCCATCGTCTGCGGCATCTACATCATCAGCTTCTGGCTTCCGTCGCTGATCAAGCAGACCAGCGTCGTCGATCCGTTGACCATCGGCCTGCTGACCGCCGTGCCCTACACCGTCGCCATCGTCGTGATGGTCCTGGTCAACGTCAGCGCCGACCGGATGAGGGAGCGTCGCTGGCATACGCTGGTGCCGACCGTTCTCTGCGGGTCCGGCCTCGTTGTCACCGCCGCCGCCGGCAGCAATATCACACTAGCCATGATCGGGCTCTCGGCGGCGGCGGCCGGCGCCTCGGCAGCGCAGGCGTCCTTCTGGTGCATCCCTGCAACCTTTCTCGGCGGTGCGGCGGCGGCAGCAGGGATTGCCCTGATCAACTCGCTCGGCAACGTCGCGGGCTTCGTCAGCACCTTCATCGTCGGCTGGCTGACGCAACTCACGCGAAGCTCGGCCTCATCCCTGTACCTGTTCGGAGTCATCGTCGCGCTGGGTGGGATCGCTTTGCTCACCGTGCCCGCCCGGCTCATCGACAAGTGAAGCCCGCAGCCGACAGCCTGGGTGTTCGGGCCTCATCGTCGCGCGCGGCGTTCGAAGCGGCCTGAACCGACACGGACCTTCACGAGGCCGCTCAACGCGGATCGCCCGATCGGAAGACCGCGATCTCCTTGCATATAGATCTCAATCGATATGGCGGAAGCGCCGCAGTTCAGGTTGCGGAACGGCCGGCATCCTGGCGCACGCGCTCTGGCCTCCCGCGTCCAGGGTGCCATCCATCCTGTACCCGTTGCACGCCGGTCGAATGGTGCCGCTGAGCGGACCTCCCGGAGCGGTGCCGCCTCCGCCGAGGGCCCGAGCCGCCGGCATTTGCCAAGCTGACACGCTGCAAACCATCATCAGGACCAAGGCAGGTCGCGTCATCAGGATCTCCTGAGGTGGGTCGAAAACCTGCCCGGCTTGCCAGCCAGGGCGCGACGCTCGCTTTTTTCGAGCGAAGTCACAGCCGCTTCGCCATCCAAGGTGTCGGCAGGCCCGACAAACGCCTGCCGCAAGATACTGTCGGCCGCCGCCCTCGAAAAGGGCCCGCGTCGTGGTGACCCGCTCGCTCATGGCCCAACGAGTGGCGGCTTGGCCGCGAACCGGAGCCGCGCCGCCGCGTCAGCCCTCCAGGAAGCCGTCCTCAGCCCTGCGTCGGCTCACGATGACGATGGGCCTTCGCACGCTTGGAGTGCGACGGCGGAGGTGCCGGCGCAGCCGGGCTCGGACTCGGGCTCGCCGAGGTGGCATTGTCCAACGGCAGCATCAGAGCGAGAAAGGCGGCGCCGGGGATCTCAAGGCTGGTGCGCAGCGCGCCGCCGAGGGTCGGTCCGAGAGCTGCGGAAGCGCCGGGAACGGTCGCGGCGGCGACCTGGTCGGGCACGCGGAACGACTCCCCGATCGCCGTGCCGAAGACGTTTTGCAGATTTGTCAGGGGATCCGCGGGTGCGGACGCCGTTTGCGCCTGCGCGGCAGTGGCCACGCCGACGAGACTGCCGAGAGTCAAAATGAAGGCATGAACTTTCATCATGTGTTCCCCCGCGACTGAATTCGCATCTCCGACCCACGGCGACCGGGAGTGCGGATGCGCCGAGATCGTAAGGCCAGTCGCGCCGATGTAGCAACCTGACTTGAGACGACCATGTCGAGGCGAACGGCCGGGCGGTCGAAATGCTTGATCCACACGGCGCTCGCCTTTTCGCACGTGGCTTCCATTCGCCTCACGTTGCGAAAGTGTGAACCGGCGTCACGATTGACCCCGCATAGGCGCCAAAGGATGATCCTACCTCGATCAATGTAACTTAAGTACAACGTCATAAGTCTTGTGGTTTGATAGACCCCGTGAGATGGAGATGCGTGCCCTTCGTGTTGACAATTTCAGCGCTGAGCACCTGTACGAGCTTGACGAGCTTTACCGATCGACGCGCGACGTCCGGATCCGCACGCGGGCGCAGATGATCCTTTTGACAACCAAGCAGCGGCGCGGCGTTGCCGAGGTCGCCCTTATTGTGCGCGAAAGCGGCGAAACGGTCCGGCGCCGGATCCACCGTTACGAAGCTGAAGGGGTCAACGGCAGCGGCGAGACCGCAAGCACGGTCGCGATGGTGCCTCATTGCCGCGAGCAGGCCGTTGAAGCGCCGCCTGACCTTGGCCCCCCTTTCTCCGGCGGGGTTGGCCAGCAGCCGCGCGGCAGCATGCACGAGGACGAAGCCCTGCTGCACCGCAGGCCAGAGCGCGGCGGTGCCGGCGAGCGCCCGCTCGACCAGCAGCCTCAGCCGCGAGCGGACGCGATGCCCCGTTCGACCTGCACCCGCTGCGAGCTGCCGGCGACCTTCTCCAGTCGCCCTTTCAGCCGCAGCCTGGCCGCATCGAGCGGGGCGCGGCCATCGTCGGTAATCGCGCCGCGCACGGCGGCGGCGTAGCCGCGCACCAGGTCTGCCTCGCAGTTGCAGCGTCCCTCCACCATCCGCTCGCTCGGCCGCACCCCGCGCACGCCCTTCTTCAGCTCCTTTTCGGCTCTGACTGCGCTGCCGCTCCCAGGTGTGATCTCGCGTTCCAGGTTGGCGCGATCGGGGATGCGGCGATCGATGCACTGGGCGCGCAGCACGCCGATCTCGACCATGTTGAGCCAACT
>CAXTMA010000018.1:0-27319 GCA_964245015.1 uncultured Beijerinckiaceae bacterium | reverse complement strand
ATTCAGGTTCATGGCTCGATCATTATGGATGCGTTGCGACCGGCATCAAGCGCCGCCGGGCGGGTTTCGCGCTGGGATCAGCTAACCAGGAGATGACTGGAAATGAGTGAACAAGATCACCCCGTGGCGGCGCGCATCCGCGCGGCGCTGGAAGCTGGGCTGGAGCCGGCCAGCCTCGACGTCGTCGACGAATCCTACAAGCACGCCAAGCACGCGCATGTCGTATCGCGGGCGGGCACGGCGGGCGCGAGCGGCGAGACGCATTTCCTCATCAAGGTGACATCGCGGCAGTTCGAGAACAAGACCCGGCTGGAACGCCACCGAATGATCAACGACCTTGTTGCCGGGGAAATGGGGCCCGATAAAGTTCACGCCATCGCAATCGAAGCCCGCGCGCCGGGGGAATGACGAAGCGGGTCGGCCGGGCGTACCGGCGACGTGGTCAGGCGCTTTGCCGGCTGCTCTGGAAGACGCCTTGAAAGCGCCGCACGGGCTGAGGATAGCGTTTTGAACCGACTCGCCTTTCCGGCGGACGCGATCTAAGCAGGCGTTGATGAAGCCAACCGACCTGCCCAATCCGAGCGGCGCCAACGCCGCATTCCGCTCGGGGTTGGCCCGCGTGCCGACTTCGCGCCGACTTGGCGCCGATCTGGCGGAAGGCCTTCGGGGCCGGCGTCGCGGCGATTGGGGGTCAGGGTCTTCGCAATCGTGACCGCCGTTGATCGTTTCGCCCTTGTTCGTTCAATAGGACCGCTGATGCGTTGCAGCTTGGATGTTTCGGGCGGGGTACCGATCAGCGATGCCGGCCTCCCGCTCGCCGGCCTTCTCCGGCGCGGCTTGACTGCGTTCCTGGCCGCCGCCGCTTCCATTCTGTCGACCGCCGCTGCGGCGACGCCGGCGCTGACCATGGATGTCGCCACCGGCGACGTTTTGTACCAGCAACAGGCGACGCAGCCGTGGTTTCCCGCCTCGACCACCAAGCTGATGACCGTCTACGTCGCCCTTCAGGCCGTGCGCGAGGGCAAGATCGCGCTGGACACGCCACTCCTCTATTCTGACTACGCGCGCTCGCAGCCGCCCTCCAAAATGGGCTTCAGGCCGGGCACCCAGGTCACCCTGATCAACGCCCTGCGCATGCTGATGGTGCGCTCGGCCAACGATATCGCCGTCACGGTCGCGGAAGGCGTGTCGGGCTCCGTGCCCGCCTTCGCGGACGACATGAACCGGGCGGCGGCCGACCTCGGCCTGCGCGAATCTCATTTCGTCAACCCCAATGGCCTGCCCAGCCCGCAGCACGTGTCGTCGGCTCGCGACATGGCCCTCATCGCCCGCGCGCTTTACGCCAACTTCCCCGACCAGTTGGCGTTGTTCAACATCGGCGCCCTGTCGCTCGGCCCGGAGATCATCACCAACCACAACAACCTGCTCGGCCGCTATCCCGGCGCCGACGGCATGAAGACCGGCTTCACCTGTTCGGCCGGCTTCAACGTGGTGGCCAGCGCCTTCCGCGACGGCCGGCGCATCATCGCGATCGTGATGGGAGCACCCTCCGTCGCCGCCCGCACCGCCAAGGTCGCCGCCCTGTTCGACCGGGCCTTCGCCGGCGTCGATCGCCCGACGGGATCCATCGTGGCGCTTCCTGCCGACGCTCCCCAGGCAGCCCCGGACATGCGCAACGAGGTGTGCCGCGCCCGCGGCAAGCTCCTCGCCCAGTTCAGCACGGAGGTCGACCAACTCGACGCGCCGCTGCTGCCGCCGGCGGCCGGCCTCGGCCTGTCCGCCCTGTCGCCGGAGCGCTCGTTCCTCTTCACCACGCCAACCGTGATGGCGTCCGCCCCGACCGCGATGCACATCAACTCCATGCCGCCGGTCGCCTTCGCGCCGGTGCCCGTGCACATCGGGGCCGAACCCGGCTACCAGGGGCCGGTCGCGCAGGCCCGCGCGCCCCATTCCCCGATCGGCAGCGAGCCGATGCCGGCCACCGTCGAAGCCTATGCCCCGACCGAGACTGGCGGCCCGATCCAGGGGATCGGCGTCGCGCCGCTCGCCGCCGACCCCAATGCCCTGCCGCTGCGTGGACGGCGGGTGCGCGCGGCGCATCGCGGCCGGGCGGGCAGGGCTGCGGTACTGAACGCCGCCGCCGAAGCGCCCGACACCAAGGTGCTGGCCGGCGCCGAGGAGAACGAGACGCCCAAGCCGGCCCGCAAGGACAAGGCGAAGCGGGTGGCCGATGTCGCGGCCGGTAAGTTGGCGCATCCTGCCAAGCCCCTGGCCAAATCGGCGGCCAAGCCGGCCGAAACGGCCGCCGGACGACTGGTCCGCAAACCAACGGCGGCGGCGCGGACGGCCGACGCGGCCGACGACGCCCAGCGGACCGGCCGATGATTCACCCGGTCGTTTGTCCGGAAGCTCGTCTCGCGGGTCGGCCGCTGCCGTGCCTGCCTGCCCCGGTGCCATGATCCCCGACGCACGACGGCCACCCCCGCCGTTCGAACTTTCGGTGATCACCGGCTTCCTCGGCGCCGGAAAGACGACGTTGCTCAACCGCCTGCTGCGCGATCCCCTGCTGTCCGACACGTTGGTTCTGATCAACGAGTTCGGGTCGGTTGGCCTCGACCACCTGCTGGTCGAGCGGGTCGAAGGCGACATGCTGGTGATGACGTCGGGCTGCCTGTGCTGCTCGATCCGCGGCGATCTCATCGCCGCGCTGGAAAACGCCCTTCGCGCCCGCGACAACAAGCGCGCCAGCTGGATCCGGGTGGTGATCGAGACCACCGGCCTCGCCGATCCCGCGCCGGTGCTGCACACGGTGATGGCCCATCCCTACCTTCGAATGCGCTTCCGCCTGCGCTCGGTCATCACGCTGGTGGATGCGCTGGTCGGCTCGGCGACACTCGACCGGCACCGCGAGGCGGTGAAGCAGGCCGCGCTCGCCGACCGGCTGGTGCTGACGAAGGGCGACCTTGTCGGCGACGCGGCCGCGTTGGACCTTTTGAAGGCTCGGCTGCGAGCCTTGAACCCGTCCGCGCCGCTGCTCGATGCGGCCCGCGGCGAGGCCGAGGCCGAACGCTTGTTCGCCGGACCGCCGTTCGATGTCGCGGTGCGGGGTGGCGACGCCCGCGCCTGGCTCGCCGCCGAGGCCGTCGAGGACGGGCATGGAGCGGGGCACCACCACCATCACGACGTGAACCGGCATGACGCCAGCATCCGGTCCTTCTGCCTGCGCCATCCCCGGCCGGTGTCGCCCCATGCCGTCACCCTGTTCACCGAACTGCTGCGCTCGGCCCATGGCGCGAGGCTGCTGCGCTTGAAGGGACTGGTCGCGCTCGCCGACGATCCCTCCCGGCCGGTGGTGATCCACGGCGTGCAGCACGTGATGCATCCCGCAACCCGCCTCGACCGCTGGCCGGACGACGACCGAACCACCCGGATGGTGTTCATCACCGACGGGCTCGATCCAACCTTCGTGGAAGGTTTGTGGGCCGCCGCCGTCGGCGAGCCTCGCCCCGATGCTGCAGATCTCGCGACGCGGGCGGCCAATCCGCTGGCGCCGACGCCGGGCGGCTTGCTGGGATAGAGCATCGGACCGAAAAGTGCGCAGCGGTTTTCGGACAAATCCGATGCGATACAATAAATTCGAGAGCATCGGACCGAAAAGTGCGCAGCGGTTTTCGGACAAATCCGCTGCGATACAATAAATTAGAGCATCGGACCGGATCCGATTCAGGGTCCGATGTTCCAGGGCTGCAAACGACTTTCAGCCGCGCGTCAGCAGGAAGACGGCCTGTGCTCCGAACAGGTTCCAGAACCACCAGGGGACCTTGACCTGAATGGGGCGCCCATTGGCGTCGAGCGCCATCGAGCGTTCGATGCGCCCCTCGCACATTTCCACCAGGGTGACGAAGTCGCGGATGGTGAAGGCGTGGATGTTGGGCGTGTCGTGCCACTGGTAGCTCAGCGCGTCGGTCACGGGCATGCGCCCCCGGAACAGCAGTTGCCCGCGCACCCGCCAGTGCCCGAAATTCGGGAACGAGACCACTGCGTGCCGGCCGATGCGCAACATATGCTCCAGCACCCGGCGCGGCCGACGCGTCGCCTGAAGGGTCTGGCTGAGGATCACGAAGTCGAAGGCGTTGTCGGGATAGTCGGCGAGATCGGTGTCGGCGTCGCCCTGGATCACGCTGAGGCCGTTGGCCACGCAATGGTTCACGCCCTTCTGGCTCAACTCGATGCCGCGGGCGTCCACTCCGTGATCCTCGCTGAGGTAGTGCAACAGGGCGCCGTCGCCGCAGCCGACGTCGAGCACGCGCGTATACGGCTCCAGGAACTGCGCCACCACGTAGAGGTCCGAGCGCAGCGCGGCGCGCTTGTCGCCCGGCGGGAAGCTGCGGGTCATGCGAGCCTCATGACGCGCCCGTTCTCATCCCGGCGGCAGGCCCCGCACGCGGGCGCAACCTTCGATGAAGCCGCGCGCGGTGGCGTTGAACTCCGGGTCGTCGATCAGGAAGGCATCGTGGCCGCGGTCGGTCATGATGTCGACGAAGGACACGGACGCGCCGCCGGCGTTGAGCGCGTGCACGATCGCCCGCGAGGCGGAGGTGGGATACAGCCAGTCCGACGAAAAGGACACCACGCAAAAGCGCGTCCGCGACCCCTTGAACGCCAACGCGAGCTGCCCGCCGTAGTCGGCGGCGAGGTCGAAATAGTCGCAGGCCCGCGTCACGTAGAGATAGGAGTTGGCGTCGAAGCGGTCGACGAAGCTGAGGCCCTGGTAGCGCAGATAGTTCTCGATCTGGAAGTCGGCGTCGAAGGAGAAGGTCGGCGCCGCCCGTTCCTGCAGCTTGCGGCCGAACTTGCGCTGCAGCGCCTCGTCGCTGAGGTAGGTGATGTGCGCCGCCATGCGGGCGACGGCGAGGCCCTTGCCGGGATATCGGCCTTCGTCGAGGTAGCGCCCCTTGCACCAATCGGGGTCGGCCATCACCGCCTGACGGCCGACCTCGTGGAAGGCGATGTTCTGCGACGAATGTCGGGCGGCGGTGGCCACCGGCATCGCGGAAAAGACGCGATGGGGGTAGCTCGCGGCCCATTGCAGCACCTGCATGCCGCCCATCGAGCCGCCGACGACGCAGAACAAGGTCTCGATGCCGAGATGGTCGATCAGCATGGCCTGTGCCTTCACCATGTCGCGGATCGTCACCATCGGCATGTCGAGGGCGTAGGCCCGATCCGTTCGGGGATTGCGCGAGGCGGGGCCGGTGGTGCCCATGCAGCCGCCGAGCACGTTGGAGCAGATGACGAAGAAACGGTCGGTGTCGATCGCCTTGCCCGGCCCCACGAGGCTCGTCCACCAGCCCGGCTTGCCGGTCAGCGGATTGAGGTTGGCGACATGCTGGTCGCCGGTCAGGGCATGGCACACCAGGATGGCGTTGGAGCGCGCGGCGTTGAGTTCGCCATAGGTTTGGAAGGCCACCGTGAACGGCGACAGCTCGAAGCCGCCGTCGGTGACGAGAGGCCGGTCGCGCCCGAACTCCACGAGGCGCGACGACGGCATGTCGACCTCGCGCTGGCTGGCCGTCTTCGACGGCATCACATTCATCGGCCGGACGGCCTCCCCATCTGCCTGGACCTCGTTGCGAGCATATGGGAAAACGGGAAAGTTTTCGTCAAGGCGGCTCGCAGCCATGAGCGGACAGGGCCGGGGATGTGAGGCGTCGCGGTGACGCCGGCTTGCCGTCGCCGACGGACCTGTATCCTTTGCCAGGACCGCGCCCGGCGACTAAGAAAGGGACGCGTCCGGCGACGAAGACAGCTGGCATGCATGACGGATATGACCAAGGTTCGATGATCAAGGTTCGATGACAGGGGCTCGCGCGTCCGAGACCGAGACGGGCGGGGCTGGCCTCGACGCCCTGCGCGGCGAGATCGACCGCATCGACGCGTCGCTGCACGCTTTGCTGATGGAGCGCGGCGAGATCATCGACCGCCTGATCGCCGTCAAGGCGCGGGCGGGCGGGGGATCGGCGTTCCGCCCGGCGCGCGAGGCGGCGATGATGCGCCGCCTCGTGGAGCGTCACCGCGGCCTGCTCCCGCTCGCGGCTGTGGAAAGCATCTGGCGCATCATCATTTCCACCTTCACCTACGTGCAGGCCCCTTATGCCGTCCACGCCGACGTATCGGGCGGCGATGCCGCGATGCGCGACGCCTGCCGCTTCCACTTCGGCTTCACCGTGCCGCTGCGGACGCACGCTTCGCCGGCTGGCGTGATCGCCGCCGTGGCAGAGGCGAAGGGCGATCTCGGCGTGATCCGTTGCGGCGGGGCGCGAGATGCGGGGGCGTGCCCGTGGTGGGACGAGTTGCGCCCGCCGGCCGCGCCCAAGATCATCGCCCGGCTTCCCTTCGTCGAGCGCGCCGACCACGCGGCCGGCCTGCCGCTTTTCGTGATCGCCAGATCGCAGGCCGAGCCGTCCGCCGAGACCGCGCCCCGCGAAGTGCGCCTGCATGCGGTGACGCTGCCCGGCGGGATCAACGACCTGCGGGTCGCGAGCCCCCTCGCCGTCGTCGATCAGGTCGCGACGCCGGCCGGCGCGGCGGTGCTGGTGGCCGCGCCGGACACGCTCGCGACGGCCGCCCTTGCCGAAGCCATCGCCGCCGCCGCGCAGGTGGACGCGGTGCGCGACCCGGTTCCGGTCGGCTCGCAATCCTCCCGCTATGAGGTCGAGCAGCTTCCCCTTGCCGCCCAGTGAGTTCCACCCCGCGCTCCGAGATCGCCCCGCGCATGACACGCCCTCGATGACCGCCGACGCCACGCCCCGCCGTCCCCGCCCGCACGCCGGCATCCTCGCCGCCGACCCTTATGTTCCCGGCAAAAGCAAGGCGCCGGGCGTCGCCGGGCCGATCTACAAGCTCAGCTCCAACGAGACGCCGCTCGGCGCCTCGCCGCGCGCCAAGGCGGCCTTCCTCGCGGCGGTGGAGGCACTGCCGTCCTACCCCGACGGCACAACGACGCCGCTGCGCGAGGCGATCGGGCGCTGCCACGGCCTCGATCCAGCCCGCATCGTCTGCGGTGCCGGCTCCGACGAGCTCCTCTACATGCTCGCCAACATCTATCTCCGGCCGGGCGACGAGGGCATCTACACCGCCCACGGCTTCCTGCTCTACCGCACGGCGATCCTCGCCGCCGAGGGCGTGCCGGTGATCGTGCAAGAGCGCGACCTCACCGTTGACGTCGAGGCGATCCTCGCCGCCGTCACGCCGCGCACCCGCATCGTGTTCCTGGCCAATCCCAACAACCCGACCGGCACCTACGTCGGCCGTGCCGCCGTGACCCGGCTGGCCGACTCGCTGCCATCCGACGTGCTCCTCGTGCTCGACGCGGCTTATGCCGAATATGCCGGCGAGGCGGACTACGAGGACGGCTTCGCCCTCGTCGGCGGCCGCGAGAACGTGGTGGTGACCCGCACCTTCTCGAAGATCTACGGTCTGGCCAGCCTGCGCGTCGGCTGGTGCTTCGCGCCAGCCGCCATCGTCGAGGCGATCAACCGGGTGCGCAGCCCCTTCAACGTCAACGATCCCGCGATGCGCGCCGCCGTCGCCGCCGTGGAGGATCAGGCCCACATCGCCGCCGCGGTCAGCCACAACGCGCATTGGCGCGACGTGCTCACCACGGCCATCCGCGAGCTGGGATTTCCTGTAACGGCGAGCGCGGCGAACTTCATCCTCGTCCAGCTGCGCGACCCCGCCGAGGCGACGGCGGCCGACGTCTTCCTCACCGCGCGCGGCCTGATCCTGCGCCACGTCGCCGCCTACGCCCTGCCGTCCTGCCTGCGCCTCAGCGTCGGCGGCGAGGTGGCCAACCGCTTGGTGATCGCCGCGCTGGCCGACTTCGCGCGGGAGCGGGGATGAGGCCGGTTCGGAGCGGTCATGGCTGACAGCCTCGGTCCGCCGCCCGCGGCCCCGCTCTTCGATCGCCTCGCCGTGATCGGCCTCGGCCTGATCGGGGCCTCGCTGTGTCGGGTGGCGCGCCAGCAGCGGCTCGCCGGCATGGTGGTCGGCGTCGATGCCGACCCGGCCGTGCGCCGGCGCGCCGATGCCATCGAACTCGCCGACGTCATCGTTGAAACGGTGGAGGAGGCGGTTGCCGGCGCCGGTCTGGTGATCCTGTGCACGCCGGTCGGCGCGATGGCAGCCGTGGCGCGTCGCATCGCCCCGCACCTCGCGCCCGGCGCCATCCTGTCCGACACCGGCTCGGTCAAGGCGGCGGTGGTGGAGGCGGTGGCGCCGCACCTGCCGGCCGACGTGCATTTCGTGCCGGCCCATCCCGTCGCCGGCACGGAATATTCCGGCCCCGATGCCGGTTTCGCCACCCTGTTCCACAGGCGCTGGGTGATCCTGACGCCGCGCGACGGCACCGACGCCGGGGCGATCGCCCGCGCGGTCGCCTTCTGGGAAGAAGCCGGCGCCAACGTCGAGGTGATGAGCGCCCTCCACCACGACATCGTGCTGGCCATCACCAGCCATGTGCCGCACCTCATCGCCTACAACATCGTGCGCACCGCCTCCGACCTGGAAAAGGTGACGCAGGCGGAGGTGATGAAGTTCTCGGCCGGCGGCTTCCGCGACTTCACCCGGATCGCCGCCTCCGACCCGACGATGTGGCGCGACGTGTTCCTCAACAACCGCGACGCGGTGCTGGACGTGCTCGGCCGCTTCAACGAGGATCTGGCCTCGTTGGGGCGGATGGTGCGCGACGGCGACGGGCCGGGTTTGTTCGACCTGTTCACCCGCACCCGCGCCATCCGGCGAGGGATCATCGCGCAGGGTCAGGAAACCGCCGAGGCGGACTTCGGCCGACGCATCTCCGAGCAGCGGACGTGAAGCGTCACGGTCGCGCGGGCTCGCTTGTCCGGCGGCCGAGCCGCTTGGCCGCGTTCGATCGATCCCCTTTGGCCGGGAAGATCGCACCCGCGAGCCCCAGGCCGAAGCGCGGCATGTTGACGAAGACCGACTCCGAGCTGCCGGGCGGCGCCACGTAGGTTTCGTGCCAGATGCCGACGTCGCCGTTGCTGCCGATCGCGGCATTGAAGCGCCGCCACGCCGGAAGATGAGCGCGGTCGCGGGCGTGGGCGTAGGCGTTGAGGTGCTCCGCGCTTTTCCAGTATTGCAGCACGCCGAAGTCGCGCGGACCCAGCAGCATCCCGCGCGTATGCAGCAGTCCGATGGCCGGGTCGCGGCCCTGCTCCCGCAGCATCCTGGGCATCGCCCGCATCACCGGCAGCCAGCGCCAGACCTTCCAGAACTTGTTGATGCGCATCCCGATCACGAAAACGGTGACCCCGCCCTCGACCTCGGCGCAGACGCGCTCGTTGACCGTTCCTGCCATGATCGTCTGCCTTTCGCTCGGCGGCCCGCGCCAAGAACCGGAACGCGTCGCCTTTTCACTCGCATGCCAGCGCTAGAACCTTATGTTATCAATGTCAACATTGCGCGGGTTGCTGCCGCGCCAATCCCGGCTCCACGGCCTCTGTGCGCGTCCGGTGGAAGGCGTGTCTGCACGCGGGGATGTCCGGTCGCCATCGCGCGGCGGCCCTGGCGCGTCATCGACGTTTGCCCTAGGTTTTCCAGCGCAAACTGCCCAACCCGCCTCGGCGCTGGGTGCGCGATGGTGAGACGGTTGTTTGGACGGTTCTGCTAGGCGTGCACGTTTCCACTTTCACAACGGCGTGTTTCTTCTTGCTGCCGCGGTGGTGGTACCCCTGGTTCTCTTTTGCCTGGCTGCTTGGCAGGGCTATGCCGCGACCATCGCCGCCGCCCGCCTGCGCGCCGAACAGACCGCCCGCCTGCTGGAAGAACACGCCCTCAAGGTGTTCGAAACCCATACGCTTGTCCTGGAGTCGATCAACGGCCGGCTGCGCGCCTCCGGTTCCGATCGGCCGGGCGGCGAGCAGCCCGGGTCCGCTTGGGACCATGACCTCCATGTCTTCCTGAAGCGGCTGCAGGACCAGCTGCCGCAGGTCGGCACCATCACCATCACCGACGCCGCCGGACGGATGCGGACGAGCAGCCGGACGTTTCCCGCCAACCCGACCATCAGCTTCGCCGACCGCGACTGGTTCCAAACGCTGGCGGTCTCGGGCAGTCCTCTTCCCGTGGTTTCGAAGTCCTACGCCGGTCGGCAATCGGGCATGGCGATCTTCAACATCGCCGAGCGGGCTCCGCTGGCCGCCGACGGCGGCTTTGGTGGCGTCGTGGCCATTTCGGTCGATCGCGGCTACTTCGAGCACTTCTACCGGGCGGTGGAGACGACCTACGACTTCAGCGTCCTCCTGGTGCGCGAGGACGGCGAGATCCTGGCCGCCGAGCCGGCGGCCAGGCTGACGAAACTGCTCGACTCGTCGGCGCTGCTGGCGGCCAGTCGGCTGGAGCCCACCGGGTTCTATGAGAGCCGTTCGGTTCTCGACGGCGTCGATCGCTTCTTCGCGTACCGCAGGATCCCCGGCTTTCCCGTGTTCGTGCGCTTCGGCATCAGCCGCGGAGCCGCCCTGGCGCCGTGGCGGGCGGCGCTGCGCACCTATGGCATCGTCGCCGCCCTCACCGCGCTCTGCCTGGTGGGAGCGGCCAGCATGGCGCTGCGCCAAACCCGTCGCTGGCGCGAAACCGCCGCCGCCCTGCTGGCGGAGGTGCGCGAGCGCGAGCGCGTGGAAACGCAGCTGCGCCAATCGCAGAAGATGGAGGCGGTGGGCCAGCTCACCGGGGGCATCGCCCATGATTTCAACAACATGCTCGCCGTGGTGATCGGCGGCCTCAATCTGGCGCAGCGCCGCCTCGCCCGCGGCGACGTGGCCGTCGGGCGCTACCTCGACGGAGCGATGGAGGGCGCCACGCGGGCGGCGACGCTGACGCAGCGCCTCCTCGCCTTTGCCCGCCAGCAGCCCCTCAAGCCCGAGCCGGTGGCGGTCAACGCGCTCGTTGCCGGCATGTCCGACATGCTGCGCCGCACGATCGGCGAAACCGTGCACCTCGAAACCGTGCTGGCCGGCGGCCTTTGGAAGACCAGGGCCGATGCGGGTGAGCTGGAAAACGCGCTGCTCAACCTGGCAGTCAACGCCCGCGACGCCATGCAAGACGGTGGCCGGCTCACGATCGAGACGGCCAACGCCCACCTCGACGACGCTTATGCCCGCGACCACGACATCAGGTCCGGCCAGTACGTGATGCTGGCCGTGACCGACACCGGCACCGGCATGACGCCCAATGTCGCCGCCCGCGCCTTTGATCCTTTCTTCACCACCAAGGGTATCGGCAAGGGGACGGGGCTGGGGTTGTCGCAGTGCTACGGCTTCGTCAAGCAGTCGGCCGGCCACGTGAAGATCTACACCGAAGCCGGCCACGGCACGACGTTTCGCATCTATCTGCCTCGCCTCACCGGCGAGGTCGCCGCCGTCGAGCGCAGGCCGACGCCGGCGGCCGCCGTCCCAGCGATCGGCCGGCCCGAGGAGATCATCCTTGTCGTCGAGGACGAGGAGCGCGTGCGCGCGGTCAGCGTCGACACGCTGCGCGAGCTCGGCTTCACGGTGATCCACGCCGCAAACGGCGTGGGCGCGCTAGCCCTGCTGCGCTCCCACCCCGATATCGCCCTGCTGTTCACCGATGTCGTGATGCCCGGCATGAGCGGCGGCGAACTGGCCAAGGCGGTCACGGCCGAGCGCCCGGACCTCAAGGTGCTGTTCGCCACCGGCTACACGCGCAACGCCATCGTTCACAACGGCGCGCTCGACCCCGGCGTGCAGCTCATCACCAAGCCGTTCTCCGTGGACCAGCTCGCGCGCAAGGTCAGGGAGGTGCTGGATGCGGGCTGAGGCTCGGTGGCACCGACGTCCGCCGACGGAGTCGCCGTGGCCGGCCACGTTGAGACCGGTCGACCGGGTCGAGTGAACGGATTAGGTGAGCCGACCAAGTAAGCGGCCTTGGATCCGCATCGTGTGGGAAGCGTCGCACCGACGGACGGCCCCACGCTCGTGCAGGCTCGCCGAGCCTTGCGTCCTCGAACCACCGGCGGAGGAACGTCCAAAGTCGGCGCAACGGGGCCTGACGCGGTGCCGCGAGACGTTTTCGACCCGCCGCCGCGGCTCAGGGCGCCGCCGTCACCAGCCCGGGCACGACAGGGTGGTCGACTACGATGCGCACCGTTGCCGCGAGGCCCGGCACCGGCAGGATCGGGACCGCCACCGATCCGACCACGGGAACGTTCACCTGGACTTTTGTCGGCAGCGTCGGCTCGGTCGCTTGCGGCTCCGACGCATCCTGTTTGCGCGCATTCCGGACTTGCGGCGCCGCGCGCGGCGGCAGGTCGTCCAGCGGGGGACGCGTGACCAGGGCTCCGACCTCTTCGCCCGGTTCGGCCGGGAAGGAGCGCCGTGGGGCGAAGCTCCCGGCCTCGATCCGCCGGCGCTCGGCATGTTGGCGCGACCCTCGCCGAGACGGCCGTGCGGCGGCGTCTCCATCGGAGGAGGCCAGCCGAGACGCCCGCCGCGCAAACGGCGCCCCGGAGCGTGGATCGGCCACGATCGGGGTTGGCTTGCCCGGCTCGCTATGCCACCAGCAGGCGTGAAAGAACGCGCTCGCGCTCATCCCGGCCTCGGCGATGGCCGCCGCCTTGTCGCGCAGTTCGTCGTTGCAGTCCTGCACGCTTTTGGTTGGCCGCGTCGCCGCGATGGCCGAGGCTGTCCCGAAGCGGCCGGTGCCGGGCGGTGCGGGACCAAACGAGGGTGCAGCCGTGAAGAGGAGCAGCAGGCCGGTGACCGCTGCTCGTCGAGCGAGATATGTCATGGTCGCGTCTCGAAGCTTGGTTCCGGCAGGCTTGGCCGGGTTCGCTCAGCCGCCGTTTAGTATGATGGGAAGCGATGCAACACGCCACGAAAAGCAGCAGGGAACCCTCAACTTTCAGCAGCGAGGCTTCCCGCATGCTGTGGCCGGTTCCCGGGGGAATGCCAGGTCCAGATGAGAAGAGGCATGTGAGATGAAGATCCTTCCCGTCATCATGTGCGGAGGGTCCGGCACGCGCGTTTGGCCGGCCTCGCGCGAAAGCCTGCCCAAGCAGTTCATTCCCCTGGTCGGCGAGCAGTCGACGTTTCAGATGGCCATGGACGTGCTGGCCGACGACGCCTTCGACACGCCGATCGTCATTTCCAATCACGCCTACCGCTTCCTGATCGGCGAGCAGCTTCTCAAGATGCGGCGCGAGGCGCACATCGTGCTCGAACCCGAGTCGCGCGATTCCGGGCCGGCGGTCGCGGTGGCGACGGCGCTGGCGGCTCGCCAAGCCCCCGGTACGGTGGTGGCGGTCCTCGCCGCCGATCATGTGGTGCAGAACAGGGCAGGCTTCGTCGCCCTGTGCCGCCGGGCGGCAGCGGCCGCCGCGGACGGCCACATCGTGACGCTGGGCATCAAGCCCAACCACCCCGCCACCGGCTACGGCTACATCCGGCCCGGAGCCGCGCTGGTTCTCACCGCCGACGCCCAGCGCGGCGATGGGCAGCGGGGTGCACCCGAGCCCGCCGTGCTGCGGCTTGACGGCTTCGTCGAGAAACCAGACCGCGTCACCGCCGCCCGCTACGCTGCGGAAGGCTACCTTTGGAACTCCGGCAACTTCTTCTTCCGCGCCGACATCATGCGGGAAGAACTCGCCGCCTTTGAGCCGGCGATGATGGAAGCGGCGACGGAAGCCGTCTCCGGCGCCCGTCAGGACCTCGACTTCACCCTGCTCGACCCCGCGAGCTTCGGGCGCGCCACCAAGAAGTCGATCGACTATGCCGTGATGGAGCGCACCACCCGAGCGGCGGTCCTGCCGGCCGACATCGGCTGGTCGGACGTCGGCAACTGGGCGGCCGTTTGGGAACTGTCCGAGCGCGACGAAGAGGGCAATTCGGTGCGCGGCCACGGCGCTTTCCTTGCCGCCAAGAACTGCCACATCCGCTCCGACGATCACCTCACCGCCGTGGTCGGCGTCAGCGACGTGATCGTGGTGACCACGCAGGATGCGGTGCTGGTGGTCGGCCACGAGCACGGCGACAAGGTCAAGCAACTCGTCGAGAAGCTGCGCCACCAGGGCCGCCGCGAGGCGCTGGAGCACAAGCGCTCGTACCGGCCGTGGGGATACTATCAATCGATCGACAGCGGCGCGCGCTACCAGGTCAAACGCATCGTGGTGAAGCCCGGCGCGGCGCTCAGCCTGCAGAAGCACTTTCATCGGGCCGAGCACTGGGTGGTGGTGGCCGGCATAGCCGAGGTGACGCGCGGCAACGAGATCGTGCTGGTGCACGAGAACGAGTCGATCTACCTGCCGATGGGCGTGGTGCACCGCATGATCAACCCCGGCAAGATCAACCTGGAGCTGATCGAGGTGCAGACCGGCTCCTACCTCGGCGAGGACGACATCATCCGCATCGAGGACGTCTACAACCGGCACTGAAGAAGCGCGATGAGCTTCGGCAGGCATTCGCAAGCCTGCTGACGGCGTGGCTTCGCGTCAGCTTGGATTTCGCTGCGGAAAACAGCGAAATTGAGCGTGGCGTGAGCCAAGCCAGGCTGATTGGAGCATCGGTCCGAAGTTCGGATGCGGTTCGATGCTTAAGGGCCTGAGCCGACGATGACGGGCCGGCATCGACCGGAGTCGGGTGTTGCGGGACGGGGCGAGAGGGGAGCGGAACCGTTCTTGCCGGCCGGCTGCCCTAAACAGGTTCGCGTTGGCAGGCCAACGCTTCATCCGCTTAGCTCTTTGACAGGCCGCAGGTTTGATCGCAAAGCCGCGGGGCACTTTTGCGAAACCTGCTTGGCGGAAATGGGCGTCGGCTACAGAGCCGCCTTCATCGTCAAGAGTCGGGCGGCCTTGCGCAATCCGGTCATCTGCGGGCCGAAACCGAGCGCCGGCGCGGCGCCGCCGGAGGGCACGGCCGCCTCGTCCGCCGCGACCCTCACCTGACCACGCAGAGCTGCCCTCAGGCCGATCGGCCGAGGCGTGATCCCCCGCGCAGCCGGCGTCAACGAGGCGGGGGCGGGCATGGCGGCTTCGTTGAAGGCCAAGCTGCCGCTCGGCAGGCCGTCGCGAGAGCCGCCGGTGATCAGGTCCGGCAGAGGCCGATGTCGGGCGCTCGAGTCGTTGGAGGCCAGAACGGGGCCGCGCTCGGATTTGCGAACCGTTGTTTCCTCGGCCGAGCTTGCAAGCTGGCGTCCGAGCGCATCGGGCCGCACCGGCGGCAGCGGGATTTCGGCAGCGGCGACAAGCTCGAGCGGGCGACGCGGCGGAAGGGGGAGCAAGGCGACGGCTGGCTGTTCGTCGGCGCCGGCAGCGGGAGCCTCCGCCTGCTGGCCTGCCGGCTCGGCTGCCGCCCGGCCGCCGATCTGCTCCTGATCCAGCAGCGGCGCGATCGCGGGAGGGCGCTCGGCGTAGGCCAGCGTTGTTTCGGCGGGCGCGGCCTGCGGAGCCACCGGCCTGCTCTCGGGCGCCGGGATCCGGGCCGCCGCGACCTTGGCCGCCGGAGCCGCGGGGGCGCGACGATCTTCCTCGTCTTCGGGCGCCGCGCCGCTGCCGCCGCCACCACCGAACAGCCAGGCGAAGAAGCCGCCCGATTCCTGCGAGGGCGGCAGGTCGACGCCGCCGCGGGCGGCGATCTCGGCGCGGGCCGCCTCGTACCCCGGCAATACCTGCCCGTTGGAGGCGATGTGCACCGTCTTACCGTCGGGGAACAGACTGGCGAGCTGGTCGTAGGGCATCCGCGGCCAGGAGCGCACGCCGCCGACATCGAGGTGAACGAAGTTCGCCGACGGATACCAGCCGACGCCGCCGCGCTGCAGCTTCATCCCGATCTCGCGGATGCGGTGCATGGGGAAGCCGGGGATGGTGGTATCCATCGCCTTGCCCAGCATGTGCTGGGAATGCTCGGCGACCGCGCGCGAGCGGCGGCGCAGCATGGCGTTGGTTTCGGGCGAGCGGTAGGCCGAGTAGACCTGGATCGGCTCGTTGGCGCCGGCGGTGCGGTACACCTCCCACAGCGTGTCGAACAGCCGGGGATCCATGTTGATTTCGTCGTTGTTGCGCCAATCGCGCAGGAAGTGGTTGAGCTGCCGCAGCACGGCCGGATCATAATGCCCATCGACGCGGTAGGTGGCGTCGATCGATTCGCCGGAGTGGGTGTGGAAGAGATGAATGGTGCGGGTATCGCCGTTGGCGACGGCGGTCTGCGTCGAGGATGCGTCGATCAGCGATCCGGCGGACACCACGGCGGCGGCCATGAGGGATAGGTAGAGCCTGCGCACCCACCGGCATTCGGCAAGCCGGCGTACAGCAACAAGTCGCAAGGTGTGATCCTCATCCGCGCCGCCCCTGCACCTCTAGGGCGGGTGAATGGTTACCCACAATGGTTAACAGACCCTCTCGACCTCGAATAAGCCGCGTTGTGTTTTTGGGGTGACAGCCGATCCGGCGATTTCAGCGCGGGTCGGCGCCATCGTCCACCAGGGTTTCGCCGCTGCGGCGATGCACGCGTTCGGCGACGATCCTCGGCTTGCGCTCGGACACCGCAACGGGCTCGGCTGTCTGGCCCAACGCGAGGGCGACCTGGCGGGCATAGCCGTAGACATCCTCGCGCAGCTTCACCCGGCCGCCGTCGACGGTTGCCGTGAAATACGCGATGTGGATCGGCAATCCCGTGGGCAGGTTGATGTAGTGCTCCTTGTCGCCGATCATGTCGGTGAGCCGGTCCTCGCTCCACACCCGGCGCGCGCCATCGGGCAGGGCGGTGTTGAGCACCGTCTCCGCGAAGGAGAAGGGCTGGTCCACGCGCACGCAGCCGTGGCTGAAGGCGCGCTTGCCGGCGGAAAACAACGCCTTGGAGGGCGTGTCATGGAGGTAGACGGAGTAATCGTTGGGAAACAGGAATTTGATGCGCCCGAGCGCGTTGCGCGGACCGGGAAGCTGCCGAACCGTCGCCGCCCCGCCGCGGTAGCTCACGCTGTAGCCGCGCCCGTCGAGGTACGACAGGTCGTGGTACTTGGGCAGCATCTCCTTCTTGATGATCGACTGGGGCACATTCCAGAACGGGTTCACGATGAGATACTTCATCGTGTTGGAGAACAGCGGCGTCGGCGTGTCGAGCTTGCCCACGACGACGCGGTGCCGGTCGACCGGCTGCCCGTCGTGGAACACGGTGACGATGTAGTCCGGCACGTTCACCTCGATGCGGCTGGCGCCGAGGTCGCGCGGCATCCACCGCCACATCTCCATGTTGGTGAGGAGCACGCCTTCCAGCCTGGTGGACGGACCCCCCGATAGCGCCAGCGCCGTCGCGACGGTCAGGGCGCCGGACGGCGGCAGCTCGCTGGCACGCTGGAAGTCGGCTACGGCGGAGGCCAGTTCGGAGTCGTATTTGAGGTCGTCGGCGCGCGGTCCGAGGCCGAGGTGGAAACGTGCGCGCAGCAGCGGCACCCGGCGGTCGCGCATCCCGACGTGAAGGACCGGGCCGGGCGGGATCGGCGCCGCGCCGCTCGCCGAGCGGGCCTGACGCAGTTCGATCAGCTTGTCCCGCAGCGCGATGTAGCGGGGTTCCGTCGGGTTCAGTTCCTGAAGCTTGGCGCCGGCCTCGCGTCCGGCACCGGCCAGCCTGTCGAGGACCTCCGCCGGATCGGCGAGCTGCGGCAGGGAGCCGATCAGCGGGCTGACGTCGTGCGGGTTGACCCGCGAGCCGGTCGCCTGACGGGCATAGGCGACCACCGCCTCGGTGAGCGCGAGTTCACCGGCGGCGATCTCGTCGGGGCTTCCGCCGACGGTCACGCCTGCCGGCGGCGGAGGAAGCGTTAAGGCATCGTCGCCGGCCCGGGCAAGGGCGGCGACGAGGCTTTCGACCGCATCGACTGGTCGCCCGTCCCTGGACCAGATGGGAGCGAAGCCGTGGGACGCATAGAAGAAGGCGATGGCAGCGCGTTCCTTGCGCCGTTCCCCGGCGCCGGTCCCCCTGAAATCGGCCGCGTCCCGCTTGTCCAGCGCCCGTTTCAGCGCGGCATTCAAAGGCGGCAGCGGCTCGGCCTGCGGCGAAACCGCGGCCGGCGCCGGGATGCGGTCGAGCGGGTCGACCGGCCGGTCACCCGGTCGCACCTCCGGCTGCACGCCGATGTCCGGCTCGGGATCGGAGCCGCCGACCTTGAGGTCGCGCGTGGGGAGGTCGCGCGTGGGGAGGTCGCGTGTCTTGAGGCGATCGACCGCGGCGAGCGCCCCGCCGGTTGTCCGCGCGTGATCCGGCGCCCAGCCGGTCGGGTCGAGGCGTCGAGGATCGGTTGTGCCTCCCTCCGACGCGTCCCAGCGTTCGTCTGTCTCGAAGAAGGGCGCGAGCCGCTGGGGATCGACGCCCGGCGTCGGATCCGCGCGATGCGGAAGGTTGACCGGCACGATCGGTCTGGGATCCTCGGCCGGCCGGCCGGGCCGCGACGGAACCGGATCGGCCGCGGTCAGGGCGGCAAGCGCCTCGGCCTGATCCAGGCTGCGGAAGAAGTCATCGTCCTCGGTTGCCCACGCGCCGCTCGCGCCGGACCCGAGAAGAAGGGCGGCCGTCCAGATACGGACCGGGCGGCTCATGGCAAACCAACGCACGCGCATACTCGTCCAGACAGCCGAGCTGCCCGCTCCCCGATACCGTTCCGCGCTTTCCGTCGAGCCACGGCCTCGGCCGGCCGCATCCCGTTCGCAACTTACCCGATTGCCGAGCGGGACGGTATCGACCCGACCCGACATCCGCATAGCCTAAGCAGGCCTGTGTGGCGAAAGCCACGCAAGACTCACGCTGGCAAGCAGCACCGGCGCCTGACGTCAGATCCGGCTGCCAAGTCCCGGCAGCCGAGTTCCTGCACGGCTGCGGCGCGGGTGCCGGTCGGCGGTGCTGCCAAGCTTGTTCGGCGGCGATGCCGCCGCCTCGTTACCCAACCGCCGCCACGGTTCAGGCGGCTTCCTCGCCGCCGTCGGCCGCTTCACCCTGGAATAGACCGTATTCCTTCATTTTGCGGTAAAGCGTCGAGCGTCCGATGCCCAAACGCCTCGCCATCGTCGACATCTGGCCCCGGTAATGGTTGAGCGCGAAGCGGATGGCGTCCGCTTCGAGAACCTCCAGGGGACGCACTTCGCGCCGCTCGTCCAGCAGGGCGAGGACATTGGGGTCGTGAACCTCGACCCGGACGACTTCGCGCTCGACCGGCGGTGGCGGAGAATTGTTCATCGGCGGGATGCGGACGTCGAAGCCGACGACCTGCGCGGCGACCTGAGGGAAGTCGGCCACCGTCAGCTCGTCGCCATCGGCCAGCACCACCGCGCGAAACACGGTGTTCTCCAGTTGGCGCACGTTGCCCGGCCAGCCGTAGGTCGAGAGCATCGCGAGCGCTTCGGCTGAAACGCCACGGATGCGCTTGCCTTCCTCGGCGGCGAAGCGGGCGACGAAGCCGCGCGTCAGGTCGGCGACATCATCGAGCCGGGCGCGCAACGGCGGCACCGTGATGGGAAACACGTTGAGGCGGTAAAACAGGTCTTCGCGGAAGCGGCCGCGCTTGACCAGCTCGATCAGGTTCTGGTTGGTCGCCGAGATCAGGCGGATGTCGACCTTGACCGGCCTTTTGCCGCCGACGGGGTCGACCTCGCCCTCTTGCAGGGCGCGCAGCAGCTTGACCTGGGTGTCGAGCGGCAGCTCGCCCACCTCGTCGAGGAACAGGGTGCCGCCGTGAGCCTCGACGAACTTGCCGGCGTGCTTCTCCGTGGCGCCGGTGAAAGCGCCCTTCTCGTGGCCGAACAGGATCGACTCGACGAGGTTCTCGGGCAGGGCGCCGCAGTTGACCGTGACAAAGGCTCGCCCGCGCCGCTCGGATGCGCCCTGGATCGCCCGCGCGATCAGCTCCTTGCCGACGCCCGACTCTCCTTCGAGCAGCACGGGGATGTGGGACTTGGCCGCGCGCTCGCCCAGGCGGGCGACGCGTTCCATCTCGCCCGAGCGGCCGGACAGATCCTTCAACGACAGGGTACCGGCGGCCCGCCGGTTCAACCTGCGGACTTCGCTTTCCAGCGCGTCGACCCGCAGGGCGTTCTTGATCGACGTTTGCAGGCGCTCGGCGCCGACCGGCTTGACCACGAAGTCGACGGCGCCCGCGCGCATCGCCGAAATCACCGCTTCGATCGAGCCGTGGGCCGTTTGCACGATGGTTGGCACCTTCTGACCCTTGTCGCGCAGGCGGGTGAGCACGGCCATGCCGTCGAGATCGGGCATCACCAGGTCGAGGACGAGCAGGTCGATGGGCGCCTCGGTGGGACTGGCGAGTCGGCGCAGGGCGGCCTCGCCGCTTTCCGCCGTTTCGGCCTGGTAACCAAAGCGGCGCACCGTCGCCTCCAGGAGGCGACGCTGAACGGGATCGTCATCGACGATGAGAATTGTACAGAACATCGCGCCCCGATTATCGGCCGTTCGGCGAGAACGCATGACGCGTCCCGACGGGCGGAACCATCGGCGATCAGAGTAAACCCTACGTTAAGCGTACCCTCGTCCAGCCTGGGCAGGCGTTCGCAAGCCTGCTCAGGCTTGACCGGCGAAGGTCCACAAGCGGTTGGCGGCAAAGGTCCAGAACATCACGACGCCCGTTGTCGCGACCTGGGCCAGGAGGTAGGCGATCCGCCATCGGTCGACCAGGAGCCCCATCAAGAGGAACGTCAGAACGAAGCCGACGCCGGCGACGAGGGCGAAGCGCCAGACGGCTTCGCCATGCGGACGCGCGCTGCGAAAGGTATGGCGCCGGTTCAGCGCGTAGGACAGAAAGCCGCCGCAGCAGTAGCCGAGCAGGGCGGAGGGCACGGGCGAGGTGCCGAGCAGCTGAACGGTGCCGACCAGAACGGCGTAGTGCACCGCCGTCGCCGCGAGCCCGATCTTGACGAAGGAAACGAGCTGACGGACCAGAACGTCGTGGCGACCGAACGATCTTTCCGCCCTCCACCACCGGATGTCCTGGGAATCAGCCACGCAAAAGCCGCCAACCGTTGAGAAAGGGTTTCGGCTTCTACGCTGTTTCCGGCGCGGCCCAAAAGAGGAAAGCACCCGATGCGTTGCGAACACGTGAAAACCAGCCGTCTCCTCGCCGCTCTGGCAGGGGCGGGTCTCACCGGCCTGATGGCCGCGCCGGCCGCCCGCGCCGACATCACCGGGCAGCTCAGCTGCAACATCGCCGGCGGAACCGGCGCGGTGGTGTCCTCGACGCGGACCGTGTCGTGCACCTTCCGCTCCAACAGCGGACCCGATCAGTTCTACAGCGGCACCATCAGCCGGCTCGGCCTCGACGTCGGCACCCTGACGTCGGGCACCCTGACCTACCAGGTGCTGGCTTTGGGTACGGCAGGGCCCGGCGACCTGCAGGGCAACTACATCGGCTCGGGCGTCGGCGTCACGCTGGGACGCGGCATCGGCTTGGATGCGCTGATCGGCGGCAGCGGCAACACCATCACGCTGCAGCCGCTCGCCACCACCACCGGCCTCGGCACCAACGTCAGCGCCGGCCTCGGCGCCCTCCGCCTGCAGTTCGCCGGCCTCGCTCAGCCGCCCCGCCTCCGCCCGCGCCGCCGCTCGCTGTGAGCGCGAGGGGCCCCGCTTTTGCCGAGCGGCTGCGCCCCTTATATACGGCTCCCAACATCAAGCACGGCCGCGCCGCCCAGCGCGCACGGCCCTTTGCGCATCGGGTCTCCCTTGTGAGCGGGTGCGCGGACCTACGCGAGGCGCCATGACCGACACGCCAACGACTGCCGCGCGGACCGGCGGCAACGCGGACACCCACGCGCCCATGATCATCGTCGGCTCCGGACCGGCCGGCTACACTGCCGCCGTCTACGCGGCGCGCGCCATGCTGAAGCCGATGCTGATCTCCGGCTTCGAGCCCGGCGGTCAGCTCATGATCACCAGCGACGTCGAGAACTATCCCGGCTTCGCCGATGCGGTCCAGGGCCCTTGGTTGATGGAACAGATGCGGCTGCAGGCCGAGCACGTCGGCACGCGGATGGTCGCCGACCACATCGTGGAGGTCGACCTGTCGCGCCGGCCCTTCGTGCTGAAGGGCGACAGCGGCACGACCTATACCGCCGATACGCTCGTCATCGCCACGGGGGCCAAGGCGCGCTGGCTCGGCCTGCCGTCGGAGGAAATGTTCAAGGGCTACGGCGTGTCGGCCTGCGCGACCTGCGACGGCTTCTTTTATCGGGGCAAGGACGTCGTCGTGGTCGGCGGCGGCAATTCGGCGGTGGAAGAAGCGCTGTATCTCAGCCAGCTCGCCAGCCACGTCACGATGGTGCACCGGCGCGAAGGCTTCCGCGCCGAGCGGATCCTTCAGGACCGCTTATTCAACAGACCCAACGTCGAGGTCATCTGGACCCACGAGGTCGACGAGATCCTGGGAACGCACGAGCCGCTCGGCGTCACCGGCGTGCGCTTGAAGAACGTGCGGACCGGGCAGATGCGGGAAGTCGCCACCCACGGCGTGTTCGTCGCGATCGGCCACCAGCCGGCGACCGAGCTGTTTCGCGACCAGATCACCCTGAAGGCGAACGGTTACATCGTGACGCCGCCGAACTCGACGGCAACCAACATCCGCGGCGTCTTCGCCGCGGGCGACGTCACCGACGACGTGTGGCGTCAGGCGGTGACGGCGGCCGGAATGGGATGCATGGCGGCGCTGGAAGCCGACCGCTGGCTGGCGCTGAAAATCGACACGCCTCTCGCCGCCGAATAGCGGCGCCGGCAAGGAGGCAGCAATCAAGGACGTCGCGCCGCGTTCCACGGTCATCGGGGCGGCGCCGACTCGTGAAGCAGCCGATATCGGCCATCCCCGTGACGTTCTGTTCCGCGTCGGCACAAGGGACCGCCGAAGCGTCTTGGGCAGACGCGGTCTGCGCCGTGAAGCTTCGAGCAGGTGGATGAGGCCGGGCACGCTGCGTCCAGCCAAGGCAAGGGCGACATCGCTTGATGCAGGGATACCGCGGAGCTTTCCCCGATGGGCCGATCTGCTCGCTTGCGCCTGCAGCAGGCCGCCCAAGGTCGCCTTCTCCGGTCCGGATCCGGTATAGAGTCCGGCGCTTTCGCCGTGCCCGGCGAGCCAGTCGGCCGGGATGATGCATACGGCCTTGCCCGCAGCGAGTCCTTACCGATCCCGTGCCATGAAGTGCCCCTGATCCAGGCGCGGATCGAGACATCTCCCGCGGCGACCGTCGCGATCCGTTCAGCAGGAGGCCATCATGGATGAACCGTTGCAACATCAGCTTCGCGTTTACCTCGACGAGGGGCAGGCGACGCAGGCTCGTGTTGATCCTCACAGCCTCGTCTGGCACCGCTCCCGGAAATCCTCGACCTGCACAATGCGACGCTGGTCTGCCAGCTTGACGCGTTCCAGGCTCGGCCTGCGCCTTGCGCAACCGGAGCCCGACGCCGACGCGCTCGACCGCCTCGGCGTCCTGCCGGTTCTTCAAGCAGTGCCGCGGCCGTTGCCGACGGACGTTTTCTTGCGCAGTATCTTGGAGAGTTGCGAACGGGACAGGCTGACGCCGTCCCGCTTTTCGATCTCGCCGGACAGCCGCGCCAGCGACCAGTGATCCGCCTGCATGGGAAGCTTTCCGGCCGTGATCGACAGCCGCGATCCAAGCCGGAATAACAGTCACAGCCAGAACTCGTTGGCCAGACAAAGCCAACCTGCTTAGCTTTTGAGGCTGTGGCGCGGCCTTGATGACCAGCAGCGGGCAATCCAGGTCGGCCGCCGTTTCCCAGTTCGGACGACTTGCCGGTCATTCTGGCGCGACCCCTGCGAGGCGGTGCTGGACAGTTCGTGCGCGGGGGATGAATCTGACGGCGGATGGCGGCAGCTGGCATTGGGCGTGACGGGATGATCAGACAGATCGCGGCGTGGATCGGGAAGCGGCACGGCGACGGCGGATCGCATTTCGCGGCCGCCCCGCTCGTCGAGCGCGTTGCCGCGCGCGCCGAGGCCGTCGCGGAACGCGAGGAAGCGGATCTCGGTCAATGGCACGTCGCCGCGCGAACCGCCCTGTCCGTGCTGTTTCTCGGCCTCGGCCTCTACCTGCTGTCGAACTATCTTCGCGCGCTCGTTTGGGCGGGTGTGATCGCGATCGCGCTCTGGCCTTTGTTCGCCCGCGCCACGCGGGGGGCCTCCCAGCGGATGCGGTCGGACATCTGGCCGATGCTGTTCACCGCCCTCGTCGCCCTCGTCTTCGTCCTGCCGGTCACCGTGCTCGCCGTCGAGGCCGTGCGCGAGGCCCATACCGTGCTCGATTACGGCAAGCAGGCCGAACAGAACGGCATCCCCGTGCCCGAAGCGGTGTCGCGCCTGCCCGAGAAGGTCGCCAAGCCCGTCACCGATTGGTGGAGTGCCAATCTCGCCCATGCCGGCTTTGCCAAGGAGTATGCGGAAAAGTTCGATACCGCCTCGAACCGTGAACTCGGCACCAATTTCGGCCGCAACGCGGTGCACCGGATCGTTCTGTTCGGCTTCGCCCTGTTGACGCTGTTCTTCCTGCTGCGCGAGGGCGAGACGGTGGTGAACCAGAGTCTGGCCGCGTCCGATCGCCTGTTCGGCCCGCGCGGCGAGCGCATCGGCAAGCAGATCGTCGCCTCCGTGCACGGCACGGTGAACGGCCTCATCCTTGTCGGCCTGGGCGAGGGCGCCTTGCTCGGCGTCGTCTACGCCGTCGCCGGCGTGCCGCACGCGGTGCTGCTCGGCGCCTTCACCGCGGTGGCGGCGATGGTGCCCTTCGCCGCGGCCATCGCGATCGGTGTCGCCGCGCTGCTGGCGCTCGCCGCCGGCAAGGCCGCCGCCGCGATCGTGATCGTGGTGGCCGGCTTCCTCGTCACCTTCTGCGCCGACCACTTCGTGCGGCCCTCGCTGATCGGCGGCAGCACGAAGTTGCCCTTCATCTGGGTTTTGCTCGGCATCCTCGGCGGGGTCGAAAGCTTCGGCCTGCTCGGCCTGTTCATCGGTCCGGCCACCATGGCCGTGCTGATCCTGCTGTGGCGCGAACTTGCCGGGACCGGGCGGGCGTAGTTCAGGCCTTGAGGCCGCCGGGCCGCAGCAACACGCCGAACCCGTCGGACTCGCTGCCGATGAAGCGCACGCCCTCCTGCTCCAGCACGTGTCGGATCGCGTCCAGCGTCCTGGTTCGGGGCGCCACCTGATCGCTTTCGATCATGTTGAGCGTCACGGCGGAGATGGCGGCGCGGGCGGCCAGCACGCCTTGCGTCCACTTCAGCAATCCGCGTCCGGCACGGATCTGGGCGGGTGTTATCATGGTTCCGATCTGGGAGAAGCTGAAAGATTTTTCAAGTTTCGCGTTGACAGAATGTGCCGGCGGCCTTTAGAAGCTGGGCATCGGTCGACGGGAACAAACCATTTCCTCTGACCGGCACCTTCGCCGGTGCGGGCCGTTCGGCTCTCGGTTATCACTCTGCACAGTGCCCGACCCGAGAGCTTACGTTCACGTCCGCACCACCCCATCGCTCCTCCAACGGACGGAGTCCGGCATGAAAGAACTCGACCTCAGCGTCGCGTCCTCCGCCCGTCCATGGGGTGGGGACATGCGACGCTTCGGGATCCAACCAGATGCCGGCCGCGCGGGCCGCTATTGAACGGTTATCTTCAGGTGCCGGAAAGCCATCGACCCCGCAAGGGTTGACAGGCGCCGGGGTCCGTCAGGACCGTAGCGTTCTCCATCTGACGTCCGCGCGGCTTCGGCTGCTTCCTTCTCCGATCGCACGGTGAATCGACGCTCGCCCTCGGGCGATCTCGGTGCGGCGGGCCGGCAGGCGACGGTTACCGGTAGAGCGTCGCGGGTTCGCCCGCGAAGGTCGCGGATTCGAGTTCCGCCGGATCGCGAGATCCAGTAGCTCAGTCAGACCGTCCCCGACCATCATGCCCGCGACGGTGCGCGGTGCCTGCGCGAGCAGGTTCCAGCTGGGAGATCGCCATGGCCGTGCGGGCCGCGGACGCAGGGTCATCGTAATCCAAACGGCCGGCGCAAGCCGCCTTGGGTCACACCATGACCGCACGACCATCGCGCGAAACCCGTCGGCGACCACGCGGGCCAAAGGGGAAAGCTTACCTTCCCGGAAGTGTGTCGCAGGTTCGAATCCTGCCTGGCCCGTTCATGGGCCTGTAGCTCAGCGGTTAGAGCAACTTCGCTTTCCCCACACCACGACCGCGTGGTCGCGGCGACGATAGGTCGAGATCAAACTGACGAAGGCGAGTTCGGCCGCGCGGGCCGGAAAAGCAAGGTTACCACTGTGAATGGGGAGGACGCGGGTTCGAATCCCGCCGGGCCCACCAACCGGGTCCGTAGCTCAGCGGATGGAGCGCCATCCTTGCTTTGCCTCACGACCGCGCGGCCGTCGCCAATATCGAATCCGGTCCGGGTCCCCCATCCGCAGGGGCCGGCCCGACCAAAACAGTTTCGGCCGTGCGGGCCGGAGCGTGAAGCTGCTTGGGCACTCCCATGGGGAGCCCGGCGGATCGGATGATCCGCCAGCCTCGCGCCCGCCGCTGCGGCCGTGAAGCCCTGCCAGGCCGGAAGCCTCGCGGAGAAAGGAGTGAGACATGATCAACTATGCCAAGCAGTTCTCGCTCCGGCGCACCCCGCAGTCGGAGCCCATCCCTGCAACCGTGGCCAATTCGGCCGGCGGCCACAGCTTCCCCGTCGACGACTGGACGCGGCTCGCCCGTTTCCTGGTGCTCGGCTCGGAGGGCGGCTCGTTCTACGCGGGTGCGCGTCCGCTGACCCGCGAGAACGCCCAGGCGGTTCTGCGCTGCCTCGCGGCCGATGGCGCGCGCACCGTGGCGGCGATCATCGCGGTGAGCGAGGGGGGACGGGCGCCCAAGCCCGATCCGGCGATCTTCGCCCTGGCTCTGGCCGCGTCGGCCGTGGGGCCCGACGCGCTTGCCACGCGGCGCGCCGCACTCGCCGCCCTGTCGCGGGTGTGCCGCACCGGCACCCACCTGTTCCAGTTCGCCGCCGCCGTCGAGGCGATGCGCGGCTGGGGCAGGGGGCTGCGGCGGGCCATCGCCGACTGGTACCGGATGCGTCCGCTGGACGGGCTCGCCTATCAGGCGGTGAAGTACCGCTCGCGGGTCGGCTGGTCGCACCGCGACCTCCTGCGCCTGTCCCATCCGCAGACGGATGAGCCGGGTCGGGCGGCGCTGTTCGTCTGGATCTGCCGCGGCACCGTCGCGCCGGACGCGCCGGGGCTCGTCCACGCCTTCGCCT
>CAXTMA010000017.1:24340-28869 GCA_964245015.1 uncultured Beijerinckiaceae bacterium | reverse complement strand
CCACCTTCGCCCGGGTCAACAAGTACGGCTTCATCGAGAGCCCCTACCGCAAGGTCAAGGACGGCAGCGTCACCCACGAGGTGATCTATCTCAGCGCGATGGAGGAGTCGAAGTACTACGTCGCCCAGGCCGATGCGCCCATCGACGCCAAGAACTACCTGACCGAGGACCTGATCGTCTGCCGCCATTCCGGCGACGTGATGATGGTGCAGCGCGACCGCGTCGACTACATGGACGTGAGCCCCAAGCAGCTCGTTTCCGTGGCGGCGGCGCTGATCCCGTTCCTTGAGAACGACGACGCCAACCGGGCCCTGATGGGATCGAACATGCAGCGCCAGGCCGTGCCGCTGGTGCGCGCCGACGCGCCGCTGGTCGGCACCGGCATGGAGGCGATCGTCGCCCGCGATTCCGGCGCCGCCATCGCCGCTCGACGTGCCGGCATCGTCGATCAGATCGACGCGACCCGCATCGTCGTGCGTGCCACGGAGGAAACCTCCGCCGGACGTCCCGGCGTCGATATCTACCGGCTGATGAAGTTCCAGCGATCCAATCAGTCAACCTGCGTCAACCAGAAGCCGCTGGTGCGCGTCGGCGACCTCGTGGGCAAGGGCGACATCTTGGCCGACGGGCCCTCGACAGAGCTGGGCGACCTCGCCCTCGGACGCAACGTGCTCGTCGCCTTCATGCCGTGGAACGGGTACAACTTCGAGGATTCGATCCTCCTCAACGAGCGGATCGTCAAGGACGACGTCTTCACCTCGATCCACATCGACGAGTTCGAGGTGATGGCCCGCGACACCAAGCTCGGCCCCGAGGAGATCACGCGCGACATCCCCAACGTGTCGGAAGAAGCGCTGAAGAACCTCGACGAGGCCGGCATCGTCTACATCGGCGCCGAGGTGCAGGCCGGCGACATCCTGTGCGGCAAGATCACGCCCAAGGGTGAGAGCCCGATGACGCCGGAAGAGAAGCTGCTGCGCGCCATCTTCGGCGAAAAGGCCTCCGACGTCCGCGACACCTCGCTCAGGGTGCCGCCGGGCGTGCAGGGCACCATCGTCGAGGTGCGCGTGTTCAACCGTCACGGCGTCGACAAGGACGAGCGCGCCCAGGCGATCGAGCGCGAGGAGATCGAGCGCCTCGCCAAGGACCGCGACGACGAACTCGCGATCCTCGACCGCAACGTCTACACCCGCCTCGTCGAGCTTTGCACGGGGCAGAAGGCGATCGCCGGCCCGAAGGGCTTCAAGCGAGACCAGATCCTCGATCGCGCGATGATGGAGGAATACCCCCGCTCGCAGTGGTGGGCCTTCGCCCTCGACGACGACGCGCAGATGGCCGAGGTCGAGGCCATGCGCAAGCAGTACGACGACGCCAAGAAGGGACTGGAAAGCCGCTTCCTCGACAAGGTCGAGAAGCTGCAGCGCGGCGACGAACTGCCGCCGGGCGTGATGAAGATGGTCAAGGTCTTCGTCGCGGTGAAGCGCAAGATCCAGCCCGGCGACAAGATGGCCGGCCGCCACGGCAACAAGGGCGTGGTGTCGAAGATCACGCCCTCCGAGGACATGCCCTTCCTCGCCGACGGGACGCCCGTCGACATCGTGCTGAACCCGCTCGGCGTGCCCAGCCGCATGAACGTCGGGCAGATCCTTGAAACGCACCTGGGCTGGGCCTGCGCCGGCCTCGGCCGGCAGGTCAACGAGGCGGTCAACGCCTACATGCGCCAGGGCTCTGCCGATGGCGAATCCAGGAACACCAAGGGGCTGCGCTCGACGCTCGCGGACGTCTACGGGTCGGATGACGGCATCGCCGACCTCAGCGACGAGACCGTGGTCGAGGTGGCGGAGAACCTTCGCAAGGGCGTTCCCATCGCCACGCCGGTGTTCGACGGCGCGCGCGAGAAGGACATCGTGCAGATGCTGGAGCAGGCCGGGCTCGATGCCTCGGGTCAGTCCACGCTCTACGACGGGCGCACGGGCGAGCCGTTCGATCGCAAAGTGACGGTCGGCTACATATATATGCTGAAGCTTCACCACCTCGTCGACGACAAGATCCATGCCCGCTCGATCGGGCCCTACAGCCTCGTCACCCAGCAGCCGCTGGGCGGCAAGGCGCAGTTCGGCGGGCAGCGTTTCGGCGAGATGGAAGTGTGGGCGCTGGAAGCCTACGGCGCCGCCTACACGCTGCAGGAGATGCTGACGGTGAAGTCCGACGACGTCGCCGGGCGCACCAAGGTGTACGAGTCGATCGTGCGCGGCGACGATGCCTTCGAGTCCGGCATCCCGGAGAGCTTCAACGTGCTCGTCAAGGAGATGCGCTCGCTCGGCCTCAACGTCGAGCTGAACAACAGGCCCAAGCTCGAAGAGCTGCCGCCCACCGCCGAGGCGGCGGAGTAAGGCTCTCGCCACGCTTCCAAATGTGCCGGCGCGGACCACATCGGGTCGGCGCCGGCCCGTCGTCGTGATTACGCCGTGATGATTTCAGCGCCTGTCCGTGTCGTTCGCGACACCGGCGGTGCGCGCACCGGGAGAACCCAATGAATCAAGAGGTGATGAATCTCTTCAATCCGGTCGTTCAGCCCCAGGCCTTCGACCAGATCCAGATATCGATCGCGAGCCCGGAGAAGATCCTGTCGTGGAGCTTCGGCGAGATCAAGAAGCCGGAGACGATCAACTACCGCACCTTCAAGCCGGAGCGCGACGGCCTGTTCTGCGCCCGCATCTTCGGGCCGATCAAGGATTACGAGTGCCTGTGCGGCAAGTACAAGCGGATGAAGTACAAGGGCGTCATCTGCGAGAAGTGCGGCGTCGAGGTGACCCTTTCGCGCGTACGGCGCGAGCGCATGGGCCACATCTCGCTGGCCGCGCCCGTCGCCCACATCTGGTTCCTGAAGTCGCTGCCCTCGCGCATCGGCCTGTTGCTCGACATGACGCTCAAGGATCTTGAGCGCATCCTTTACTTCGAGTCCTACATCGTTCTCGATCCTGGCCTGACCCCGCTCAAGGACCGTCAGTTGCTGAACGAGGAGGATTACCTCCGCGCGCAGGACGAGTACGGCCAGGACTCCTTCACCGCGATGATCGGCGCCGAGGCGATCCGCGAGATCCTGAGGAACATGGACCTCCAGGGCATCGCCGATCAGCTCAAGGTCGAGATTTCCGAGGCGACCACCGAGCTGAAGCCCAAGAAGCTCGCCAAGCGGCTGAAGATCATCGAGGCCTTCATCCATTCCGGCAACAAGCCGGAATGGATGATCCTGACCGAAGTGCCGGTGATCCCGCCGGACCTGCGCCCACTGGTGCCGCTCGACGGCGGCCGCTTCGCGACGTCCGACCTCAACGACCTGTACCGTCGCGTCATCAACCGCAACAACCGGCTGAAGCGCCTCATCGACCTGCGCGCGCCCGACATCATCATCCGCAACGAGAAGCGCATGCTGCAGGAGGCGGTGGACGCGCTGTTCGACAACGGCCGCCGCGGCCGCGTCATCACCGGCGCCAACAAGCGCCCGCTGAAGTCGCTCGCCGACATGCTGAAGGGCAAGCAGGGCCGCTTCCGGCAGAACCTGCTGGGCAAGCGCGTCGATTATTCCGGCCGTTCCGTGATCGTGGTCGGCCCGGAGCTGAAGCTGCACCAGTGCGGCCTGCCCAAGAAGATGGCGCTGGAGCTGTTCAAGCCCTTCATCTACTCGCGCCTCGACGCCAAGGGCTTCTCGGCGACCGTGAAGCAGGCCAAGAAGCTCGTCGAGAAGGAGAAGCCGGAGGTTTGGGACATCCTCGACGAGGTGATCCGCGAGCATCCGGTGATGCTGAACCGCGCGCCGACCCTGCACCGCCTCGGCATTCAGGCCTTTGAGCCCAAGCTGATCGAGGGCAAGGCGATCCAGCTGCACCCGCTCGTCTGCGCCGCCTTCAACGCCGACTTCGACGGCGACCAGATGGCCGTGCACGTGCCGCTGTCGCTCGAGGCGCAGCTGGAAGCGCGCGTGCTGATGATGTCGACCAACAACATCCTGCACCCGGCCAACGGCCAGCCGATCATCGTGCCGAGCCAGGACATCGTGCTCGGGCTTTACTACGTTTCGCTGATGCGCGACGGCGAGCCCGGGCAGTACAAGGCCGCCACCAAGACGGAGGCGGCCTCCGGTGGCGTGTTCTCGGACATGGGCGAGATCGAGGCCGCGCTGCAGGCGAAGGCCGTCACGCTGCACACCAAGATCAAGGGCCGCGCCTGGACCTATGACGAGGACGGAAACCGCGTGTCGAAGATCTTCGACACCACGCCCGGCCGCATGATCCTGGGCAAGCTGCTGCCCAAGCACCGCAAGATCCCCTTCGACGTCGCCAACCGGCTGATGACGAAGAAGGAGATCTCGGCGATGATCGACGTCGTCTACCGCCAGTGCGGGCAGAAGGAGACGGTGATCTTCTGCGACCGGATCATGGCGCTCGGCTTCCGCGAAGCGTTCAAGGCCGGCATCTCGTTCGGCAAGGACGACATGGTGGTGCCCGACACCAAGCCGAAGATCATCG
>CAXTMA010000017.1:0-24240 GCA_964245015.1 uncultured Beijerinckiaceae bacterium | reverse complement strand
ATCTCGTTCGGCAAGGACGACATGGTGGTGCCCGACACCAAGCCGAAGATCATCGAGAACACCTCCGCGCTCGCGAAGGAGTACGAGCAGCAGTACAACGACGGCCTGATCACCCAGGGCGAGAAGTACAACAAGGTCGTCGACGCCTGGGCGAAGTGCTCCGACAAGCTCGCCGAGGAGATGATGACCCGCATCTCGTCGGTGCAGAAGGACGACGGCGGCCGCGACAGGCCGATCAACTCGATCTACATGATGAGCCACTCGGGCGCGCGCGGTTCGCCGACGCAGATGAAGCAGCTCGCGGCGATGCGCGGGCTGATGGCGAAGCCGTCCGGCGAGATCATCGAGACGCCGATCATCTCGAACTTCAAGGAAGGCCTGACCGTCCTCGAGTACTTCAACTCGACCCACGGCGCCCGCAAGGGCCTCGCGGACACCGCGTTGAAGACGGCGAATTCGGGCTACCTGACGCGCCGCCTGGTCGACGTCGCGCAGGACTCGATCATCACCATGACCGACTGCGGTTCGCAGCGCGGCATCAAGATGCGCGCCATCATCGACGCCGGCACCATCGTCGCCTCGCTCGGCATCCGCATCCTCGGCCGCACCACGACCGAGGACCTGGTGGAAAGCGACGGCACGGTGATCGTGCCGGCCGGCGCGATGATCGAGGAGCGCCACATGGACCGCATCAACGCGGCCGGCATCCAGGAGGTGAAGATCCGCTCCGTCCTCACCTGCGAGGCGAAGAACGGCGTGTGCGGCAAGTGCTACGGACGCGACCTCGCCCGGGGCACGCCCGTCAACATGGGCGAGGCCGTCGGTGTCATCGCCGCCCAATCCATCGGCGAGCCGGGCACCCAGCTCACCATGCGCACCTTCCACATCGGCGGCGCCGCGCAGATCGCCGACTCGTCGTTCATCGAGTCGAACTTCGAGGGCACGGTGCGTATCCGCAACCGTCACCTCGCCCGCAACGGCGAGGGCAACCTGATGGTGATGGCGCGCAACGTTGCCATCGTCATCGAGGGTGCGGACGGGCAGGAGCGGGCGGTGCACCGGGTGCAGTACGGCGCTCGCCTCAAGGTCGACGAGGGCGACAAGATCAAGCGCGGCCAGCGCATCGCGGAGTGGGATCCCTACACCCGCCCGATCCTCACCGAGGTCGACGGCAGCGTCGGCTACGAGGATCTCGTGGAGGGTGCCTCCATGTCGAAGACGAGCGACGAACTGACCGGCATCTCCAAGCGCATCGTGATGGACTGGCGCATGAACCAGCGCTCGTCGACCCTGAAGCCGACCCTCGTCATCAAGGGCCCCGACGGCAAGCCCGCCAAGCTGCAGCGCGGCGGCGAGGCGCGCTACACCCTTCCGGTCGACTCCATCATCGGCGTCGATCCCGGCGGCAAGGTGCAGGCCGGCGACATCATCGCCCGCGTCTCGATGGATTCGGCCAAGACCCGCGACATCACCGGCGGTCTGCCGCGTGTCGCGGAACTCTTCGAGGCGCGCCGCCCCAAGGATCACGCGATCATCGCGGAAATCTCGGGCACGGTGCAGTTCGGCAAGGACTACAAGAACAAGCAGCGCCTCTCCATCCGGCCCAACGATGGAGATGCGGACGCCGTCGAATACCTGATCCCGAAGGGCAAGCACATCCATCTCCAGGACGGCGACGTCGTGGAGAAGGGCGACTACATCGTCGACGGCAATCCGGCGCCGCACGACATCCTGGCGATCAAGGGCGTGGAGGAGCTTGCCGCCTACCTCGTCAACGAGATCCAGGAGGTGTACCGGCTGCAGGGCGTGGCGATCAACGACAAGCACATTGAGGTGATCGTGCGCCAGATGCTGCAGAAGGTCGACATCACCGATCCCGGCGACACCGAGTTCCTGTCGGGCGAACAGGTCGATCTGGTCGAGCTCGATCAGGAGAACGCGCGCGTCACCGGCATCGGCGGCAAGATCGCGGTTGGCACCCCGGTGCTGCTCGGCATCACCAAGGCGTCGCTGCAGACCCGGTCCTTCATTTCGGCCGCATCCTTCCAGGAAACCACCCGCGTCCTCACCGAGGCGGCGGTCAACGGAAAGGCCGACACGTTGGAAGGCTTGAAGGAGAACGTCATCGTCGGCCGCCTCATCCCGGCCGGCACCGGCGCGGCGATGGCGAAGTTGCGCAAGATCGCGACCAGCCGCGACGAGATGATCATCGCTGCCAATGCCGACAGGCAGCCGCAGCCGGTCGAATTTCCCGCCCTGCCGGCAGCGGAATAAGGCGTCACGATCGACGTCGACAGCGAAGGCCCGTGGCGACACGGGCCTTTTTCATGACAGGGCCGGCACACGCATGATCGCATCGAGCCGCGGACCGTCGCTTGCAGCCCGTAGTCAAGGCCGCGCGCTGGTGTCCCATGTCGGGACGCAGCGTTATGCGTAGGGCGCGCGGCCGGTGTTCGGGAACGGGGGTTAGATCGATGCGTATCAATTCGACACGGCTCGCGGCGCTGGTCGTCGGGGCCTGCGCCTTGGCGATGCCGGTCGCCGCCGAGGCCGGTGGCTACGGGTACGGTCCGGGGTACGGCGGCTACGATGGTGGCCAGGTATACGGCGGAGGATACGGCGGACCCGGATACGGCAACTCGGGTTACGGCGGTCTCGGCGGCTACAATACGGGCCTTGGCTATGGCGTCGGAGCTGGTTTGGCAGGCGCTGGCTTGGCAGGCGCTGGCTTGGCAGGCGCTGGCTTGGCAGGCGTTGGTCCGGGCAATGGCGGTTACGGCTACGGCCCTGGACCGGGCACTCCGCCCGCCTATGCACCCGGCCCGGCCTATGCACCCGGCCCGGCCTATGCACCGGCCCCGACGGTGTCGTCTCACAGCTACATCGTTCCGACCACGATCTACCGGCCGGTGAAACGGATCTTCACGGTGCCCGTGCACGACGTCCGCACCATCTCACAGACGCGCTACGTCCCGGTCACCTCCTATCGCCCGGTGACGACGTCGGTCCAGGTCCCTGTGACCCGCTATCGCACGGTGGTGCGCACCGAGAACGTGCCGACCACTGTCTACCGTCAGGTCCGACGGGTCAGCCATTGCAGCTACGCCCAATAGGCGAGAAGCCGGACCTTGCTCCTCGACCGGCCCTGCGACTGGCCGATCGAGGAGCCGTGGCTTGAGCGGACCATCGCCGCGACGCTCATCTCTGCGGGGCCCGGACCGGCCCGACATCGCGCCACGACACGGCCGGGCTGCTCACAGCGGCTCCCGGCACAGGCGTTCACGATGATCGCGAACGCGAAAACGGTTGACGCGTCGCGATCCCACGCCTACGAAGAACCGACTTTCGACAGGCCGTAGGTCTTTCCCTGTTCGGGGCGTCGCGCCCCGGAGTGTTCGGAAACCTAAACGCTGTCGTTCCAGCGACTGAGTTGTTCTTGTCCCACGACGTGGGACGCCGGAATGCACGAGCCCGGGCGACCCTGGGATCCTCTGCCTCAGCATCAGCGTCAGAAGCCCTCGGGCCGATGGCGCTGCTCGCTCGCGTTCGGGTCGATCGAAGGACGACGGGTGCCGGAAGGCGCCGGCAAAGGCCAGCAGGGTTTCTCACAGAATGCCGACGATCAGCCAGCTCATCCGCAAGCCTCGCGTGGCGAGCACCTACAGCTCCAAGGCTCGCCACCTGCAGTCCTGCCCGCAGAAGCGCGGCGTCTGCACCCGCGTTTACACGACCACGCCGAAGAAGCCGAACTCGGCCATGCGCAAGGTCGCCAAGGTCCGTCTCACCAACGGTTTCGAGGTGATCGGCTACATTCCCGGCGAGGGCCACAACCTGCAGGAACACTCAGTGGTGATGATCCGCGGCGGCCGCGTCAAGGATCTGCCCGGCGTGCGCTACCACATCCTGCGCGGCGTGCTCGACACGCAGGGCGTCAAGAACCGCAAGCAGCGCCGCTCCAAGTACGGTGCGAAGCGTCCGAAGTAGAAGGCCACGGCTGAACCCAATCGGCAGAGTCTAAGAGGCTTCCATGTCCCGCCGCCACAGCGCCGAAAAGCGCGAAATCATTCCCGACGCCAAATACCACGACGTCATCGTGACGAAGTTCATGAACTCGATCATGTACGACGGCAAGAAGTCGGTCGCCGAGTCGATCGTCTACGGCGCGATGGACATCATCGAGACGCGTACCCGGCAGGAAGCCTTGCCGGTGTTCAAGCAGGCGTTGGAGAACGTCGCGCCGGCGATCGAGGTGCGCTCGCGCCGGGTCGGCGGCGCTACCTACCAGGTTCCGGTCGAGGTTCGGCTGGAGCGCCGGCAGGCGCTGGCGATCCGCTGGCTGATCACCGCCGCCCGCGGCCGCAACGACAAGACCATGGTGGACCGCCTCTCGGCCGAGCTGCTGGATGCCGCCAACAACCGCGGCAACGCGGTCAAGAAGCGCGAAGACACGCACCGCATGGCCGAAGCCAACCGCGCCTTCTCGCACTACCGCTGGTAACACACTCTCAAGGCGTCCCCCGCGCTTCCGAGGATCAACCCCGATGCCCCGCGTCCACAAAATCGAAGACTACCGCAACTTCGGCATCATGGCCCACATCGATGCCGGCAAAACCACGACCACTGAACGGATCCTGTTCTACTCCGGCAAGTCGCACAAGATCGGCGAAGTGCACGACGGTGCCGCGACCATGGACTGGATGGAGCAGGAGCAGGAGCGCGGCATCACGATCACGTCCGCCGCGACGACGACCAACTGGCTCGGCAAGCGCCTCAACATCATCGACACTCCCGGCCACGTGGATTTCACCATCGAGGTCGAGCGCTCTCTTCGCGTGCTCGATGGCGCGGTGTGTGTTCTCGACGGTAACCAGGGCGTGGAGCCGCAGACCGAGACGGTGTGGCGCCAAGCCGACAAGTACAAGGTGCCGCGCATCGTGTTCGTCAACAAGATGGACAAGATCGGCGCCGACTTCGACCGCTGCGTCGAGGAGATCCGCACGAAGGTCGGCGGGCGTCCGGTCTGCATCCAGCTTCCGATCGGCTCGGAGTCGGACTTCAAGGGCATCATTGACCTCGTTCGCATGAAGGCCGTGGTGTGGGAAGACGAAGCGCTCGGCGCCAAGTATCACGACGAGGAGATCCCCGAACACCTCAGGCCTCGCGCTGAGGAGGCGCGCGCGACGCTGATCGAAGCGGCGGTGGAACTCGACGACGAGGTGATGACTGCCTTCTTCGACGGCGTCGATCCCGACGAGCCGACGCTGCAGCGGCTGATCCGCAAGGCCGTGCGCGACATCGCCTTCATCCCGATCCTGTGCGGCTCGGCCTTCAAGAACAAGGGCGTGCAGCCGCTGCTCGATGCGGTCGTGGCTTACCTGCCTTCGCCGCTCGACGTCGAGGCGATCAAGGGGATCGACGTGTCGTCGGGCGCGGAAATCCTGCGCCATGCCGATGACGCCGAGCCTTTCTCCATGCTTGCCTTCAAGATCATGGACGATCCCTTCGTCGGCACCATCACCTTCGCCCGCGTGTACTCCGGCCACATCGAATCCGGCACGGGCGTGATGAATTCGACCAAGGAAAAGCGCGAGCGCATCGGCCGCATGCTGCTGATGCATGCCAACAATCGCGAGGACATAAAGGAGGCCTACGCCGGCGACATCGTCGCATTGGCCGGCCTCAAGGATACCCGCACCGGCGACACGCTGTGCGATGTTGCCAAGCCGGTGATCCTGGAGCGGATGGAGTTCCCCGAGCCGGTCATCGAGATCGCCATCGAGCCCAAGTCCAAGGCCGACCAGGAGAAGCTCGGCATCGCGCTGCAGAAGCTCGCCGCCGAGGACCCTTCGTTCCGCGTGTCGACCGACCAGGAGTCGGGGCAGACCATCCTCAAGGGGATGGGCGAACTGCACCTCGACATCAAGGTCGATATCCTGCGCCGCACCTATAAGGTCGATGCCAACATCGGCGCGCCGCAGGTCGCCTACCGCGAGAAGCTGACCCGCCGCATCGAGAAGGACTACACCCACAAGAAGCAGACCGGCGGCACCGGCCAGTTCGCCCGCGTCAAGATCGTGTTCGAACCCAGCGAGCCCGGTGCCGGCTCCTCCTTCGAGTCGAAGATTATCGGCGGGTCCGTGCCGAAGGAGTACGTGCCCGGGGTCGAGAAGGGTATCAACTCGGTGATGGGCGCCGGCATCCTCGCCGGGTTCCCGATCGTCGACGTGAAAGCGACCTTGATCGATGGCGCGTACCACGACGTCGATTCTTCCGTTCTCGCCTTCGAGATCGCCTCGCGCGCGGCGTTCCGTGAAGCCCTCAAGGAGGGCGGCCCGGTTCTCCTGGAGCCGATCATGAAGGTCGAGGTGACGGCGCCCGAGGACTACACCGGCAACGTGATGGGCGATCTCCTCTCCCGTCGCGGTCAGGTGCAGGGCCAGGACATGCGCGGCAACGCGGTGGTCATCAACGCGATGGTGCCGCTCGCCAACATGTTCGGCTACGTCAACGATCTGCGCTCCTTCTCGCAAGGACGCGCCAACTACACCATGCAGTTCGATCACTACGAGCAGGTGCCGGCCAGCGAGGCGGCCAAGGTTCAGGCCAAATATGCATGATTCGTTGACCTGAGGCCATCTCGCATTCCCAACCCTGCGCCCGCATCCTGAAGGAGCCCTCCGATGGGTAAAGAAAAGTTCGCCCGCACCAAGCCGCACTGCAACATCGGCACGATCGGCCACGTCGATCATGGCAAGACGTCGCTGACCGCCGCGATCACCAAGGTGCTCGCCGAGACGGGCGGCGCCACCTACACCGCCTACGATCAGATCGACAAGGCGCCGGAAGAGAAGGCCCGCGGCATCACCATTTCGACGGCGCACGTCGAATATGAGACCAAGAACCGCCACTACGCTCACGTCGACTGCCCCGGCCACGCCGACTACGTGAAGAACATGATCACCGGCGCCGCGCAGATGGACGGCGCGATCCTCGTCGTCTCCGCCGCCGACGGCCCGATGCCGCAGACCCGCGAGCACATCCTTCTCGCCCGCCAGGTCGGCGTTCCCGCCCTCGTCGTGTTCATGAACAAGGTCGACATGGTCGATGACGAGGAACTGCTCGAACTCGTGGAACTCGAAGTTCGCGAACTGCTGTCGAAGTACGAGTTTCCAGGCGACGACATTCCGATCACCAAGGGTTCGGCCCTGTGCGCCCTCGAGTCGAAGCAGCCCGAGATCGGTCACGACGCCATCCTGAAGTTGATGGATACGGTCGACGCCTACATCCCGCAGCCGGCTCGCCCCCTCGATCTGCCGTTCCTGATGCCGGTGGAAGACGTCTTCTCGATCTCGGGTCGCGGCACCGTCGTCACCGGGCGTGTTGAGCGCGGGATCGTCAAGGTCGGCGAGGAGATCGAGATCGTCGGCCTCAAGGCGACCCAGAAGACCACCGTGACCGGCGTCGAGATGTTCCGCAAGCTGCTCGACCAAGGTCAGGCCGGTGACAACATCGGCGCTCTGCTGCGCGGCACCAAGCGTGAGGACGTCGAGCGCGGCCAGGTGCTGTGCAAGCCCGGCACGGTGAAGCCGCACACCAAGTTCAAGGCCGAGGCCTATATCCTCACCAAGGACGAAGGTGGTCGCCATACGCCTTTCTTCACCAACTATCGCCCGCAGTTCTACTTCCGCACAACCGACGTGACCGGTGTGGTGACGTTGCCGGCCGGCACGGAAATGGTGATGCCCGGCGACAACGTGACGATGGATGTCGAGTTGATCGTGCCGATCGCGATGGAGGAGAAGCTGCGGTTCGCCATCCGCGAGGGTGGCCGCACGGTGGGTGCCGGTGTTGTGGCTGCGATCACGGCCTGACGCTGTTCCGGCCAACTGGCCCCATCAAGGATAAAAGAAAATGAACGGCCAGAACATCCGGATCCGGCTCAAAGCCTTCGATCACCGGGTTCTCGACACTTCCACGAAGGAGATCGTCTCGACGGCGCGGCGGACGGGGGCGCAGGTACGCGGCCCCATTCCGCTGCCGACCAAGATCGAGAAGTTCACGGTGAACCGCTCGCCCCACATCGACAAGAAGTCGCGCGAGCAGTTCGAGATCCGCACGCATAAAAGGGTTCTCGACATCGTGGACCCCACCCCGCAGACGGTGGACGCGTTGATGAAGCTTGATCTCGCCGCCGGCGTCGACGTCGAGATCAAGCTCTAGGACCACGCCTTTCAATTCGAATCCCGAACAGGTTGGATGACGGAGCGTCGCCCCTCGCCGAGGCGCCTCCGGGAGATCAGAAGCAATGCGGTCAGGTGTTATCGCACAGAAGGTCGGGATGACGCGGGTGTTCACGGACGCCGGCGAGCATGTGCCCGTCACCGTGCTCAAGGTCGAGGGCTGCCAGGTGGTGGCTCATCGCACCATTGACGCGAACGGCTATACGGCGCTGCAGCTCGGCATCGGCCGGGCCAAGGTGAAGAACGTCAGCAAGGCGCAGCGAGGCAATTTCGCCATCGCCAACGTCGAGCCGAAGATGAAGCTGGCCGAGTTCCGCGTTCCCGAGGACGGCCTCATCCCGATCGGCGCCGAGATCACCGCCGATCACTTCGTCACCGGGCAGTTCGTGGATGTCACCGGGACCTCGACCGGCAAGGGCTTCGCCGGCGGCATGAAGCGGTGGAACTTCGGCGGGCTCAGGGCGTCTCACGGCGTCTCCATCTCGCACCGCTCGCTGGGTTCGACCGGCGGTCGGCAGGATCCCGGCAAGACGTTCAAGAACAAGAAGATGGCCGGCCATCTCGGCGTCGAACGGGTGACCACCTTGAACCTGCGGGTCGTGCAGACCGACGTCGAGCGCGGCCTCATTCTGGTCGAGGGCGCGGTGCCGGGGACGGCCGGCGGTTGGATCTTCGTGCGCGACGCGGTGAAGAAGACGCTGCCCAAGGACGTGCCGCAGCCCGGCAAGTTCCGCCTCGCCGAGGTCGGCAAGGACGCCGCCAACGAGAATGCCGGCACCGAAGCCGGCGGCACCGAGCCGTCCGCGGAGGCTTGAGGATCATGAAGCTCGACATCACCTCGCATGACGGCGCCCACGAGAGCGCTGGATCGTCGATCGAACTCGACGATGCCATTTTCGGCCTTGAGCCGCGTCGCGACCTGATCGCCCGCATGGTCCGCTATCAGCTCGCCAAGCGTCGGGCCGGCACGCACCAGTGTAAGGGTCGCGCCGACATCTGGCGGACCGGCAAGAAGCTGGTGAAGCAGAAGGGATCGGGCGGCGCTCGCCACGGATCGGCTCGCGCCCCGCAGTTTCGCGGCGGCGGCAGGGCGTTCGGCCCGGTGTCGCGCGACCACGCCCACGATCTGCCGAAGAAGGTGCGGGCGCTGGCGTTGAAGCACGCGCTATCGGCCAAGGCCAAGGAGGGCGGCCTGATCGTATGGGCCGACGCCACGGTGGCCGAGGCCAAGACCAAGGCTCTGGTCGCCAACTTTGGCAAGATCGGGCTGTGGAACGCCTTGATCGTCGATGGCGCAGAGCCGAACGAACACTTCGCCAATGCCGCCCGCAACATCCGCAACATCGACGTGCTGCCGATCCAGGGCCTCAACGTTTACGACATACTGCGCCGCGACAAGCTGGTCCTGACCAGGGCGGCGGTGGATGCGCTGGAGGCGCGGTTCCGATGAGCGCTGCCAAAGCAGTCACGGCCAAGGCAACCATCGAGGCCAGGCACTACGATGTGATCCTCGCGCCGGTGATCACGGAAAAAGCGACGCTGGCGGCCGAACTGAACAAGGTCGTCTTCAACGTCCGCAGGGACGCGACCAAGGACGAGATCAAGACCGCGGTGGAGCGGCTGTTCGAGGTCAAGGTGACGGGGGTGAACACCCTCAACCGCAAGGGCAAGGTCAAGAGCTTCCGCGGCATCCGCGGCCGCCAATCGGACTCCAAGAAGGCCATCGTCACGCTCGCCGAGGGTGATCGCATCGATGTGACCACGGGTCTGTAGGGTTCAGTCATGGCACTCAAGACATTCAATCCGATCACGCCGAGCCTTCGCCAGCTCGTCATCGTCGATCGTTCGGGCCTGCATAAAGGCAAGCCGGTCAAGGGGCTCACCGAAGGGCTCCATTCCGCCGGTGGCCGCAACAACACCGGCCGCGTCACCGTGCGCTTTCGCGGCGGCGGCCACAAGCAGGCCTACCGCGTGGTCGACTTCAGGCGGCGCAAACTCGACATGCCGGCCAAGGTGGAGCGGCTGGAGTATGACCCCAACCGTTCGGCCTTCATCGCGCTGATCCGCTACGCCGACGACGAGCTCAGCTACATCCTGGCGCCGCAGCGCCTCGCCGTCGGCGACGAGGTGGTATCGGGGGCTCAGGTCGACGTGAAGCCGGGCAACGCGATGGCGCTGGCCAACATGCCGGTGGGTACGATCGTCCACAACGTGGAGCTGAAGATCGGCAAGGGCGGCGCGATGGTGCGCTCGGCCGGGACATTCGCCCAGGTCGTGGGACGCGACCAGGGGTACGTCATCGTGCGGCTGAACTCCGGCGAGCAGCGCCTCGTTCATGGGCAGTGCTTCGGCACCGTCGGTGCGGTGTCCAACCCCGATCACATGAACGCCTCGATCGGCAAGGCCGGGCGCTCACGCTGGCTGGGACGGCGTCCGCACAACCGCGGCGTCACCATGAACCCGGTCGACCATCCCCACGGCGGCGGCGAAGGCCGCACGTCGGGCGGACGCCATCCCGTGACGCCCTGGGGCAAGCCGACCAAGGGCAAGAAGACCCGCTCGAACAAGTCGACCGATCATTTCATCGTGACATCGCGTCACAAGAGCAAGAAGGGCTAAGGCGATGGCGCGATCGATCTGGAAGGGTCCGTTCATCGACGGATACATGTTGAAGAAGGCGGAGAACGCGCGCAACTCAAAGCGCTCGGAAGTCATCAAGACCTGGAGCCGCCGCTCGACCATTCTGCCGCAGTTCGTCGGACTGACCTTTGGCGTCTACAACGGGCACAAGCACATCCCGGTGAACGTCACCGAGGACATGATCGGCCACAAGCTCGGCGAGTTCTCGCCGACGCGGACCTTCCAGGGTCATGCGGCCGACAAGAAGGCCAAGAGAAACTAGGAGAGGGGCTGATGTCCAAGGAGAAGACGCCCCGCTCGCTGGCCGAGAACGAGGCCAAGGCGGTCTGCAGGATGCTTCGCGTCAGCCCGCAAAAGCTCAACCTGCTGGCCCAACTCATCCGTGGCAAGCGGGTCGAGGCGGCGCTCGCCGATCTTGAGTTCTCGCAGAAGCGCATCGCGGTTGAAGTCCGCAAGACGTTGCAGAGCGCGATTTCGAACGCGGAAAACAACCACGACCTCGACGTCGACGATCTCGTCGTCGCCGAGGCGCATGTCGGCAAGGCCATCGTGATGAAGCGTTTCAGCCCGCGCGCGCGCGGCCGGGCTGGTCGCATCAGCAAGCCTTTCGCCAATCTCACCATCGTCGTCCGCGAAGTCGCGGCACAACCCGCCAGCAAGGCAGCCTAGGAGAAAGCATGGGACAGAAGGTCAATCCCATCGGCCTCCGGCTCGGCATCAACCGAACCTGGGACTCCCGCTGGTTCGCCGGCAAGAACCACTACGCCGATCTGCTCCACGAGGACATCGCGATCCGCGCGGCCCTGATGAAGACGTTGAAGCAGGCGGCGGTGTCGAAGATCATCATCGAGCGCCCTCTCAAGAAGTGCCGGGTGACGATACATTCCGCCCGGCCCGGCGTGGTCATCGGCAAGAAGGGCGCCGATATCGACAAGATCCGCAAGCTGGTCGCCAAGATGACCGACTCGGAAGTGGTCATCAATATCGTCGAGGTGCGCAAGCCCGAGGTCGATGCCATGCTGGTGGCTGACTCCATCGCGCAGCAGCTTGAGCGCCGCGTCGCTTTCCGGCGGGCGATGAAGCGTGCCGTGCAGTCGGCGATGCGCCTGGGTGCCGAGGGCATTCGCATCAACTGCTCCGGCCGCCTCGGCGGTGCCGAGATCGCCCGGCTGGAATGGTATCGCGAAGGCAGGGTGCCGCTGCACACGCTGCGGGCCGACGTCGATTATGGAACGGCGACGGCGCACACGGCTTACGGCACATGCGGTATCAAGGTATGGATCTTCAAGGGCGAAATCCTGGAGCATGATCCGATGGCGCAGGATCGCAAGTTCGCCGAGCAGGACCACGGCGGCGGCGAGCGCCGGCACCGCCGCGACCGCGATCGCGACGCGGCCTGATCCTTCAGATACGGCTAAGAGTTTCACCCGATGTTGCAACCCAAGAAGACGAAGTTCCGTAAAACCTTCAAGGGCCGCATCCGCGGCGCCTCGAAGGGCGGCACGGAGTTGAACTTCGGCCAGTTCGGCCTGAAGGCGATGGAGCCCGATCGCGTCACCGCCCGCCAAATCGAGGCGGCTCGGCGGGCGATGACGCGCCACATGAAGCGTGCCGGCCGGGTGTGGATCCGCATCTTCCCCGACGTGCCGGTGACCAAGAAGCCGACTGAGGTGCGCATGGGCAAGGGCAAGGGCGGCATCGAGTTCTGGGCCGCCCGCGTGGCGCCGGGGCGGATCATGTTCGAGCTCGACGGCGTTTCCGTGGCGACCGCCAAGGAGGCCTTGACGCTTGCCGCCGCCAAGCTGCCGATCAAGACCCGCTTCATCGAGCGCATCGCCGATCAGGGGCCCTCATCATGAAGTCGAAGAACCGTCTGGGCGACCTCAGGGCGATGAGCGACGACCAGCTTGAACAGGAAGTGCTGAACCTCAAGAAGGAGCAGTTCAACCTGCGCTTCCAGCGCGCCACCGGGCAGTTGGAGAATACCGCGCGGGTGCGCGTCGTGCGCCGCGACATCGCCCGCGCCAAGACGCTGGCGAACGCCAAGCTGGCCAACTCGCAGGCCAAGCGCACCGCGAATGCCGGCGCGGCTGCGAAGTAAGGATTGAAAGACATATGCCGAAGCGAGTTCTGCAGGGCGTGGTCGTCTCCGACAAGCAGGAGAAGACCGTTGTTGTGAAGGTGGAACGCCGCTTCACCCATCCGTTGCTCAAGAAGACCGTGCGTCGATCGAAGAACTACCATGCTCATGACGAGGCCGGGGACTTCAAGGTCGGCGACGCCGTGTCGATCGAGGAAACCAAGCCGATCTCGCGATTGAAGCGCTGGATCGTCGTCGACCGGGCCGGCGGCGCGGCCGCAAGCTGAAGATGATCACCGGCTTGGTCACCAAGCCACCTTAGCCGCGGGGATCGCGATCCCCTCCAGGCGTAGTCCGCGTTGCCTCGGGTGATGCGGAAACCGATCTGAAAGGAAGGGCCTCAGGCCATGATACAGGTGCAGACGAACCTCGACATCGCCGACAACTCCGGCGCGCGTCGCGTGATGTGCATCAAGGTGATCGGTGGCTCGAAGCGCCGCTACGCGGCGGTGGGCGACATCATCGTGGTTTCCATCAAGGAGGCGATCCCGCGCGGCCGCGTCAAGAAGGGCGATGTGATGAAGGCGGTGGTCGTACGCACCGCCAAGGACATCAAGCGCGCCGACGGCTCGGTCATCCGCTTCGACGGCAATGCCGCCGTGCTGATCAACAACAATTCCGAGCCGGTCGGCACCCGCATCTTCGGGCCGGTGCCGCGCGAACTGCGCGCGCGCAACCACATGAAGATCATCTCGCTCGCCCCCGAGGTGCTGTGATGGCCGCCAAGATCAAGAAGGGTGACAGCGTCGTCGTCATCACCGGACGCGACAAGGGTCGCACCGGCAAGGTGATGCAGGTCATCCCCAAGGATTCGCGGGCGCTGGTGCAGGGCATCAATCTCGTCAAGAAGCACCAGAAGCAGACGCAGAACCAGGAGGCCGGCATCGTGTCCAAGGAGGCCTCGATCCACCTGTCCAACCTCCTCATCGCCGATCCTCGCGACGGCAAGCCGAGCCGCGTCGGCTTCAAGATCCTCGAAGACGGCCGCAAGGTCCGCTTCGCCAAGCTTTCCGGAGACCTGATCGATGGCTGACGCGAAGGGCGGCAAGGGCGCTCCCCCCAAAGGCGGAGCCAAGGGCGCCGGCGGCGGCAAGGACGTCAAGAAAGACTCGAAGGCCGTCCCTACCGAGAAGATCGGTCGTGGCTCGCTATCCTATCAGGTCGCATCCGACGACAGCCTCGGCGTGCCGGAAGGTTACGAGCCGCGCCTGCGCACGCATTATGCCGAAGTCGTACGTCAGAAGATGATCGAGGAGTTCAACTACAAGAACCCTTTCGAAGTGCCGTCGATCGAGAAGATCGTGCTCAACATGGGCGTCGGCGAGGCCGTCAACGACACCAAGAAGGTGACGCTCGCCGCGGCCGACCTCGCCCTCATCGCCGGGCAGCGCCCGGTGATCACGCGGGCGCGCAACGCCATCTCGACCTTCAAGGTGCGCGAGAACATGCCGATCGGCGCCAAGGTGACGCTGCGCAAGGTGCGCATGTACGAGTTCCTCGACCGGCTCATCACCATCGCCCTGCCGCGCGTGCGCGACTTCCGCGGCCTCAGCACGAAGAGCTTCGACGGGCGCGGCAATTTCGCAATGGGGATCAAGGAGCACATCGTGTTCCCGGAGATCGATTACGATAAGGTCGAGTCGATCCTGGGCATGGACATCATCGTGTGCACCACCGCCAGGACCGATAACGAGGCGCGGGCGCTGCTGCGCGCCTTCAACTTCCCGTTCCGGCAGTGAGCCGCTCCAAGGAGCCGGCTCAGACGCGGACACCAGGAGAATGATCGATGGCCAAGAAAAGCGCGATTGAGAACAACAAGCGGAAGATGGCGCTGGTGAAGCGCTACGCCGCCCGGCGCAAGCGGCTGAAGGGTATCGCCAACAACGAGTCGCTGCCCATCGAGGAGCGTTTCGAGGCGAGGCTGCGGCTCAACGAGGTGCCGCGCAACTCCGCGCCCGAGCGCGTGCGCAACCGTTGCGACATTTCCGGACGGCCCCGCGCCGTCTACTCCAAGATGCGGATGTCGCGCATCGCCCTGCGCGAACTCGGTTCCAGGGGTCTCGTCCCCGGTCTCGTCAAGTCGAGCTGGTGAGGGAGGGCGCGCCATGAACGATCCTCTGGGCGACATGCTCACCCGCATCCGCAACGCCGGGATGCGTCGCAAGGGCAAGGTGCAGACGCCGGGTTCGCGGCTGCGCGCCAACGTGCTCGACGTTCTTGAGCAGGAAGGTTATATTCGCGGCTATTCGACGACGGAATACGGCAACGGCCGGACCGAATTCGAGATCGAGCTCAAATATCACGACGGTCAGCCCGTGATCCGCGAGATTTCGCGGGTGTCGAAGCCTGGGCGACGGGTGTACGCGGCAGTGGACGGCATGCCGCGCGTCGCCAACGGCCTGGGTATCACCATCATGTCGACGCCGAAGGGTGTCATGGCCGATCACATGGCCCGCGAGGCCAACGTCGGCGGCGAAGTGCTCTGCAAGGTCTTCTGACCGGCGCTGAAAGGGAACATCATCATGTCACGCGTCGGCAAGAAGTCCGTCCCCATCCCCAAGGGCGTCACCGCGACGGTCGAGGGGCAGAAAGTGTCGGTGAAGGGCGTCAAGGGCGAGCTGCATTTCACCTGCCCGAGCGAGGTGTCCGTGTCGTTCGCCAACGACGAGGTGAGCGTCGTGCCGCGAAGCGTGGACAAGCGGGCTCAGGCGATGTGGGGCACCAGTCGGGCGCAGGTGAACAACCTCGTGCTCGGCGTCACCACCGGTTTCACCCGCCGCCTCGACATCAACGGCGTCGGCTACAAGGCCGCCGTTCAGGGTAAGATCCTGCAGCTGTCGCTCGGCTACAGCCACGATGTGCCTTTTCCCATCCCGGAGGGGATCACCATCACCACGCCGCGCCCGGTCGAGATCCATGTATCGGGCATCGACAAGCGGCAGGTCGGGCAGGTCGCTTCCGAGATCCGGGCCTATCGTCCGCCGGAGCCTTACAAGGGCAAAGGCGTCAAGTATTCGGACGAGTTCATCTTCCGCAAGGAAGGCAAGAAGAAGTAAGGCGATGGCAAGGGACACTGGATCATCCGAGCGGCGCAAGGCTCGCGTGCGCAAGTCTTTGCGCGAGCGGGCCTATGGCAAGCCGCGGCTGTCGGTTCACCGGACATCGAAGCAGATCTACTGCCAGATCATCGACGATGCGGCCGGGCGTACCCTGGCCGCCGCCTCCTCGCTGGAGAAAGCGCAACGCGAGGGCTTGAAGACCGGCGCCAACGTCGAGGCGGCGGCTGCGATCGGCAAGCTGATCGCCGAGCGGGCCAAGGCGGCGGGCGTCACCGAGGTGGTGTTCGACCGCGGCGGCTACATGTATCACGGCCGCGTCAAGGCGTTGGCCGAAGGCGCCCGCGAGGGCGGCTTGGCATTCTGAGGCTCGACGTTCTAAACGCTCGGCGCTGTGATCGGGTGTTCTGATTTCGAAGCGAGCGGGACCGGCCCTTCGCCGCCCGCGCAAGTGAGAAGAGAGTATGGCTGAAGGACGGGATGGCGGTGGTCGCGGCGGACGCGACCGGGATCGCCGCGACAGGGACGGCGACGGCGAGTTCGTCGATCGCCTGGTGCACATCAACCGCGTCGCCAAGGTGGTGAAGGGCGGCCGACGTTTCGGCTTCGCCGCGCTCGTCGTCGTTGGAGACCAGAAGGGCCGCGTCGGCTTTGGCCACGGCAAGGCTCGCGAAGTTCCGGAAGCGATCCGTAAAGCGACGGAATCGGCCAAGCGCGGCCTGATCCGGGTGCCGTTGCGCGAGGGCCGCACCCTGCATCACGACGTGATCGGACGCCATGGCGCCGGCCGCGTGGTGCTGCGCGCCGCGCCGGCCGGCACCGGTATCATCGCTGGCGGTCCGATGCGCGCGATCTTTGAAACGCTGGGCATGAACGACGTGGTGGCGAAGTCGCAGGGCTCGTCCAACCCATACAACATGATCCGCGCGACCTTCGACGCCCTGAAAAGCGAGGATTCGCCCCGCGCGGTGGCCGCGCGTCGCAGCATGAAGGTGTCGGTCCTGCAAAGCCGGCGCATCGGCGGCGACGCCGAATCCGCATCTGCGGACGCGTGAGGAGACTTCGATGGCTCAGCAGCAAGGCGGACCGTCAGGTAAAGTGTTGGTCGAGCAGACCGGCAGTCCGATCGGGCGTCCGGCCTATCAGCGCCAGACCCTGATCGGCCTGCGCCTCAACAAGATCGGGCGGCGCTCGTCGCTTGAAGACACGCCGGCCGTGCGCGGCATGATCGCGACCGTCGCCCATCTTGTCCGCGTGGTGGAAGAAGGAGCGCCGCGATGAAGCTCAATGAGATCCGCGATAATCCCGGCTCTTCCAAGAACCGGATGCGCGTCGGCAGGGGAATCGGGTCGGGCAAGGGCAAGACGGCTGGGCGCGGCGTCAAGGGCCAGAAGGCCCGCACCGGCGTGGCCATCAAGGCGTTCGAGGGCGGCCAGATGCCGTTGCATCGCCGGCTGCCCAAGCGCGGATTCTGGAACCCCTTCTCGACCGACTACAACGAGGTCAACGTCGGGCGCATCCAGCAGGCCGTCGAAGCCGGCAAGCTGGCGACTGGTGCGGCCGTGACGGTGGAAGCGCTTGTCGCCGCCGGCGTGTGCTCGAAGCCGCGCGACGGGGTGAAGATCCTCGGCGTCGGTGAGTTGACGACGACGCTGGCCTTCGAGGTCGCCGCCGCTTCGAAGGGGGCGATCGCGACCATCGAGGCGGCCGGCGGCAGCGTCACCTTGCTCGTTGCCAAGCCGGCCGAGGGTTAGCGGCCGGCTCGGGGAGCGTAGGCTCGGCCTGAGACATTCGTCGCAACGGCGGGCGATCTCTGGCGAAGCACCCCGGCCCGTCCCACATCGGGGCGACACGCGATGTCGCGTTCGCGTCGAACGGTTGCAACCCACATCAGCGGCGCCGCGAAGAACGGATCCGGGAGCAGACCATGGCATCGGCGGCAGAGCAGCTCGCGGCGAATGTGAATTGGAGCACCTTTTCCAAGGCGGACGAGCTGAAGAAGCGTCTTTGGTTCACGCTGGGTGCGCTGATCATCTATCGGCTCGGCACCTACATCCCGCTGCCGGGAATAGATCCGGCCGCGTTTCAGGCAAATTTCAACAGCCACAAGCAGGGTGTGCTCGAGCTGTTCAACATGTTCTCGGGCGGCGCCGTGCAGCGCATGGCGATCTTTGCCCTCAACATCATGCCCTACATCTCCGCTTCCATCATCATCCAGTTGCTCACCTCGGTGGTGCCCTCGCTGGAAGCGTTGAAGAAGGAGGGCGAGTCCGGCCGCAAGATCATCAATCAGTATACGCGTTACCTCACCGTGTTCCTGGCTCTCTTCCAAGCCTACAGCATCGCGGTCGGGCTTGAGACGCAGCAGAACGTCGTGTCCGATCCCGGCTGGTTTTTCCGGATTTCCACCGTGCTGACCCTGATGGGTGGGACCATGTTCCTGATGTGGCTCGGCGAGCAGATCACCTCGCGCGGCATCGGCAACGGCTCGTCGCTGATCATCTTCGCCGGCATCATCGCGGCGTTCCCCTCGGCCATCGCCAACACGCTCGAACTCGGGCGCCAGCACGCGATCTCGTTCGGCCTCATCCTGGTTGTCACGGTGATGGCGGTTGCGGTAATCGCCTTCATCGTCTTTATGGAGCGGGCGCAGCGCCGGGTTCTCATCACCTATCCTAAGCGCCAACAGGGCAATCGCGTTTACGAGGGACAGACTTCGTTCCTGCCGCTGAAGCTGAACACCTCGGGCGTGATTCCGCCGATCTTCGCCTCCTCGATGCTGTTGCTGCCGACAACCGTCGCCAACTTCACCCAGAACGGTGGCAGCAGCGGCATCCTCGGCTTCATCACGACCTACTTCGGCCACGGCCGGCCGCTGTACATGCTGGCCTACATCGGCCTCATCGTGTTCTTCACGTTCTTCTACACGGCCATCGTCTTCAACCCGCAGGAAACCTCCGACAACCTGAAGAAGCACGGCGGCTTCGTACCGGGCGTCAGGCCGGGAGAGCGCACCTCGCAATACCTCGACAAGATCCTGATGCGGATCACCGTGCTTGGGGCCGCCTATCTCGCCATCATCTGCCTCCTTCCCGAAATCCTGATCTCCTGGGCCAATCTGCCGTTCTACTTCGGCGGAACGTCGCTGTTGATCGTGGTCAGTGTGACGATGGACACGGTTGCGCAGGTCAGCGCCCACCTCTACGCCAATCAGTACGAGGGCCTCATCAAGAAGGCCAAGCTGAAGGGTAGACGTCGATGAGGCTTGTTCTGCTGGGGCCGCCCGGGGCCGGCAAGGGGACTCAGGCTGCCCGGTTGATGGCCGAGTTCGGGATCCTGCAACTGTCCACCGGCGACATGCTGCGCGCCGCCGTCAAGGCGCAGACTCCGGTCGGTCGCGAGGCGGACGCCATCATGAAGGCCGGCAAGCTGGTGCCCGACGAGATCGTGATAAAACTCATCGGCGATCGCATCGAGGAGGCGGACGCATCACGCGGGTTCATCCTCGACGGCTTTCCCCGCACGGTTGCCCAGGCCAGCGCGCTGGAGGCGTTGCTGGCCGAGAAAGCCATGCGCCTCGACGCGGTGATCGAGCTGAGTGTCGACGAGGCCGCGCTGGTCGCCCGCATGCAGACGCGCGTCGACGACACTTTGGCCAAGGGCGGCACGCCACGCCCGGACGACAATCCGCAAGCCTTCCACCAGCGCCTCGTCACCTTCCGCGAGCAGACCGCGCCGGTGTCGGCCTATTTTCGGGAACAGGGCGAGTTGCACGTCGTTGACGGTATGGCCTCGATCGCGGAGGTCACGTCGGCGATCGATGCCGTGCTCAAGGCCAAGCACGAGACCTGATCCGTCGCCGAGGTCGCTCGGGCGGGGTCGTCAGAGCGATCTCAACAGGACGTGGCGCTTGCGTCCGAGCGAGAGCTTCACAGCGCCCTCGCGGAGGTCGCCGCTTCCCAGCATGGCGCGCTCGTCCGTCACCGTTTCATCGTTGACCTTGAGCCCGCCACCCTTGATGCTGCGGCGAGCCTCGCTCGCCGAGGTGACGAGCCCGGCCCGCTGGAAGGCCGTGAGCACGCCGACACCGGCCGCGAACTCCGCCGACGATACGGTGACGCTGGGAAGGTCGTCGGCGGCGATCCCCTCCTCGAACGTGCGCCGCGCCGTTTCAGCCGCCCGCCCAGCGTCCTCGCGCCCGTGCAGCATCGCCGTCGCTTCGGTGGCGAGGATCTTCTTGGCCTCGTTGATCTCGGTGCCGCCGAGTGCTTCCAGCCGCGCCGCCTCATCGAGCGGCAATTCGGTGAACAGGCGAAGGAAGCGGCCGACATCGCCGTCGTCGCAGTTGCGCCAAAACTGCCAGTAGTCGAACACCGGCAGCAGGTCGCGGCTGAGCCAAACCGCGCCTTTCGCCGTCTTGCCCATCTTGGCGCCCGTCGCGGTCGTCAGCAGCGGCGTGGTCAAGGCGTAAAGCTGCGGTGTGCCCATCCGCCGGCCGAGGTCGAGCCCGGTGATGATGTTGCCCCACTGGTCCGACCCGCCCATCTGCAGGGTGACGCCGTGGCGCCGTGACAACTCCACGAAATCATAGGCTTGGCAGCACATATAGTTGAATTCGAGGAACGACAGCTCTTGATCGCGATCCAGGCGCAGCTTGACCGAATCCATCGCCAGCATCCGGTTTACCGAGAAGTGGCGGCCGACGTCGCGCAGGAAGTCGATCCAGTTCAGGCCGGTGAGCCAATCGGCGTTGTCCACCAGCAGCGCCTTGCCGGGACCGTCGCCGAAAGTGACGAAGCTCGCGAAAACCTCCTGCAACGCGAGCTTGTTACGCTCGATGTCGTCCAGGGAGAGCAGCTTGCGGCTTTCGTCCTTGCCCGAGGGATCGCCGACCCGCGTCGTGCCGCCGCCGACCAGCACCACCGGCCGGCCACCGGTCTTCTGCAGCCAGCGCAGCAGCATGATGGGCAGCAGGGAGCCGACGTGCAGCGAGGGCGCCGTACAGTCGAAGCCGATGTAGGCTGTCAATTCGCCCGCAAGCGCCTTCTCATCGAGGCCGACGAGGTCGGAGCACTGGTGAATGAAGCCGCGCTCCCGCAGAACGCGCAGGAAGTCGGATCGGGGTAGGGCGAACACGCTGGCAAACTCCGGTTGAGGCGTGGACTTCCGGGAAATCGGCGGAGGCGTCAAGGGACGCCACCCTCGCCTTGCAGCCATTCGAGGTGGCACGCGATCGGCGCGACTTTGCCCACGACCGCTCTATCTTCTGCAACGCTCAAGGGAGGATCAAGAATGCTTGAAACCAGCAGCGCGCGTCTCGCGCGGGCTACGGCGGACGAGCGCGGCGTAGCGGAAAAGCTCGCCGCCGCCTGGATGATGTCGATGTTGGAACAGGACCTCATTCCCGCCGACGAAGCGGAGAAAGTCGTTCTCGATCATCGCGCCACTGGCACGGAAGAATGGCTGCGCTCCGTTCACGCGGCGCTGGTCGGGCTGCGCGCGATCGGGCGCTGAGCGGACTGCTGCTTCGCGGCCTGCGCTCAGTGGCCGCCGAGAACCACCTTCGGGCAGGCATCCATCACGACGGTCAGGCCGGCCGCCTCAGCCCTCGCCTTGGCGTCATGGTCGACGACGCCGAGCTGCATCCAGACAACTCGCGGCGGCGAAGCCAGGCCCAGCGCCTCATCGACGACTCCGCCGGCCTGATCGGAAGCCCGGAAGATGTCGACCATATCGACCGGATGGGCCAAGTCGGCGAGCGAGGCCACCACCGGAATGCCGGCGACCGTGCGGCCGGAAAGGACGGGGTTGACGCCGACGCAGTCGTAGCCCCGCCCGACCAGGAAGGTGGCGACCTCGTGCGAGGCTCGCGACGGCTTGTCCGACAGGCCGACGATCGCTATCGTCCGCACGCCTTCGAGCAGGTTCATCAAATCCGACATGGCAAAACCTCACGCTGCGATCGTTGCCGCACCGACGAGCTTGCGCGCGTCCACGGCGCTGATCGGATGCCCGAAGGCGTAGCCCTGCGCGTACTCGCAGCCGAGCTGATACAATTCGATCGCATCCGACTCCGTTTCCGCGCCCTCCGCCACCACCTCCATCCCAAGGTCGTGGGCCAGCGCCACCATGGAGCGCAGGATGACCGGCTTGCTGCCCCGCGTGGCGGCGCTGTGGACGAAGGCACGATCGATCTTGATGGTATCGAAGGGAAAGCGCTGGAGGTACGAGAGCGAGGAATAGCCGGTGCCGAAATCGCCCAGCGACAGGCCGGCGCCCAACTCGCGGATGCGGGTCAGGATCTGTGCGGCATACTCCGGGTTTTCCATCACGAGGCTCTCGGTCAGTTCGAGCTTGAGGCTGCCCCGCGTCACCTCGCAGCGGGTCAGCACCGCCTTGATGTCCTGAAGCAGGTCGTGGCGCAGGAGCTGGCGCGACGAGACGTTGACGGAGGCGAAGATCGGTGGATCGACGTCGAGCGCCCGCTGCCAAGCGGCAAGCTCGCGGGCCGTGCGCTCCAGGGCGAAGATGCCGAGGTCGACGACCGAGCCGGTTTCTTCGGCGAGCGGCATGAATTCCGCCGGACCCAAGCGCCCGACGCGAGGGTTGTCCCAGCGCAGTAGCGCCTCGAAGCCGGCCACGGTCCGATCCTCCAGCCGCACGACCGGCTGGAAGAACACCTTGATCTCACCGCGGTCGAGGGCGCGCCGGAGGTCGGCTTCCAGCGCCACGCGATCCGAGCGCAGCGTGCGCATCACCGGTCGGAACACCTCGATGCGGTTGCCGCCGCCCTTCTTGGCGTGCCGCATCGCGATCTCGGCATCCTTCAGCATGTCCTCGCGCCGGGCCTGCGCCTGACCGTCGAAGAAGGCAAGGCCGATCGAGGCGGTGAGCGGAATCTCGCGCTCGGCGTAGGTGACGGGGGTGGACAGGGCACGGCGAACCACGTTCGCCAAAGCCAAGGTCTGCTCGGGGTCGTTCTCCGACAATACGATTACCGCGAAGCGGTCGGCGCCGAGCCGCGACACCGTATCCTGCGGCTTCACCAGCCGCGACAAACGCCGCGAGAGGGTGAGCAGGATGGAGTCGCCGGCGGAGAGACCGACGCCCTCGTTGATGCGCTTGAAGTGATCGACGTCGATGAAGAACACGGTCGGGCGCAGGCGCGGATCGTTGCCGGCGAAGGTCAGAGCCGCGTCGAGGCGATCGAAGAACAGCTCGCGGTTGGGCAGGCCGGTGAGATTGTCGTGGACGGCATCGTGGAGCAGACGCTCTTCGGCAACCTTGCCCTCGGTTACGTCGGACAGGGTGCCGACCACGCGCACCACCTCCCCCTCGGGACCGACCACGGGGCGGGCGCGCAGCGCGTACCAGAAGTAGTGCCCGTCGGCGGCGCGCAGTCGGAACTCCTGGTGGATGCGGCCGCGCCGCTGCTCCAGCACCGTGTCGAGGCAGGCCTGGTAGCGGTCTCGCTCGAAGGGGTGGAGGACGTCGAACCAATTCGTTGCCGGCCCCTCCAGCGTGCCCCGGGCGATCCCGAGCTGCGCCTCGATCTCGGGCGACACGAAGACGTGGTCGGCCGGCACGTCCCAATCGAAGATGGTATCGCCGCAGCCGGTCAGGGCGAGCGCCTTGCGGCTGGCGTCCGAGACCGGCCCCATGCCAAGCCCGCCGCCGGCGAAGGCGTTCTGCAGGATGGTGAATCCGATCAGCATCACGATCAGAACGAGGCCACCGATCAGAGCCGGGGACACGAGGTCGTTGGTGAGCGTGCCGGTGACGGTGAAGGAGGCGCAGATCACCCAAGCCAGCAGAAGGAACCAAGTCGGGATCAGCATCACCGCGCGGTCGTAGCCGTGCGTCGACAGGTAGAGCACGAGGATAAAGCCGACGCCGGTGATGGTGGCCAGCGAGATACGGGCGACGCCGGACGCGACGGGGGCGTCGTACACGGCGAAGGCGATCAGCGCGACCAGGAAGACGAGCCAAATCGCGGCAACGCGCGAGGCTCGGACGTGCCAGCGACTGAGATTGAGATAAGCGAAGAGAAAGACGAGCAGCGTCGCCGACAGCGTCGTCTCGGCACCGGCCCGCCACACCCGATCGCTCGCGCCGGACGTGCCGAACAGCTTGTTCCAGAAGCCGAAGTCGATGCAGACGTAGG
>CAXTMA010000016.1:28940-30637 GCA_964245015.1 uncultured Beijerinckiaceae bacterium | reverse complement strand
CGTCGTCGCCGTGCCGTCGCAGCGCTCGAAGTACAGGTCCATGCCGCGGCGGAAGGCCTCGTCGCCCAGCAGCACCTTGAGCATGCGGATGACTTCCGAGCCCTTCTCGTAGATGGTCGCGGTGTAGAAGTTGTTGATCTCGCGATAAACGCTGGGGCGCACGTTGTGGGCGAGCGGGCCGGCATCCTCGGGGAACTGGCTTGCCCGCAGGGCCCGCACATCGGCGATGCGGCGCACCGGGCGCGAGCGCTGGTCGGCCGAGAACTCGTGATCGCGGAAAACCGTGAGACCTTCCTTGAGGCAGAGCTGGAACCAGTCGCGGCAGGTGATGCGGTTGCCCGTCCAGTTGTGGAAATATTCGTGGGCGATCACCGTCTCGATCCCGGCATAGTCCGCGTCGGTGGCCGTGCGGGGCGAAGCCAGCACGTACTTCTCGTTGAAGACGTTGAGGCCCTTGTTCTCCATCGCCCCCATGTTGAAGTCGGACACGGCGACGATGTTGAAGACGTCGAGGTCGTATTCCCGCCCGAAGGCCTCTTCGTCCCAGCGCATCGAGCGCTTCAAAGCGTCCATCGCGTAGCCGGCACGGTCCGCCTTGCCTGGCTCGACGTAGATGGCGAGCGCCACGTCGCGACCCCCGGCGGTGGTGAAGCGGTCGTGCAGGCTGGCGAGGTCGCCGCCGACGAGGGCGAAAAGGTAGCAGGGCTTGGGATGGGGATCGTGCCACATCGCGAAATGCCGCTCGGTTCCCGTGACCGGGCCGGCCTCGACAAGATTGCCGTTGGAAAGGAGGATGGGCGCGTCCGCGCGCTCGGCCTCGATGCGGACGGTGTAGACGCTGAGCACGTCCGGCCGGTCGAGGAAATAGGTGATCCGGCGAAAGCCTTCCGCTTCGCATTGCGTGCAATAGGCGCTGCCGGACCGGTACAAGCCCATCAGCTTGAGGTTGGCGCTGGGATCGAGCTCCGTTTCAACCAACAGCGTGAACGGCTGCTGCGGCGGCGCGCGAAGCGTGAAGCGGTCGGGGGTGGCATGGAAGGCGTCCGGCGCGAAGGCTTCGTCGTTGAGAAGGGCGCGGCGCAGGGTGAGATCGTCGCCGTCGAGGAGCAGCGGCGCATGGGCGCGTCCCTGCGGGTTCGGCCGGATCCGCAGCCGCGAGGTGACCTGCGTCGCTTGGCGGGCCAGCCGGACATCGAGGTCGACCGTTTCGATCAGGTAGTCCGGGACTCGGTAGTCGGACAGGCGGACGGGTTGGGCTTGCTCGGTTCGCATCGGGACACTCTCGCGCGGCGGCGCTTGATCGGGGCGCGGCGTCCTCGAGGTTGGCCTTGGCCGCAGCGGCTGCATAGTAGGGGTTGAAACGGCGGCAGCAAGGGGAGGCGGACGCCGCTTTGATCTTGCCTGCCGCGGTGAGCTGCCCGATAGTCCGGCCGGGCCGGACACAAGCGGCGCGGCGGACAAGGAGACGGCAGGGATGCGCAGCGCTGACGCGAGAATGCCGGACACGGGCGCGACCTGGCGCGGCACCCTGGCCCGTGCCGCTCTGGCCGGCGCGATCACCGTCGCCCTGATCGGCATGCCGCAGGTGTCCCAAGCCCACGGCCCGACCCGCAAGAAGGTCGAGGAAACGGTGGAAATCGCCGCCGCACCCGACAAGGTGTGGAAGGTGATGGGCGACTTCCAGGACATGAGCTGGG
>CAXTMA010000016.1:0-28840 GCA_964245015.1 uncultured Beijerinckiaceae bacterium | reverse complement strand
TGGGCGACTTCCAGGACATGAGCTGGGACGTTGATGTCGCGACGGCGAGCGGATCCGGGGCCAGCGAACCCGGCGCGGTCCGCACGCTGCGCCTCAAGGACGGTGCCGTCCTCGGCGAAAGCCTGTATCGCTTCGATGCCGTCGCGATGACCTATTCCACCCACCTCGACAGGGTGGCTGTCGGCAAGCTGCCGGTGCAGAACGCCTCCCTCACCCTCGACGTCGTCGCCGAGGCCAACGGCAGCCGGTCCCGGCTGGTGTGGCGCAGCGCCTTCTACCGCTTCCTGAAGCCCGGTGAAACCTCGCCGGACGCCGCCGACGCGGAAGCGTCGCGCGCCATGTCGGCCTATCTGCGATCCGGTCTCGATGGGGTCAGGACCAGGCTGGAAGCGATGCCCGCCCCGCGCACGTGATCGGCAGCCGCGTCGCCGTCGCCTTTCTGGCCGCCGTCCTTGCTGTTCTGGCATCCCCGTGCACCGCGCAGACCGCGGGCGGGGCCGGCGGGGAAGCCTACATCACCAATCAGAACGGCGACGACGTCAGCGTGGTCGACCTTGCGGCCCGCAAGGTGGTGGCCACGATCAAGGTCGGCGGCAAGCCCGCCGGCATCGCCATGGCGCATGACGGACGCCGAGCCTACGTGTCGAGCACCAACGGCAAGTACATCACGGCGATCGACACGGCCACGCGGCAGGTGGTCGGCCGCCTGGACCTTCCCGACGAGTGCGTCGGCCTCGCCATCGGCCGCGACGACGACTTCCTCTACGCCGTTGGCTTCTTCGGCGGCCGGATCTTCAAGATCGACGCGCGCGCCCTGCGGCTGGCGGGCGAGGCCGACCTCGGCGGCACGCCGTCGGGCATCGTCGTCTCGCCCGACGGCCGGACACTTCTCATCACCAAGCGCGACGCCGACCAACTCGCCTTGGTGAACAGCGAGACGCTGGCGGCGGAAGCGGTCGTCGGCGTCGGCCAGCGCCCCTATGGCGTGACGGTCGATGGCGAAGGCCGGCGCGCTTATACGGCCGACGTCTACGGCGACGACGTCAGCGTGGTCGATCTCGGCCAGCGCAAGCTCATCGGATCGGTCAAGGTGGGACGACGCCCCTATGTCGTCGCCCTGGCCGGCAGCAAGGGTTTCGTGACCGATCAGTACGATGGCAAGGTGTCCGTCTTCGATCTCGGCACACTGGCCGCGCTCGGCAGCATCGCCGTCGGCGACTACCCCGACGGCATCCAGGGAAGTCCCGACGGTCGTCGCGTTTACGCCGTCAACTGGGAATCGGACACGCTGAGCGAGATCGACGTCGCCAGCCAAAAGGTGCTGGCGACCATCGCCGTCGGCGACAGCCCGCGTGCCTTCGGGACGTTCCTGCGCCGAACCCCTTGAAAGCCGTCCCTGTTCGCTGATGCCGCCGAAGCGTGGGTCCGTCGCGCGCCGATAAGATCGCTGCTCCGTCGAGAGCGGGAACCAGCATCGGTAATCAATCGTTGAGCCTCTGTCGTTAGTATCAGTGACGATGGCGGAGACGGTCAGGATGCTGGGATCGCGGTTTGATTTGGCCGAGACGCTGGTCGAGATCGCGCAACGCGAGACGCCTGTTGCGCAAACGCTGGCTGGCGCGTCGATCGAGCCGGAGCCGTCCATCGCGATCATCGATGTCGGCGAGCATTGCGCCGAACTGGAACGGCAGATAGCCGACGTCGCGCGGCTCGTGCATCTCAACAATCCCAAGACGAGCTTCAAGTGCCCGGTCTGCGAGTCCCGCATGCGGGTGAGCGGCGAAAGAGTGCTGGCGGAGTTCGGCGCGCTGGACGTGAAGCGACACGAGCTGGAATGCGACACCTGCGGCCTGCCGATGTCGCGAGCCTTCCACCCTTCGATCGGTTACCACGAGCTTCCGCGCTGACTCCAGGCGGCCCTCTCAGTCCTTCGCGGTTCTGAAGGGTTCGGCGTGGCCGACGATACGGATGATCGCCGCGCAGTCGTGCCGGACCTTGCGGTCAAGGGCATCGACGTGATCATGGACGGTCTGCACGTCGAGCATGGGGTCGGCCAAACAGTGGTAGTTCACGACGAGCCCGGCCGGGGTTTCCCGGACGCGCACATCATGAACCTCGCTGAGGGGGCCGCCTTCGCGGGCTCTCAGGCGCAACGCCGATAGGACCTTGGCCCGCTGATCCCCCTCGTTGTCGCGACCCTGAAGCTCCGCGAGTTCCAGGGGCTCGATGTGGCTCTCGATCTCGACGCCGTCGCCAAGCTCGTCGGCGATCGCCTGTTCAAGGGCGGTGACGGCATCGTGCGCTTGCTTCAGACTGAGGCGTCCGTCCAGTTCGGCATCGAAGCTGACCGAGCGGCGCGCCCCAAGCGTCTGCACCGTGACGTGGTGCACAGGGATTCGCCGGCGGCTGGCAATGAAAAGCACGCGGTCGACCACCGTCTCGTCATCGAGCGCAACCGGCTCGGCCGTGACCAGGATCGAGGTTTCGGGATGAAACGCGGCGATGGCCTGCCGGATCGCCGCGCTGATCGCGGCGACGCGCACGATCGACAATGTCCGTGAAACACCGACCACTGCCTCCCCGCTGATCTCCACTCCAACCGGACGAAGCCTCAGCGCCTTGATGGAGATGACGCCGGGAACGCCCAGGATGATCTTGCGGATCGGCTCTGCGACGTCTTTGGGCGCCGTGTCGACCAGCGTGTCGATGGTGGTGCGACCAAGATCATAGCCGGCGATGCCGACGAAGATGGCGACGCCGACCGCGGCGAGGGTGTCACCGAGGGCGATGCCGGCTGCGGCGGCTGCGAGCCCGGCGAGGGCCAGCGCCGAGGAGACGATATCGGTCGCGAAGTTCAGGCTGTCGGCAGCCAGGGCCGCGCTCCGCGTTTCTTGGGCCAGTCGCCGCAGCGACAGCCAGCGCGCGAGATCGACGCCGATGGAAACAACAAGAATGGCGAAGGCGAAAGGCCCGGGCTCGACGGCGCCGCCGCCGCCGAAAAACCGCTTTGCCGCCTCGATCAGCACGAAGACGGCGAGGGCGAAAAGAAAGCCGGTCTGCACCAGGGCGGAGACCGCCTCGACCTTGCCGTGTCCGAAATGATGGTCCTCGTCGGCCGGTCGCGCGGCGGCGCGGATCGAGTAGAAACTGAGCAGGGTCGTGGCAACGTCGGCGAGGTTGTTGCCGGCTTCCGACAGCAGCGCCAGCGAACCGGACAGCACCGCCGCAGTCAGCTTCCCCACTGTCAGAGCGACCTTCACGGCCAGTGAGACCAGGGCCGCGCGTTGCTTGCGGCGCTCGAGGTCGGCGATCGGAACGGTCATGAACGGCTCGTGGCGGAAAGGCTCGTGGCGGAAAGGCTTGCGAGGGCTCGTGGCGGGGCCGCTTCCGGACTCGCCTGAGGCCGCGTTCGAATTGTCCGGGTTCGCGCCCCTTCTACCAGGAGGAGGCGAGGGTCGAAAGCGCCGAGCCGTGGATCGTGGGCGGTGGCTGCGCGTTGGCGGGCGATAACGGACCGGAGGACCAGGTGAGGTATCTTCATACGATGGTGCGGGTCGAGGATCTCGATCGCGCGCTCGACTTCTACTGCCATAAGTTCGGGCTTGAAGAACTGCGCCGTCACGACAGCGAGAAAGGTCGCTTCACGCTCGTGTTCCTTGCCGCGCCCGACGACAGCGGCCGGGCCAAGTCGGAACGCGCCCCCGAAGTCGAACTGACCTACAACTGGGACTCCGAGAAGTACGATGGCGGCCGCAACTTCGGCCACCTCGCCTACGAGGTCGACGACATCTACGCGATTTGCGACAGGCTGATGAAGGCCGGCGTGACGATCAATCGGCCACCGCGCGACGGCAACATGGCCTTCGTGCGCTCGCCCGACAACATCTCGATCGAGTTGCTGCAAAAGGGTCCGGCGAAGGCGCCGGCCGAACCCTGGGCATCGATGGCCAATACCGGCGTGTGGTGAGGTCGCGCGACAAGAGCATCGGACCGAAAAGTGCGAAGCGGTTTTCGGATTAATCCGATGCGGCACAATAGGTTAGAGCATCGGACCGGACCCGTTTTAGGGTCCGATGCTTTAGCCCGGCCGGCTGGCCGTCATGCCGTAGCTGGCGAAGCGCTCGATCGAACGGTTGATCTCCTCGGCCGAGAGAAGAACAGGCTTTCCACCGGTCGAGGCCAGCACGTAGAGCTTGGCCAAGCCCTCCAGTTCCGATGCCCGCCACATCGCCTGCTCAAGGGTCGCGCCGGTGGCAACCATGCCGTGGTTGCCGAGCAGCACGCCGTGGCGGTGGCCGAGGTGCTCGATGATCAGGTCGGACAGCGCCTGCGTGCCGAAGGGTGCGTAGGGCGTGCAGCGGATCACGGCATCGCCGAAGGCGGCGATCATGTAGTGCAGGGCAGGGATATCACGCCGCTGCGTCGCCAAAACGGTGGCATAGGGTGAGTGCGTGTGAACGACTGCGCCGATATCGTCGCGACGGAGAAGGATGTCGCGGTGCAGGCGCCACTCGCTGGACGGCGGCCTGGAGCCGGACCACCCCTCGCCGTCAAGGGGAACGATCGCGATCATGTCCGCCGCGGTCCGCTCGGGTGGAATGCCCGAGGGCGTGATGAGCATGCGGGTGCCGTCGCGGACGCAGATGTTGCCGGCGGTGCCCTGGTTGAGGCCGGTGCGGATCAGGTCGAGGCTCGCCGCCACGATGGCTTCGCGCAGCTCGGTCTCACGACGGTCCGCGGGCATGTCGGCTCGATCTCCCTGTGGATCTCATCAGTTTCCGTGGCAAACCGGTTCTCGCAGCCTGACGCATCGGAAAGAGGACTGCGCCGCGGTTTTCGCACGAATTCGATGCGGCGCAATAATCTAGAACAACGGACCGGATCCGGTTTGAAGCCCGATGATCCTTTAGAAAAGGTCAACATGATCGACGATGAACGCCGACCTAGCCTTTCACCGCGGACGCTGGCCGTTTTCCTCGACGTGGACGGCACGCTGCTCGGCTTCAAGAACGATCCCGGCGAGGTGGTCGCCGATCCCGAACTGCGCGATCTTCTGATACGGCTGCGGGTGGCCACCGCCGGCGCCCTCGCCCTCAACAGCGGACGGACGATCGCCGACCTCGATCGCATCATGTCGCCGATCGTCCTGCCGGCCGCCGGAACGCACGGAGCCGAACTGCGCTTGGCAAACGGGCAGACCGAGCGCACCGGCAGTTCGGCGCTCGACATGGTCCGCGACGAGCTGCGCGCCTTCGTGGACGCCCATCCCGGTGCCATGCTGGAGGACAAGGGCGCCGCCGTCGGCATGCACTACCGCCACGCGCCCGGAATCGCCCGAGCCCTTTCCTTGTTCCTGGACGAACTGCTCCCGCGACACGGCCTCGCGGTGCAGCACGGCAAGATGGTCGCCGACGTCAAATCGCCGGCCAGCAGCAAGGGCGGGGCGATCAAGGCGCTGATGGCCACTCCGCCCTTCGCCGGCCGAAGCCCCTTGTTCGTCGGCGACGACCTGACCGACGAGACCGGCTTCGAGACGGTGAATGCCATGGGCGGCGTTTCCATCAAGGTCGGCGAGGGCGAAACCTGCGCCGGCAAACGACTCGCCGGCGTCGCGGAGGTCCGCGCCTACCTCGCTGCCCTCAGCCAGGCTTGAGACAGCCAGCCCTGCGGATCACGAGCCCGCTCAGCGTCTTCACAGTCGGTCGGCTTCGACATCGTCGCAGGAAAAACCGAAGATCGACAGGCCTTCCTCCAGGTCATCGGAGATCGTCGGGATGCCCATGAGGTACTCGGCCACACTCGGCTCGGGATGCGAACCGGCGGCCTGCACCGCATCGGCCCATTCGTCCTTGTCGTAATCACCATGGCCGACCAAGCCCAGCGCGATCAGTTCGCGCTTCTCGTCGACGTTCATCGCCTCGATCAGGCCTGCCGCCTCCCGGTTCACCGACGGATCGGCTTCGTTCTCGTAGACGGCGGCGAACTTGTCGTCGGACGCATCCGAGCCGCCGCCGAGGTTGGGCGCCGCCTGAACGCCGAATTCGCGCAGCTTGACGATGAGGGTGCAGACCTTGTCGGGATTGAGTTCAGATAGCATCGCCGGATCCATGCAGCAAAGGAGTCGAAGTCGCCTGTCAGGCGCTGTGGCGCTGTTCGCCGTCGGTCTGCTCGATTTCCTCGATGATGGCTGTCACGAAGGCGTCGAGATCCTTGGGCGAGCGGCTGGTGATGATGTTGCCGTCGACGACCACCTCCTCATCGATCCAATCCCCGCCGGCGTTCTCGATGTCGGTCTTGACCGACGGCCAAGAGGTCAAGGTACGGCCCTCGACCGCGTCGGCCTCGACCAGCAGCCAGGGAGCGTGGCAGATGGCGGCGACGACCTTCTCGGAGTCGAGGAAGTCGAGGACGAGTTCGACAGCCCGCTCGTTGATGCGCAGCTTGTCGGGATTGATCTGTCCGCCGGGAAGAACGAGGGCATCGAAGTCGTCGGCATCGACGTCGTCGATCTCCAGGTCGGCGTCGGCGCTCTTGCCCCAGTCCGTCTCGTTCCAGCCCTTGATCGGGCCCTTCTTGGGAGCGGCGATATGAACGGTGGCGCCGGCCTCGCGAAGCTTCTCCAGCGGAACGAACAGCTCGGATTGTTCGAAGCCGTCGGTGGCCATGATGAGGATCTTCGCCTGCTTGATGTCGGGCATCGCCGAATTTCCCGCTGTCGAAAGTGCCGTTGCCTGAATGTCGGGCGGGCAACAGGCGGTCAGAGGCAAGGTTCCGCCGCCCCATCCGGGTCCGGACCTCGCCGGCGGGACGGCCTCGCCTGATCCCACCGGCAGCGATGGCGACGTTCAAACCGAGCGGCGCGCCCACGGCCTCGTGCCGGCCGGCATCTCCGGCTCCAGGCCGGGCTGGTAGAAGCGCTGGAACGTGGACGCGCGGCGCCCATCCTCAAGCAGGCGCAACGTTTGCACGTCTTTGATCTCGAAGGCATCGAAGCCGCAGCGCATCATCAGCTGCATCTCGTCGAACAGCACGTCGCCGATCGCGCGCATTTCACCGGTGAAGCCGAGCCGGGCGCGCAACAGCCAGCCCATCGAGTAGCCCCGGCCGTCGGTGAACTTGGGGAAGGCCACCTTGATGAGGGACACCCTGTCGAGGCCGCCCGTGATCGCCTCCACGTCGAAGCCGGGATCGAGGCGGATCGCCGAACGCGACGAAAGATCAGGCGAGGGCAAAGCCTCGCACCGCCGCTGCAGCCACTCCGGTCCGGACAGGATTTCGGTATCGGCGAAAGGATCGTCGGCGAAGGCGCCGTTCTTGAAATAGGCCATCGGCTCGCCCTACGCCCCGGCCGCCGCGCGATCAAGCATCAAGCATGGGCGTAGAGCGCGTCCTTGAACGGCTTCATGCCCAGCCGGCGATAGGCGGCGAGAAAGGTCTCGCCCGCATCGGTTCGCTTCGCCAGATAGGTGTCGACGACCGTTTCCACGGCATCGACGATGCGGTCGGCCGAGAAGCCGCGGCCGGTGATGTCGCCGATCGAGCAGGTTTCGTCGGCGCTGCCGCCCAGCGTCAACTGGTAGGACTCGACGCCGGCCTTTTCCAGGCCGAGGATGCCGATGTGGCCGACGTGGTGGTGGCCGCAGGCGTTGATGCAGCCAGAGATCTTGACGCGGAGGTCGCCGATGTCGGCGGCGCGCTCCGGCGCGCCGAAGCGCTCGGAAATGGCCTGCGCGATCGGGATCGAGCGCGCCGTGGCCAGCGCGCAGTAATCGAGGCCGGGGCAGCAGATGATGTCGGACACCAGGCCCACGTTGTCGGCGGCGAGGTCGTGCGTCCGCAGGCTGTCGTAGATCGCCGGCAGGTCGTCGAGGGCGACGTGGGGCAGCACGATGTTCTGCTCGTGCGACACGCGCAGCTCGTCGACCGAATAAGTCTCGGCCAGGGACGCGAGGTGGTCCATCTGCTCGGCTGACGCGTCGCCGGGGATGCCGCCGACCGGCTTCAGCGAGATGGTGAGCACGCCGTAACCCGGCACCTTGTGGGGGAACAGGTTGCGCGCCACGAAGCGGGCGAAGGTCGGATCTGCCGCCTTTCTGGCCTCGACCGCCGCCGACACGGGTTGTCGGGCAACCAGATCGGGCAGGGCGAAATAGGTGGTGATGCGGTCGATCTCGCTTTGCGGCAGGGTCAGGCCGGCGTCGGGGTTGTTGGCGAAATCCGCCTCCACCGCATCGCGGATGGCGTCGACGCCCTTCTCGTGCACCAGGATCTTGATGCGCGCCTTGTACTTGTTGTCGCGTCGTCCTTCGAGGTTGTACACGCGCAGGATCGAGTTGGTGTAGGCGAGCAGGTCCGCCTTGGGAAGGAAGTCGCGGATGCGGTGGGCGATCAGTGGCGTCCGTCCCTGTCCGCCGCCGACGTAGACGGCGAAGCCGACCTCGCCCATCGCGTTCCTGACGATCTGGTAGCCGATGTCGTGGACCTGGATTGCCGCCCGGTCGCTCGGCGCGCCTGTCATCGCGATCTTGAACTTGCGCGGCAGGAAGGTGAACTCGGGGTGCAGCGAGGACCACTGCCGGATGATCTCGGCGTAGGGACGCGGATCCTCGATCTCATCGGCGGCGGCGCCGGCGAACTGATCGGCGGTGGTATTGCGGATGCAGTTGCCCGACGTCTGGATGGCATGCATCTCGACGGCGGCGAGATCGCGCAGGATCTGCGGGATGTCCTTCAGGGCCGGCCAGTTGAACTGCAGGTTCTGCCGGGTTGTGAAATGCCCGTAGCCCTTGTCATAGGTGCGCGCGATGTGGGCGAACACCCGCATCTGCGCAGCCGACAGCGTGCCGTAGGGGATGGCGATGCGCAGCATGTAGGCGTGAAGCTGCAGGTAAACGCCGTTCATCAGGCGCAGCGGCTTGAACTGCTCCTCCGACAGGGTGCCGGCCAGCCGGCGCTCGACCTGATCGGTGAACTGCGCGACCCGTTCGGCCACGAAGCCGGCGTCGAATTCGTCGTAGCGGTACATGCCTCTTCCTTCGAGCGGTTGTTCCGCCAACCTTTGCTGCAGTTCCGGCGTCAGGCCCCGGTGAAAGCCTTCGGCTGAAACCGGATCGTCGGCCCGTTGGCGCGGATGGTGTCGCGCAGCGTCATCGCGGGACGGCCTTCCGCCTTCGCGTCGGTCCCGATGATGAAGGGTTCGACCACCACCGGACGCTCTTCGCGACGTTGCGCTGCCGCGAGGCCGGCTTCGGCCGCCGCCGCGTCCCCATAGACGACCGCCTCGGCAAGCGTCGCGACCCAGGCGCCGTCGGCAGCGAGAAACACGACGCGGCCGGTTGCGAGCAGGTTGGCCGTGACGATGCTGGACACGGGTACTTCCAATCTTTCAGCGCGGACAACCTTCAGCGCAGATAAGTCAATTCGCCGGGAAATGCGAGGGGAGGGAGTTTCCAAGGTGGCACCGATGCACACGCAATCGACCTGCGCGAAGCTGCGCTGGGAGAAGCCCGTTCCTCCCTTCCTCCGCCAATGCGTCGGGGAACGATGAGATCGGCCGGGCGTTCCCGATGCCTTCCGCGCCAATGGAGCCAAGTCATGACAGGAACCGGTCTTGCGACGAGGCGCGCCGCCGCGATCGCGGCCTCGATGGGTGGAACCCTGCTGATCGCGGCCTGGCCGGTCCGGGCTCAGTCGGTCGCGCAGATGCGCCCCTGGCTGCAAACGCAACCGCAGGTGCGAACGTACCATCGCATCGCGGAAAGCGGGCAGATCGACGGCGGCGCATCGGGCGAGAGCCTCAGCTCAAAGCTCGACAGGACCGGCGGCGTGATCGCGCCCAAGGAGGATGTCGACCCGTCCATCCGCGTGCCCGCTCCCGAACCCCATCCCAACTCGACCCCGGTGATCCCGCCCTCCCAGAACGGCGGCGGCACGGCGAAATAGCCTTGGCGGTGCGCGGCCTGAGTCGCAGGGCGCGAAGCTGTACAAGTGCTGACGTTCGTGTGCCTGTGACCCTGCGGAACGGTTGTGTGGCCGCCGCCGAGGGCGAGGGAGCTGGGCGAGATGTCGGGAGAAACGCTGGTGAAGACCGGCCGGCTCGTCACCGTGTTCGGCGGCTCCGGCTTCGTCGGTCGCTACGTGGTGAAGGCTTTGGCCGAGCACGGTTGGCGGGTGCGGGTCGCGTCGCGCCGGCCCAACCTCGCCTTCGACCTGCAACCCTCCGGCAAGGTCGGCCAGATCAACGCCGTGCAGGCCAACCTGCGCTATCCCCGATCCGTCGCCCGCGCGGTGCGCGACGCGGAGGCCGTCGTCAACCTCGTCGGCCTGCTCGCACCGAGCGCCAAGCAAACCTTCGCCGCCCTCCACGCCGAGGGTGTGGCCACCCTCGTGGAGGCGGCCAAGGCGGCCGGCATCACGCGCTTCGTGCAGGTGTCGGCGATCGGCGCCAATGCGTCCTCGGGGTCGGAATACGCCCGCACCAAGGCGGCCGGCGAGGCCAGCGTCCTGCGCGCCTTCCCCGACGCCGTGATCCTTCGCCCGTCCGTAGTGTTCGGGCCGGAGGACAAGTTCTTCAACCGCTTCGCGGCGATGGCGCGGCTGATGCCGGCGTTGCCCCTGGTCGGGGGCGGCAAAGGCCTTCTGCAGCCGGTGTTCGTCGGCGACGTGGCCGAAGCCGTCGCCAAGGCGCTCGACGGGGCGGCCAGGCCCGGCACCGTTTACGAACTGGGCGGCCCGGAAACGCGGTCGTTCGCCCAGATCATGCGCTTCGTGCTGGACACGACCGAGCGCCGCCGCGCCCTGATGCCGCTGCCCTTTCCCGCCGCCACCGTGGTCGCGAGGGTCACGGAGGTCGTCAAGAAGGCCAGCTTCGGGCTGCTGCCCGAAATGCTCGACATGACCCAGGACCAGGTCGAGCTGCTGAAGTCGGACAACGTCGTCTCCAGTGCGGCGGTGGCGGAGGGGCGGACGCTTCAAGGTCTCGGCATCGCGCCGCAGTCCTTCGAAAGCTTCGTGCCGCGCTATCTCGGCCGCTACCGCAAGACCGGGCAGTACGCCGCCTACACCGCGAGATAGGGTTCCGCTCAATCGAAGCTCATCGCGATCTGGCCCGGTGCGACCTGCGCCCCGACAAGCGACGACAGCGAGACGCCCAGCAGCCGCACCCGCCGCCCCGAACCGGCCAGCGGCTGTCCACCGCGCCCGGCAGCGAGCGACCGCGCGTGATCTGCTGGAAGTCGGCGTACTTGACCTTGAGGATCACCGATCGGCCGCGCAGGTCGGTGCGCTCGCAGGCAGCCCAGACCTTGTCGAGGATGGGCTGCAGCGCTTCGCGCATCTCCTCGAAGCGGGTCAGGTCGGCGGCGAAGGTCTTCTCCGCCCCGACGGACTTGCGCAGGCGGTTGGCGCGCACCCGCCGCTCGTCGATGCCGCGCGCGACCGAGTGGTAGTACGCGCCCGCCTTGCCGAAATGCGCCTGCAGGAAGGGCAGGCTCTGCCGGCGCAGGTCGAGGCCGGTGGCGATGCCGAGGCGCCCCATCCGCGCGGCCGTGGCCGGTCCGATGCCGTGGAAGCGGCCGACCTCCAGCGTTTCGACGAAGCTCGGCCCCATGCGCGGCGTGATGACGAACAGCCCGTCGGGCTTGCGGTGGTCGGAGGCGAGCTTGGCCAGGAACTTGTTGTAGGACACGCCGGCCGAGGCGGTGAGGCCGGTGTCGGCGCGGATGCGGGCACGGATCGCTTGCGCGATGCGCGTCGCCGCGCCGGGTGCCTCCGCCGCCTCGGTCACGTCGAGGTAGGCCTCGTCGAGCGACAGCGGCTCGATCAACTGCGTATGCTGCGCGAAGATGGCCCGGATCTGCCCTGAAATCTCCTTGTACACTTCGAAGCGGGGGCGCACGAAGACGAGGTCCGGGCACTTGCGCCGGGCCGTGACCGAAGGCATCGCCGAGCGCACCCCGAACACCCGCGCCTCGTAGCTGGCGGCGGCGACCACGCCGCGCTCGCGCGAGCCGCCGACGGCAACCGGCTTGCCCCGCAGTCCGGGGTCGTCGCGCTGCTCGACGGAGGCGAAGAAGGCATCCATGTCGATGTGGATGATCTTGCGCTGGCGCGACGGCGCTTCGAGCACCGCCGCGTCACCCGCCGCCGCGCCGGCCGTCGTATGACCGCGAGCATGTTCGGCACTCATCGGACGCCCGGCCTCGGTGCCATCTTTTACCGCATCCGTGTGCCGCGCCTCAAGACAGGTTGCGACCGGCGTGGACCGCCGCCGGCGCAGGCCGGAATTTGGTCGTCACCCAGCAGTGCAGCGGGCGCGCGTCCGGGGGAAGCGCTGGAGCGGCCGCGCGCTTGCGTGCCTCAACGGGGCTGCTGCCCTCGCAGCATGAGCCGTCGCGATCGTGAACGATCGAGAAAAGTCCCATCCAATCGCAAGAACGGTTGCTGTCGACGAAACGACCTGTCGCCGGAAGGATCATCGTGCGCCGGCGGCGCCTTCCCTCAGGCGCTCGTCGGCAAGAGTCCGTTATTGGCCTTCGGGATCGCAGCCAGCACGTCCCGGGAGAGCGACAGGTGCTGCTCGACCAATTCCTGCGGTATGGCGGCGAGCCAGTTGTTCAGCGATACGTCCCGGTAGACAGGCGACTTGAACATCTCGAGGAAGACGAGATCGTCGGAGCCCGTGTTCTCGATATAGTGCGGCAGCGTCACCGGGATGTAGCCGACGTCGCCCGCGCGGAAGTCCATGGTGCGAGCGTCGGAGTGGTTGGCGAACACCGTCATGCGGCCTTGGCCGGCGATGTAGTACTGCCATTCCGCGGCATTGGGATGCCAATGCAGTTCGCGCATCGCGCCGGGTTTCACGCGCACATGCGCCATCGCGATCTCGGTCGACACCTTGAAGCTGGACGAATCGACGATGCGGATCTCGCCCGACGCGTCGCGCTTGGTCGGCGGCATGTCCAGCATGGCGAAAGAGAAATCGAGGCTCGACGCGGTGCCGCCGACACTCCGCTGGTCCTGGGGCAGGGCCGGCGGCAGCGGCGCGGGAAAGATGTAGCGCCCGGACGGCGCAATGGCGTCGAACGGCTTGAGCCGGCTCGGTTCCGTCGCGAAATTCTTGGCGACGACCTCGCGCGGCGTATGGATCAGCCAATCGGTCAGCAGCGTCGTGCCTTCCTCCGAGAACTTGCCGTCGTCGAAGACCAGCAGGAACTCGCACCCGTCGGGTCCGAGGCCCTGGATCGAGTGCGGCAGGCCGGCGGGGAAATACCAAAGGTCGCCGGCCTTGACGTCCTTCACGAAGGGATGCCCCTCGTAGTCGATCGCGGTGAGGCGCGCCGTGCCGGTCAGCATCAGAGCCCACTCGCTGGCCTTGTGCCAATGCAACTCCCGGACGCCGCCGGCCTCGAGGCGCATGTTGACCGAGGCGATCGATTTGGAGAGGGGGAAGTCGACCTCGTTGACCTGCCGCGCCCAGCCACCCTGCTCGACGCGACGGTGCGCCAGCGAGAAGGAGTGCCAGAACTCGGGCACGCTGCCGTGGTCGGTCGGCGGGGGCGTGACGCTGTTCTTGTTGAGAGCGTCGAGCGGCGCGTTCTTCGGACCGGGATCGCTGAGCGACGCCTCACCCTTCTTGGTGTCGTCGTAGGACTGCGCCTGCGCTGCGGCCGTGGCGAGGCCGAGGGCTGCGGCACCGACGCCGATCAGGCCGCGGCGCGAGAAGCCGGCCAGCTGGCTGCCGTCCGCGCCGACACTTTCCTCGGCGACACCCGATACGGCGGCTCGCTTGCTGGATTCGCTCATGGTCGCGCCCATCCTCCCAAAGATCTCGCGCAGCCAACGCAACCATTGTGAGATGGCTCCCATCAAAACCGGAAAGGCCGCCTTTCGCGTTTTCATCGGCTCGATGCCGCCACATGGGGTGGCAAGAGACGGGCGTACCGGAGCCTGAGCTGTTGTGCCGCATCGGCTTCGCGGGGCCCCGCTTCAGCGGGCTTGGCCGGTAACGGCCGCGACAATGCAGAGGAGGTGCTGGTCGGCATAGGTTTCGGGAAGCCGAAGATCGCGGATCAGGAGGTCGTCTCCACCGACCAGGTCGCGGCTTCGACCAGCGCTGACTTTTCGAGTGCCGACACGACCTGGTCGAGTTCGCGCGCCTCGACGTCGGCCGGCACCAGGATCGCGGCGAGTTCGACCTGGTCATCCGTTTCCGACAGGATCTCGACCTCGCGGATCGGCAGCCCGGCGCGCGCGAGTTCCGCGTCAAGCAGGTCGCGGACGTCGGAGCGCGCGTCGGGCTCGCAGACGGCGTGCACTTTGTACTCGGCTTCCGTGACGTCGGGTGTGATGGGACGGCGATTGATCCAGTTCACCACCGGGCGCAGCAGCGTGTTGCCGGCGAGCACGAACCCGGCGAGCACGGCCGCCTCGCCCGGCAGGCCGGATCCGGCGAAGGCGCCGACGGCCGCCGAACACCACAGCGTCGCGGCGGTGTTCAGCCCAACGATGTTGGCGCCGTCCTTCAGGATCACGCCGGCGCCGAGGAAGCCGATCCCAGACACGACGTACGCGACGATGCGCGTCGCGCCTTCCGCGCCGAGAAGCCTCAAGCCGAGGTCGGAGAAGGCGGCCGCGCCGAGCGCGACCAGCACGTTGGTGCGCAAGCCCGCGTTGCGCTGTCGCCATTGCCGTTCGAGGCCGATCAGGACGCCCAGGATGAACGCCGTCGCCAAGGCTGCCGCCGTTCGCGCAAATGGGCTGGCATCGAGGTGCGCAAGCAGTCCCCTCGCATTTGCCAAGCCTGGCAGCCATTCGGAGATGCGCGCGTCTCGGGTCACTGATCTGCCAAAGGTACGCGAGATGACCCGTGCGGAGAAGCGCGGCATGGCCGGCGCATGAGGTTCGTGCCCGGCGCTCCCACAGCAGCAAGCTTGGGTTAACGCGGCGTTGCGGCAGAGCCAAGAACAGCGAAGCCACAATCGGATCCGGTTCAATGCTCCGGCATTTCGCCTCCCATCGGATTTGATCCGAACACGGATGCGCGCATCTCGGTTCGGTGCGCTAGCTCAGTCATGTGACGCTTGCGTGACGTCGTGCCGTCCGGTGGCATGGGAACGACGACGCATCGCCGCCCGGGGGATGCCCTGTCATACAACGTTCGCGAAGGCGTGCTTCAAGCGGCCGATCCCCAGGGGCCGAACGTGATGACAAACGCAGCCCTTTTCCTTGGCGAAGGGCCGGTTCGGCCGGCACGGGCGGGCCTCCACGGTGATGCGTACCGCAGTACCGTGCTCGTCGCGCCGCCACTCGCCGCCACGCTGATCTCCAGCGTTCTCTTCAACATCCTGCGCGCGGCGTCCTGAGCGGCGGCGTCTTGCAAGCGAATCTCTTGCGACGCGTCAGAGGGGTTCAGCGATGCGCGTGCTGATCGCAACGGATGCCTGGCACCCGCAAGTCAACGGCGTGGTGCGCACCCTGACCTCGCTGGAACGAAGCGCGCGCCGGCTCGGGGCCGAAATCGGCTTCCTGACGCCGGACGGCTTTCCCAGCATCCCCGTGCCGACCTACCCCGGCCTGCGCCTCGCGCTGCCCCGCCGCCGCGAAGTGGCGCATCGCATCGAAGCCTTCCGCCCGGACGTCATCCACGTCGCGACGGAGGGCACGATCGGGCATCAAGCCCGCTCCTATTGCCTGCGCCGCGGCCGCCCCTTCGCGACGAGCTTCCATACCAAGTTCCCGGAATACATCGCCGCCCGCTTCGCCGTGCCCGAGCATTGGAGCTACCGCGCGCTGCGTCGCTTCCATGCCGGCGCCAGCGTCACCATGGCCGCGACGGGGTCATTGATGCGCGAGCTGCGCGAGCGCGGCTTCAACCGCCTCGCCCTTTGGTCGCGCGGCGTCGACACCGAGCTGTTTCGGCCGGCGCCGGCAGCAGATCTTGGCCTGCCGCGACCAATCTTCATGAACGTCGGACGAATCGCGGTGGAAAAGAACCTCGACGCCTTCCTCGGCCTCGACCTGCCCGGCTCCAAGGTGGTCATCGGCGAGGGCCCCCACGAGGCGGAGCTGCGCCGGCGCCACCCGCACACCCACTTCCTCGGCGCCCGGCACGGCGCCGAGCTTGCCGCCCACCTCGCCGCCGCGGATGTCTTCGTCTTCCCGAGCCGCACCGACACCTTCGGCATCGTCCAGCTTGAGGCATTGGCCTGCGGCGTGCCCGTCGCCGCCTTTCCCGTGACCGGTCCGCGCGACGTCATCGCCGGCGCTCCCGTGGGCGTCCTCGACGAGGACCTCGGGCGGGCCTGCCTCGCCGCCCTCAACCTGTCGCGCGAGGCGTGCCGCGATTTCGCGCTCGACCACTCCTGGGAGCGTAGCGCCCGGCAGTTCCTCCGCAACCTCGACGGCGTGCCGCGCGACAGGCCGCTGTCGTGACGCGGGGTTCGACCGGAAAACCAAGGAAAAATGGGCCACCTGATGCTGATGAACGAGCGATTACCCGCGCGCGAACTCGAAACGGGCGGGGTGGCCAAGGCCTACGACCGCTGGGCGCCGGTCTACGATCTCGTTTTCGGGCGCGTCTTCGCGCAGGGGCGCAGGGCCGCGGTCAAGGAAGCTGACCGCGTCGGCGGCGCCGTGCTGGAAGTCGGCGTCGGCACGGGATTGTCGTTGCCGACGTACAGTCGCGCGACCCGCATCGTCGGGATCGACATTTCCGAGCCGATGCTGGCCAAGGCGCGCGAGCGGGTGCACCGGTTCGGCCTGGGCAACGTCGACGGCCTGTCGGTCATGGACGCCGAGCGACTCGACTTCGCCGACGCGAGCTTCGACGTGGTGGTGGCGCAGTACGTCGTGACCGCCGTACCCAACCCCGAAGCCGCGCTGGACGAGTTCGTCCGCGTGCTGAGGCCCGGCGGCACCATCATCCTGACAAGCCGCGTCGGAGCGGAAGGAGGGGTTCGCGCCCGTGTCGAGCGGCTGCTCTCGCCTCTCGTCACGCGGCTGGGCTGGCGCAGCGAGTTCGCTTGGGCACGCTACGTCGCCTGGGCGGAACGCGCCGGCGTCGCCATCGTCGAGAGGCGGGCCCTACCTCCCCTCGGCCACTTCTCTCTGATCAGAATGATCCGGCTGGCGGCCTGATCGACCGGCCCCGCTGCGGAACATTCGATCCACCTCACACAGGAGCACAGCGCATGAATGGGTCAACGGCAGGAGCGCGCCCGAAGAACGGCTTCCTTCAGGACCTGCGTGTCCAGCGTTGGGACGACCACCGCTTCTACCACCATAGCCGGATCAATCAGTCGCTGCACCTTGTCAGCGCACTGAGCTTTCTCATCGCCTACGTCGTGGCGCTGGCAAGCCCCGCCGCTGCCGCCGGCCTTGCCTGGCTCGTGTCGATGACCAGTCGGCAGGCCGGGCACTTCTTCTTCGAGCCGAAAGGCTACGACCACGTCAACGAGACGACCCACGTCCACAAGGAAGAGATCAAGGTCGGCTACAACCTGACCCGCAAGGTGGTGCTGATGGCGGTCTGGGCGCTGTCGCCTCTGCTGTTCGTGCTCAGCCCGACCGCCTTCGGCCTGTGCCGGCCGCACGCGGGCTGGGGCGACTTCGCCCGGCACGTCGGCCTGCTGTGGTTCGCGGTCGGGATCGCCGGCCTGCTGTTTCGCACCGTGCAGCTCTTCTTCGTGCGCGATGTCCGCACCGGCCTGGTGTGGGCGGCGAAGATCGTCACCGACCCGTTCCACGACATCATGCTGTACTGGCGCGCGCCCTTCGCGCTGCTGCGCGGCGAACTGATCGACCAGGGCCTTCGAGCCGAGGTCGAAGCGCACGGCATCGCGCGGTGAATGGCGGCGGTGCTTGACGCGTTTCGAGCGGCGACCGACGATCGGATCCAGTCCGCTCCTCCAGGTCGCTGCTTCGCATCGGACCGAGCACCGCTGCGCACCTTTCGGTCCGATGTCCTAAGCAGGTTCGCGTTGGCCAGCCAACGCTTCACCCGCTTCGCTTTCTGACAAGCCGCAGGTTTTGATCGCAAACCGCGGGGCACCTTTGCGAAGCCTGCTTAGGAAGCGGCACCCCGCCCGGCCCACCTCGCGGCGACCAGCTCGCGCAGGATGCGGCGCCGGATCGCCTTGTCCGTCGCGAGCACCGGCTCCCACCAGCCGTCGTCGCGCATGGACTTCGCCGCCGCGACGAACTTCTCGGCGATGCGGTCGAACTCGCTCTCCGTGCAAGCCAGGCTGAAGATGAGCCGGCCGGTTCCGACCCACGACAAGGCGATCCCCTCGGCGCGGAGATAGAATTGCAGCATCCAGTTGTAGCGCGACGGCGTGAGATAGCCGACCGTCCAGATCGATTGAAGGTTGGCGATCCGCAGCGGCAGCGCCTCCGCCGCGAGCCGCTCGTTGAGCGCCGTCGCGCGGGCGGTCCAGCGCGCGTCGGCACCTTCGTAGAGTGCGGCGACCTCGGGCCGGTCGAGGCGTCGAAGGAAGGCATCCATCGCGCCCATCACGTGGGGGTGCGCATTGAAGGTGCCGCGGGCGAAGCAGATGTCGGCCGGGCGGTCGTCGCGATAGCGCCGCATCAGGTCGGCCCGGCCGCACAGCGCGCCGACCGGCAGGCCGCCGCCGAGCGCCTTGCCATAGGTCACGAGGTCGGCCCTGACGCCGAAATACTCCTGCGCCCCGCCCCGCGCGAGGCGGAAGCCGACGAACACTTCGTCGAAGATGAGCACGATGCCGCGCTCGTCGCACACGGAGCGGAGTCGACGCAGCCAGTCGGCGTAGCGGTCGCGGTCGGCGCCGGCGCGGCGTCCGCTGTCGACCAGCGCCGCATCGCCCGGAGCCGCCGCGTTGGGATGCAGCGCCTGCACCGGATTGATCAAAACGCAGGCGATATCGCGCCGCCGGCGCAGCACGCGCAGGCTGCGCTCCGACACGTCGGCCAGCGTCAGGGTGCGGCCCGCCGCGACGGGGTTGCCCGGCCCCGGCTGCACGTCGCCCCACCAGCCGTGGTAGGCGCCGCAGAAACGCACCAGCCGCTGGCGACCGGTGTGGTACTGGGCGAGACGCACCGCTTGCATCACCGCTTCCGTGCCGGACATGTGGAACGACACGGCGTCTTGGCCGGAAACGGCGCGAAGCCGCCGGACGTTCTCGGCCACAACCGGATGATAGGCGCCGAGCACCGGGCCGAGGGCCGCGACCGTCGCGGCTCCCTCGGCGATGCAGTGCTTCAGCACATCGTACCCGAACAGGTTGAGGCCGTAGGAGCCGCCGAGGTCGTCGAACGCGTTGCCGTCGAGGTCGGTGATGGTGGAGCCATCGGCGGAGGCGAGGAAGGCGCCGGATCCCAACCGCTCGCGCACGAGGCGGGCGTAGGGGAAGGGCACGCGGTAGCGGCTCGTGAAGGCGAGGTCCGGCAGGGCGTCGGCCGCCTCCCGCGTCGCCGCCGCTGTGCGGGCGAAGCGCGTGCGGAAGGCTTCGGCGAGGCGCTCGAAGCCGGCGCGGCGGCGCTGGGCGACTTCGGCCGATGCGCCATCGGAGGCGAAGAAGGCGTTCTCGTCGTAGGCGATGGAGGGGATCGCGCCGGCGATGCGGCGCGCCATGCGCGCGTGGCCGGCGAGCGAGCGGTGCTTCGCCCGCGACAGCTCCAAACGCGCCCGGAGCCGCGGCAGTGACAGGGCGAGCGCCGAGGCGCCGAGCGGCAGGAGAATGGTCATGGCGGTCGGGTTACATCGCGATGGTCACAGGCCGATGACGCTGCGCGCCGCGCTGCGTCGCCTCGCGGCCAACGAGGACATGAACTTCGTCCTGACGAACCGCATCCCACGCCGCCTCGCGACCCGCTTCATCGGGTGGTTCAGCCGCATCGAGCAACCGCTGGTGCGCGACCTGTCGGTCTGGACGTGGCGCCAGTTCACCGACCTCGACCTCAGCGATGCGGCGACGACGCGGTTTGCCAGCCTGCACGCCTGCTTCACCCGCGAGCTGAAGCCCGGCGCTCGTCCGGTCGATCCCGATCCCGACGTGCTGGTCAGTCCCTGCGACGCCATCGTGGGAGCGCACGGCTCGCTTGCCGGATCCTGCCTCCTCCAGGTCAAGGGCTTCGCCTACGACCTCGCAGACCTCGTCGGCGATGAGGAACTCGCCGCGGCCTTTCGCGACGGCAGCTACGTGACGCTGCGCCTGACGTCCGCGATGTATCATCGCTTCCACGCGCCTTGCGGCTGCCGCGTCGCGAGCGTGCGCTACATCTGGGGCGACACCTGGAACGTGAACCCGGTCGCGTTGAAGCGCGTCGAGGCCCTGTTCTGCCGCAACGAGCGGGCGTCGCTCCACCTCAAGCTCGACGGATCGGGGACATCGATCCTGCTGGTGCCTGTCGCGGCGATCCTGGTGGCAGGCCTGCGCCTGGCCTTCCTCGACGCAGATCTGCGCGCCGGCGGCACGCGGACGATTCCCTGCGACGCGCCCTTGCGGAAGGGCGAGGAGATGGGCTGGTTCGAGCACGGCTCGACGATCGTGGTGCTGGCACCGGCCGGTTTCAGGCTGCGCGAGGACCTCGCGGAAGGAGGGCGCATCCGCCAGGGGGAGCACCTGATGCGGCTGCCGCCGTCGTAATGGTTTATTTCCTTCGTCGGGAAGACTTAGCCCCGGCACCTTCGAAGGTCGGCGCCCGAGGGGCGGCCTCGATGCATCGCCGACTTGGCGAAGATATCCTTCCCTCCAGCCGCGGGCTTGTTTCATCGGGCGAATGCCGGCAAGTGGACGCGCTTGGCCGGGCGGGACGTCGGGCGCGGACGTGCAGGCAAGTCACCCCATGCGTTCATGAAGCCTGCGCACATCGATCTGATCCGGACAGGCTCGTGCGCGGTGGCGCTGGTGATCGCCGTCGGCGCGCTCGCCGGCTGGCTGTTCACTGTTCCGGTGCTGCAATCCGTCCTGCCGGGCCTGACGACCATGAAGGCGAACACGGCTGTCGGTCTCGCTTTGTGCGCCGTCGGCCTGCTCCGGTTGGACGTTCGTTCCATCGCCGTGCTTTGCGGGGGCTCGGCGGCGCTGCTCGGCGCCGCGACGCTTGTTGAGTACGTCTTTGGCCTGAGGCTGGGGCTCGACGAGGCCCTGTTCGCCGATCCGATCACGACCTCCCAGCCTTTTCCCGGACGCATGTCGCCGGCGACGGCGATCGGCTTCGTGGCCCTCGGATGCAGCCTGCCGATGCTGGCTTGCGGGCGATCCCGCGCGACGCTGGTGGCGGCGCACGTCCTCGCCCTGGTGCCTGGCGCCATCGCCTACCTGTCGCTCGTCGGCTACCTCTACGGCGTCGAGCGCCTCTACAACTTCGGGCCTTACGTTTCGGTCGCCCTGCATACCGCCGTCGGCCTGGGCCTGCTGGCGGTTGCCTCGTTGCTGACGCGCCAGCGCGAAGGCTGGACGTCGCCGTTCCGCGACCGTCCGATCGCCAGGGGCGTCCTCGCCCGCCTCATCTTCATCTCGCTGCTGCTGCCCTTCGCGACCGGGCTGCTGGTGCAGGGCGGCGTCGCACTCGGCTTCTACCAGCCCCTGTTCGGTCCGGCCCTGTTCGCGATGTTCGCCTCCGGCGCCTTTCTCTGGATCGCCTTCCAGGCGGCGCTCACCGTGCGCACGGCGGAAGACGCCATGCTGGCCGCGCGCGAGGATGCCAAGGCCAAGGCCAAAGCCTTGCGTGCCAGCGACGAGCGCTACCAGGTCGTTCTCGACAACCTCCCGCAGCTCGTTTGGAAGACCAACACCGCCGGCGAACTCCTCTTCGTGAACCGCAGGTGGCGCGACTACACCGATCTCCGCTTCGACGAGATCGGGGGCTGGCGCTGGCTCGACCTCGTTCATCCCGACGATCGCGGCCGCACCCTCGACCATTGGCGCGGCGCGCTCGCCCGTTCGCACGATTACGAGATCGAGTACCGCCTGCGCGGCGGCGACGGCACCCACCGCTGGTTCAAGGCGGTCGGGGCGCCGATCTGCGACAGCACCGACGGCGGCGAATACTGGATCGGCTCGCTGACCGACATGCAGGAGGTCGTCGAGGCGCGCAACGTGCTCACGCGCTCGGGCGAGGACCTCGAACGCATCGTCGCCAACAGGACGAACGACCTCGTCGCCGTGCAGGAACAACTGCGCCAGTCGCAGAAGATGGAGGCTGTCGGCCAGCTCACCGGCGGCCTCGCCCACGACTTCAACAACCTTCTCACCGGCGTGATCGGCGGCCTCGACCTGCTGCAGCACCGCATCGCGCGGGGGCGCGTCGACGACCTCGACCGTCACATCGCCAGCGCCCGTGGCGCGGCCGAGCGGGCCGCCTCGCTGACCCATCGCCTGCTCGCCTTCTCGCGCCGGCAAACGCTGGATCCCAAGCCGACCGACGCCAAACGGCTCATCGCCGGGATGGAGGACCTCGTCCGGCGCACGATGGGGCCGGGCATCGCCGTCGAGTGCAAGGGGGAAGACGACCTGTGGACCACGCTGTGCGACCCGCCGCAGCTGGAGAACGCCCTGCTGAACCTTTGCATCAACGCCCGCGACGCGATGCCCGACGGCGGCCGGGTGACGATCGAAACGGCCAACACCTCCATCGACGATCGCGCGGCGCGCGAGCGGGATGTCGCGCCCGGCCCCTACGTGCGCATCAGCGTCACCGACACCGGGACCGGCATGCCACTCGACGTGGTCGAGCGGGCCTTCGATCCCTTCTTCACCACCAAGCCGATCGGCCTGGGCACGGGATTGGGCCTGTCGATGATCTACGGCTTCACCCGTCAGTCGGGCGGGCAGGTCAGCATCGATTCGCGACCGGGCGCCGGCACGTCGGTCAGCATGTACCTGCCGCGCGACCAGCGCCGTGAAGCCGCCGTCGAGCCGGCCCCTCGGCCGCACGACCTCGTGCCGGTTGCGTCCGGCGACACCGTGCTCATCGTCGACGACGAGCCGACGATCCGCACGCTCGTCACCGAAGTCTGCGGGGATCTCGGCTACGTCGCCCTGCAGGCTGTCGACGGCATCGCGGCGTTGGCCGTGCTGCGCTCCTCCGCGCGCATCGATCTGCTCGTCACCGACGTCGGCCTCCCCGGCGGCCTCAACGGGCGGCAGGTCGCGGATGCCGCGCGCATCGTCCGACCCGACCTCCAGGTGCTGTTCATCACCGGCTATGCCGAAACAAGCATCTTCGGCAACAACCCCCTCGACCAGGGCATGCGCGTCCTCGCCAAGCCGTTCGCGATGGACGCGATCGGCGGGCAGATCCGGGCGATGATCGCGGCCGGCAGGGCTTGAAGCACCGGTCGATACCGGCGCATGCGGCGGAGACATCCTCGCGCAACGAGGGAGCCGCCGTGCATCACGCGTCCGCCTCCCCGCGGTGAAGCCTCGGGCAAAACCGACGCTTCACCGGCAACGCGTCAGGCGGCCGCGGCCTGCAACCGTGGGTCGATCGTGTAGGCGGCCTGCGTCTTGGCGCGGATCTCGTCGAGGGTCACGCCGTCGGCCACCTCGATCAGCACCATGTGGCCGGCGACCTTGTCGATGGCGAAGACGCCGAGGTCGGTGATCACCAGGTCGATGACGCCGGAGCCGGTGAGGGGCAGGGTGCAGCGGTGCAGCAGCTTGGGCGCGCCCTTGGCGGTGTGCTCCATGATCACCACCACGCGCTTGACGCCGGCGACGAGGTCCATCGCGCCGCCCATGCCCTTGATCATCTTGCCGGGAATCATCCAGTTGGCGAGGTCGCCGTTCTCCGCCACCTCCATCGCGCCCAGGATGGCGAGATCGATGTGGCCGCCGCGGATCATCATGAAGCTGTCGGCCGAGGAGAAGTAGCTCGTCGAGGGCAGGGCGGTGATGGTCTGCTTGCCGGCGTTGATGACGTCTGGATCCTCCTCGCCCTCGAAGGGGAAGGGCCCCATGCCCAACATGCCGTTCTCGCTCTGCAATTGCACGTGCATGCCGGCGGGGATGTAGTTCGAGACCAGCGTCGGGATGCCGATGCCAAGGTTGACGTAGAAACCGTCGCGCAGCTCCTGCGCGGCGCGGGCGGCCATCTGTTCGCGGGTCCAGGGCATGCGGGCTCCTCCTTGCCGATGTTGGCGCGCGTCAGGCGACCCGCGACCAGTCCACGCCGGCTTCCAGCTCGGGCAGCAGCACCACGCTTTCCTGCTCGTTGGGGTCGGTGCGGGCGATCACCGCGATCACCGGCTCGCTCGCGCTCCGGTTATAGGGCAGGTGCGGCACGTCAGCGGCGATGTAGACGAAGTCGCCTGCGCCGGCGATGGCGTGGTGCTCCAGCTTCTCGCCCCAGAAGCAACCGGACACGCCCTTGAGCACGTGGATCGCCGTCTCGTGGCACTCGTGCTTGTGCGCCCGCGCCCGCTCGCTTGGGCCGATCTCCAGCAGCTGCATGTGCAGCGCCTGCGAGCCGACCGCCTCGGCCGACACGGCCGGGCGGTAGGTGTGCCCCTGCTTGCCGCGGAATGGGGCGCCCTCGCGCAGCACGCGGAAGCCGGGCGAAGCGTCCGCCGTCACGCCGCCCGTCCTTCGGCGGTTCTGGGCCGGGTGGTCCGCTTCTCGATCACCTTGGCCACGCCCGGCGCATGCACGATGCGCTGCACGAAGATGCCGGGGACGTGGATGTCGTCGCCGTCGATCTCGCCGATCTCCACCAGATGCTCGACCTCCGCCACGGTGACGTCGCCGGCCGCCGCCATCATCGGGTTGAAGTTGCGCGCCGTCTTGCGGAACACGAGGTTGCCCTCGCCATCGCCCTTCCAGGCGTGGACGAGCGACACGTCGGCGCGCAGCCACTGCTCCATCACGTAGGTTTCGCCGGCGAACTCGCGCAGCTCCTTGCCCTCGGCCACCACCGTGCCCACGCCCGTCTTGGTGAAGAAGGCGGGAATGCCGGCGCCGCCCGCGCGGATGCGCTCGGCCAGCGTGCCCTGCGGGTTGAACTCCAGCTCCAGCTCGCCCGACAGGAACTGCTTCTCGAAAAGCTTGTTCTCGCCGACGTAGGACGAGATCATCTTGGCGATCTGCCGCGTTTCCAGCAGCCGTCCCAGGCCTGCGCCGTCGACGCCGGCGTTGTTGGACACCACGGTGAGGTTCTTGACGCCCAGGTCGTGCACGGCGTCGATCAGCACCTTGGGGATGCCGCACAGGCCGAAGCCGCCGGCCATCATCGTCATGCCGTCGGTGACGACGTCCTGCAGCGCCGAGCGGGCGTCGGGGTAGACCTTCTTCATCGCGGCATCCGGTTCGGGCGGCGGAACCGGACAAGGCCGGCTCCGATTGTCTGGTTAAGCGCCTCCCGCGACCCTGGCAAGATCGCCGACCGATCCGCGCGCGGCGACCCTCACGGCATCGCGGCGAAGCGCAGGCTGATCACGAAGTGACGGTCGGCCTCGGGCGGCGGCACGGGATAGGGAACGCCGCGCCGGACCATCGCGAGGGCTTCCGCGTCGAGGGCCGGGTCGACCGACTTGCGCAGGATCTCGCAGCTGGCGAGTTCGCCGCGATCATCCAGGGTGAAGGCGACGGTGGCGATCCCGGGAATGCCGTTGTGCCGGCCTTCCTTTTTGGCTTTCCCGACCTTGCTGAGGACCTGCGCCTTGAACGAGGCGGCTTCGCCGTCGGCCGAGGCGTCGGGCAGAACGATGGCCGGCATGCTGCCGAGCAGATCCCTCATCCGCTCCGCCACCGCGCTCTGCGCCGGCGGACGCTTGGCGGCCGTGTCCCGCTTCGTGTCGCGCGGTTTGGCCTGTTCCCGCTCGGGCTGCGGCTTGCTCTCCCGCTGCGGTTTGCTGTCCTGCGGCGGCGGCTTGGGTGCGCTCGGCGCCGGCAGTTGGACGACCTCGACGGAGGTTTCGGCCGGCGGCGTCGGCTCTTGCCGAGACCGGGGGAGCAGCAGGGGCAGCAGCAGGCCGAGGTGGGCCAGCGCCGACAGGGCGAGCACGGCCGGGAGCAGGCGCCGGGGCTGCCCGGCGGCTTCCGGACGCCGCGTTCCGGCGACAACGGCGAGCGTCATCGATTCGGCCCGGCGACGAAACTGACGTTGGCCGAGAAGCTGCGCTGCGCGCCCTGCGGCGGCGGCGGAAACGGCGCCGCCTTGCGGACGATGGCGAGGGCTTCCGCGTCCAGCCCGGCGATGCCGCTCGACGCGGACAGCCGCACGTCGAGCAGGGCGCCGTGATCGTCGATGTCGAAGCTGACGCCAGCCGTCCCCGGCTGCCCCAGCTCGCCGCCGATCGCCTTGGCCTTGGCCAAGCGGCTGAACACAACCGACTGGTAGCCGACGACCTCGCCGTCGCCATCCTCGGTTTCCCCTGGCAGGGCGACCGCCTGGAGCGAGTCCAGGAGACCGCGCCCCGGTGCCTGCGGCGCGGCCGCCGGAGCTTGCGCCTTCAGGGCAGCCTGTTCGGCCTTCAGGCTGGCGAGTTCGTCGCGCATGGCCTTGAGCTCCGACTCGCTCTGGTCCGGCGCCGCGGCCCGTGCCGGCGTTCGCGGCGGCCGTTCCGCCGCCTTGGCCGGAGCCGGCCGTTCCACCGGCTTCTCCACCCTTTCGGCAAGCGCGGGCTTGGGCGGCGGGGGCGGCTCGGCCTGTTGGCTCTCGACGGGCTTGCCGGTGGTCGGCTCGGATGGGGGCGGCTTGGGAGACGAGGGCGACTTGGCCGGTGGAGGCGACGCGGCGGGTGCCTTGGGCACCTCGGGCACGATTTCGACGGCGAACTCCTGCTGCGGCTTAGGCGCGGCGGGCGCATCGACGAGAAACGCCGCGCTCAGCACGGCGCCATGCAGCAACAACGACAAGGCCAGGAAAGTCGCCGGCGCGCGGGCACCTCCGTTCCCTCGATCCTCCCCCTGCGGCGGGATCGTCCGCAGCACGCGTCCGCGCAACGGGAAGCCGGCCGACACGCCGCTCACGCCAAGCACCGGGTGAGGTCGTCCTGCTCGCGCACCGTCGGTTCGTCCAACTTGCCCCCGCTCTCATCGCCGGTCACGGATCCTTAGTTAGGCCGGAGACAATGGCGGCGCCAAGTCCGCGCCGGGCTCGAAACGATCATCGTCGCGTGATGCGGCAGGCCGGCCACGGTGCGCAGCGAAGAGGTCGGCCCGCGTCGACCGGGCCGCGAGGTCGCTCGCCAGCGCCGCGCCGACGCGATACACGCAGCAGCCCCTTCGCAACACGTCGCTTCGCGGACCGCATCGTTGCCAACGACGCTCATCGCCGGTGCCGCCGCCCTTTGGTGGGGCGCCGGCGTCGCCACCTTCGCCGCTTCGCTTTTCGGTGCCCTGTTGCAGCCGCGCATCCAACGTGCGCGGGCAACCGCGCCGGACGCGCCCCCGGTGTCGCTGCTGCTGCCGGTCAAGCTCGTTGATCCCGGCTTCGAACGGGCGCAGGCGTCCGCCTTCGTCCAGGATCTCCCGCACTACGAGGTGATCGTGGGCTCGGCCGAGCGGGTCTCGCCGGCGCGGCAGCTGATGGAGTCGATGATCGGCGCCGCAAGGGTGCCGGCGCGCGCGCTGGTGTCGCCCGGCTTCGGCGCGACCAGCCCCAAGCTCAACACGCTGAGCGCGCCGCTCGCCGCCGCCGTGCACGACACGGTGGCGACCAAGGACTCCAACATCACCCTGGCGCCCGACACGCTGCGCGAGATGCTGCGCAGCCTCACGGCGGAGGTGGGCTTGGTCTGCGCCGTGCCGGTGGCGGTGCGGGCGGAAACGCTGGCCGGGCGCATCGAGGCGATCCTGATCAACCGCGACGCCCGCCTGCTGCTCACGGCATCGGCGTTGGGCAAGGGTTACGGCGTCGGCAAGGTGATGCTGTTCCGGGCCGGCGACCTCGCCCGCGCCGGCGGCCCGGCGGCGTTGGGCTACACCATCGCCGAGGATACGGCCCTGTCGCGGGCGATGGCCAAGCTCGGCCTGCGCACGGTGTTCGCCCACAACACGGTCGATCAGGAGATCGGCGCCCGCACCCTGGCCGAGGTTTACGGCCGGCAGGCCCGCTGGGCGGTGATCCGCCGCGCCGAGGAGCCGGTGACGTTCGCCGTGGAGCCGCTGGCCTGTCCGCTGCCGGCGGCCGTGGCCGGTTTGCTCGCCGCCTCGCTCGTGGGCCTGGGCCCGCTCGCGGGCTTCGGGCTGACGCTCGCCGGCTGGTACGCCATCGAGGTCGGCGTGACGGCGATCAAGCGGTGGGAAGTCTCGCCGTGGACGCCGGCCGCCTTTCTCGGGCGCGACCTCGTCCTGCTGTTGGCGTGGGCGCGGGCCTGGTTCACCCGCGAAGTGGTGTGGGCCGGAGGGCGGCGCGACGTGCGCGACGTCCTGCACCGGCCTGAACCATCGTGATCCCGATCAGCCGCGGCGCTGCTTGCGCCCGCCGGATTCGCGCCCGCCGGTTTTGCTTTCGGCGGTGCCGAACACGAAGTCCCAGTAGGGCGCGCTGACGCCGAAGCCTTTGTCGTGATCGCGGAAGTGGTGCATCAGGTGCAGCCGCCGCAGGGTCAGGCCGAGCCGGCTGGTTGGCCGGGCGTGGTGGGTGTAATAGTGCACCATGTCGTAGGCGAGATAGCCGGACACGAAGCCGGCCAGCGCGGGGTAGCGCAGCACCGTGCCGAACATCAGCGTGCCCACGAACCACGCCACCACCATGATCGGGCCCGACAGCAGGATCGGCATCACCAGCCGCAGCGGGTCGTTGGGATGGTCGTGGTGGACGCCGTGAATGAGGAAGTGGATGCGCCGCCCGAACTCGCCGGGGAATTCCCAGTGGAACAGGTAGCGGTGGCCGAAATACTCGATCAGCGTCCAGA
>CAXTMA010000015.1:0-31156 GCA_964245015.1 uncultured Beijerinckiaceae bacterium | reverse complement strand
CGCGGGGCCGCTCCACCTTCATGGTCGAGATGGTCGAGACGGCGGCGATCCTCAACCGCGCCACGCCGGCCTCGCTCGTCATCCTCGACGAGATCGGGCGGGGCACGGCGACCTTCGACGGCCTGTCCATCGCCTGGGCGGTCATGGAGCACCTGCACGAGAAGAACCGCTCGCGCGCCCTGTTCGCCACCCATTTCCACGAGCTGACGCAGCTCTCGCGACGCCTCAACCGGCTCACCAACCTGACCACCCGCGTTGCCGACTGGCACGGCGACGTGGTCTTCCTGCACGACGTGGTGCCCGGCGCCGCCGACCGCTCCTACGGCATCCAGGTCGCCAAGCTCGCCGGCCTGCCGGCCGCCGCCGTGCGCCGCGCCCGGGCGCTGCTGGCCGAGCTGGAAGCCGGCGAACGCGGCGCCCGCCGCCTCGCCGACCTGCCGCTCTTCGCCAATGCGGCGCACCGGCACAGCGATGGCGATGGCGATGGGGACGGCGAGCCGCTGGACGCGAGCCCGGCGGCACCCGACCCCCTGCGCCCCGACGCCTTGCGCATGGCGCTCGACGCGATCGATCCCAACGCGCTGAGCCCGCGCGAGGCGATCGAGGCGCTTTACGGTCTCAAGACCTTGCGCGAGGGCGAGAGCTGAGGGGACCACCCCCGACTATGCCCTCTGCAACTTAAATTCTGCCTCGGCATTGCGGGAGCGTAACTTTGAAAGGTACAGCATGACACTCGGCAAGACTTTCGCCACGCTCGCTGCTTCGGCTCTCCTCTTCGCCGCGCCGGCCGCCTTCGCGCAGAGCGCGGGGACTTCGTACACGGGGACGAGCAACGGCCAGCAGGGCACTCCGGGCAGCAGCGCGACGGGAAGCTCCAGCTCGACGTCGGGTGCCGGAACGGTCAACCCCGGCGGCGTTTCGGGCACGGAAGCCGGCAAGACCACGGCGACCGGCGGCAACGTCGGCGGGCCGGCCGGACGCAACTGAACCCGCCGGCTTCAGCCGGGATAGCGGGGCGGCCGGCCTAATCTGCCGGCCATTTCGTTTTTGAAACGCGGCACGCATTTGTCCACCGCTGTTGCCGCCCCGGCGGTTCGCAGCCGCGGCCGGCCGTGCAACCTTGTGACGTCGTCGTGAACGTTCGCGGCGCTTGGCTTTGGGAGGCTGGGACATGGGGCTGATTCTGATCATTCTGGTTATCTTGTTGCTGGGCGGCGGCGGGGGCTACTACGGTCATCGCGGCGGCTATTACGGGAACGGCGGCCTTGGCATCGTCGGCATCGTCGTGATCGTGCTGGTGGTGCTGGTGCTGTTTCGCGGGAACAGCTTCGGCCTTTGATCACGCCCGCCAGGGCAAGATCCGTCTCCGCGCGACAATGCGCGGAGCCGACCCGTTTGGAGCGGCCCGCGGGCGGCAGAAGGAAATTGCCAACCTGCGGGTAAGGGTTGGCCGGCGGTTGCGCGCGGCGGGAAAGGAACTTAGCTAGAAGCTCCCGGAGCATCCGCCGAAAGTGATATGAGCAAGTTCATCGAAGAGCGCGTGGTCGGCGTCCACCATTGGACGGATAGCCTGTTCTCCTTTCGCACGACCCGCAATCCGGCCTTCCGCTTCCGCAGCGGCGAGTTCACCATGATCGGCATCCCCGTCGAGGGAAAGCCGCTGCTGCGTGCCTACAGCGTCGCCAGCGCGCACTACGCCGAAGAACTCGAATTCTTCTCGATCAAGGTGCAGAACGGTCCACTGACCTCGCGCCTCCAGCACCTCAAGGAGGGCGACCCCGTTCTGGTCAGCGTCAAGCCGACCGGCACCCTCGTTCTCGACAACATCGCGCCGGGCAAGCACCTCTACCTGCTCGGGACGGGAACGGGACTGGCGCCGTTCCTGTCGCTGATCAGGGATCCGGAAACCTACGAACGCTTCGAAAAGATTATCGTTGTCCACGGCGTCCGCTTCGCCAGGGATCTCGCCTACGGCGAATACATCACGCAGGTTCTCCCCTCGGACGAGTTCCTCGGCGACATGGTGCGCGAGCAGCTCATCTATTATCCGACCGTGACCCGCGAACCGTTCCGCAACCAGGGCCGCATCACGGCGCTGATGGAGTCGGGCAAGCTGTTCGCCGACATCGGCCTGCCGCCGATGAGCGTGGAGAACGATCGATTCATGCTGTGCGGAAGCCCGCAGATGCTGGCCGACGTGCGCGCCCTGCTCGATGGGCGGCACTACAGCGAGGGCAATCACGGCGAGCAGGGCCACTTCGTCATCGAGCGGGCCTTCGTGGACAAATAACGGATCCCACAAGCGGCAGACCGGGCCGGCAAGCCGCGGCTCGAACCATCGCTGCGTCCCGCCGTTTCTGCTGCGGGAGGCAACCATGCTTGAGAACGTTCCCGCCGCGATCGGCCAAGCCCTGAGTTCCATCCGGCCGGGCCTGGGCAAGCTCGTTTACGCCCGCGACGATCTCGCCGCCCCGGAAAGCCTGCGCGTCACGAGCGAAGCCTTCGCTGCGGCGGGCGCGATCCCGTCCCGCTTCACCGAGGACGGGGCCAAGGTGTCGCCGCCGCTGCGTTTCGCCGACATTCCCGTCGGCACGCGATCGCTCGCCCTCGTCGTGGAGGACGCCGACAGTCCGACGCCGTTCCCGCTCTGCCACGCGCTGGCGTGGAACGTCGAGGGTCGGGACGGCGGCTTCCAGGAGGCGGCGCTCGACGGTGATGCCATGCCGCCCGCGCGGCGCGGTGCCGTATATGGCAAGAACTCGTTCATGAAGACGGGCTGGCTGCCGCCGGACCCGCCGACCGGGCACGGCCCGCACCGCTATTGCTTCCAGCTCTTCGCACTCGCCATCGTGCCCGAACTTGAGGAAGGGTCGGGCCGCAGCGCCCTGGTCGAGGCGATCGCCGGCCACGTGCTGGCCAAGGGGATGCTGATCGGGACCTACGAGCGGGCGGGCTGAAGCGCGACCCGGTCGGCCGTGAACAGGCCGGCCCGAGCCTGCAACATCTCACGCCTGCAACCTTTCACGCCTGCAACCTTTCACGCCTGCTTGGCCAGGCTCACCACGTTGTGCAGGCTGCCGCCGTCGGCCGCGTCCATCAGCTTGCGGAAGCCGCGCGCGGCCTGGCGAATACGCTGCTCGTTCTCGACAAGGGCGAGGCGGACGTAGCCCTCGCCCTGCTCGCCGAAGCCGAGACCGGGAGCCACCGCCACCTCCGCCTTCTCGATCATCAGCTTGGCGAATTCCAGGCTGCCGAGGTGGGCGAAGCGCTCGGGCACCCGCGCCCAGGCGAACATGGACGCGCGTGGCGCCGGGATCGGCCAGCCGGCCTTGGTGAACGCCTCCACCATCACGTCGCGGCGGCGCTTGTAGATCGCCCGCATCTCGTGGATGCAGTCGTCCGGCCCGTTGAGCGCCGTCGAGGCCGCGACCTGCACCGGCGTGTAGGCGCCGTAGTCGAGGTAGGACTTGACCCGCGTCAGCGCCGACACCAGCCGCTCGTTGCCGACCGCGAAGCCGATGCGCCAGCCGGCCATGGAATAAGTCTTCGACAGCGAGGTGAACTCGATCGTGCAGTCCATCGCGCCTTCCACCTGGAGCACGGAAGGGGGCGGGTCGTCGTCGAAGTACAGCTCGGCATAGGCGAGGTCGGACAGGATGTAGATCTCGTGCTTCCTGGCGAAGCGCACGAGGTCCTTGTAGAAATCGAGGCTGGCGACATGCGCGGTCGGGTTGGAAGGATAGCAGACCACCACCGCGATCGGCTTGGGGATGGAATGGGTGATCGCCCGCTCCATCGCCGCGAAGAAGGCCGGCGAGGGATCGGCGGGGATCGAGCGCACCGCGCCGCCCGCCATCAGGAAGCCGAAGGCGTGGATGGGGTAGGACGGGTCGGGCACGATGATGACGTCGCCCGGCGCGGTGATCGCCTGGGCGACGTTGGCGAAGCCTTCCTTGGATCCCAGCGTCGCGATCACCTGGCGGTCGGGATCGAGGCGGACGCCGAAGCGCCGGGCGTAGTACCCGGCCTGGGCCTTGCGCAGGCCGGGGATGCCTTTGGACGCGGAATAGCGGTCGATGCGCGTCTTGCCCACCGTTTCGATCAGCTTTTCCTTGACGTGGGCGGGGGCGTCGAGGTCGGGATTGCCCATGCCGAGGTCGATGATGTCGGCGCCGGCCCGCCGCGCGCCGGCCTTGAGGCGGTTCACCTCCTCGAACACGTAGGGCGGCAGGCGCTGGATGCGGTAGAACTGCGGGTTCATGGGTGCGGATGCTTGCGTGCTGATAACTGCGTGCGGATTTTCAGCTCAGGCATCGGGTCGGCCCGATGCCGTCGTGAGTGCCGGCTGCCACCGTTACCTCAATATCCCCGTCCGGCGATAGCCGGGCGCGCCGGGGAGTTCGAGCGATCGGGCGGGGGAGCGGAGCCCTAGGATGATCTCGTGGCGAAGGCATGGCTGATCCCGCGCCGGCAGACTTCGCCTGTGCCGCGCCGACCGCGCTCAACCTCGTCGGCTTCGATTCGGCCTGGGCCGACAACCCCAAGGTGCCCGGCGCGATCTGCGCCCTGCGCCTGACCGGCGATGGGCCGCCGCGCTTCGACCCGCCGCGCCCCGCCGATTTCGCGCAGGCGCTGGACTTCATCCGCGCCCGGCACGCGGCCGGCGAGCTGACGATCGTGGCCATCGACCAGCCCACGATCGTGCACAACGAGGGGGGCGCCCGCCCGGTCGAGCGCGCCGTCGCCTCGCTGATGAGCTTCAGCGGCGGCGGCATCCAGCCGGCCTACCGCGGCAAAACCGCCCTGTTCGGCGACGGGGCCCCGATCTGGCGCTTCCTCGACGGGCTCGGCTTCGCCGATGATCCCGAAGCGGCGGCGGTGGCGACGGTGGGCGGCTTCGTCATGGAGGTTTTTCCCGCGCTGGCGCTGCTCGCCCTCGACCCGGCGTTCACGTCGGGGCCGAAGCGTGGTCCCCGCTACAATCCGAGCCGGGCGACGTTTCAGCTCGCCGCTTGGCAGGCCGTCTGCCAAGCGGCGGCCGTCGAGGCACGGCGGCTCGGCTTCATCGAAGCCGCCGACTGGTGCGTGGCCATCCCTCGTGACGCCAAGCCGGGCAAGCGCCGGCAGGATGCCCTTGACGCCGTGATCTGCCTGCTGGTCGCAGCTCGCTGGCGTGCCGAGCGGTCGACCTGCTTGAAGCTCGGCGACCTCCAGCGAGGGTACATCGTCGCGCCCGCCTCGGCGGACACGCGCGTCCGGCTCGCCCGGTCGGCGGTGGCGCTGCAGGTGCCGTTGAGCTGAGCGCCGGGTCCGCGCGAGGACGGCGCGCGAGGCGGCCGCGAACCCTCGCATTCTTCTTTTCCGCCTTTCGCGCGACCCGGCGAAAGCTGTATAGATCGGGGAACGGCCGCACCGTTGGCCCATGAGTCCGGGTGCGCCCGCGGTCCGGACGGCGGCGGCGATAAGAGAGTGGTTGTCCCATGGCGTGGCCCTGGCCGATCAATGCTGTGAACCTCGTCAACGCGCTGGCCGTCAGCCGCGACGTCGAGGTCATCCGCGACAACCGCTTTTCCGACGGCCGCCGCGGCCTGCTCGACGTCTACATGCCGCGCGGCGCTCACGAGGCGCCCCTCGCGGTGTTCTTCTACGGCGGCGGCTGGGAAGACGGCACCAAGGAGAACTACCGCTTCGCCGGCATGGCGCTGGCGCGGCGCGGCATCGTCGCGATGGTGGCGGACTACCGCCTTTACCCCGACGTCCGCTTTCCCGACTTCATCGGCGACGGTGCCAAGGCGGTGCGCTGGGCGCGCCGCAACGCGGTGGAGTTCGGGGCCGACCCGGGCCTGATCTTCCTGATCGGCCATTCCGCCGGCGCCTACATCGCCGCCATGCTGACGCTCGACAGGCAATGGCTCGATGCGCCGAGCCAGGCGGCGCTCGCCGGCACCGTCGGACTCGCCGGCCCCTACGACTTCCTGCCCCTGAAGGCGTCCAACCTGAAGCGCATCTTCGCCCCCGCCGGGGGCGACCTGACCAGCAGCCAGCCGATCGCCTTCGCCCGTGGCGATGCGGCGCCGATGCTGCTGATCTCCGGCCTCGCCGACGCGACGGTGCGTCCCGACAACAGCCGCCGCCTCGCCGCCAGGATCCGCTCGCTCGGCGGCAAGGCCGACACGCGCTTCTACAAGCGCGTCGGGCACACAACCGTGATGGGCGCCTATTCGCCGCTGCTGCGGCCGCTGGCGCCGAGCCTCGCCGACACCCTCGCCTTCATCCGCGCCCGCTCCGGCACGCTGCGCCCCAAGCCCGGCTCGCCGCACTTCTTCCAGTCGAGCCGGCTCGCCTGAAGCGCCGCATCCCCGCTCGCGAAGGGAAGGAGAGGCGGCAGCCACGTCTCCCGTCCACGTCGCAGCATGCGCGGCCCCAACCCTAGAGGTAGGGCATCATCAGCCGCACGGCCGCATCGCGCAGGCGCATCGGCAGGGGGCGTGCCGCGAGATCCCTGTTGAAGAGCGGCGTGCCGCGGTGTTTCGTCACGAAATGCTGGAGCTGCTGAACGATCGCGCGGTCGTAGATCTCCATGCACAGCTCGAAGTTCAGGCGAAACGAGCGCATGTCCCAGTTCGAGGAGCCGATCAGCGCCCATTCGCCGTCGACCACCATGATCTTGGTGTGACGGAACGGCGGCGGGCCGAGCCAGACGTGGGCGCCATCCTCAAGCAGGGAGCCGATGTTCTGCCGCGCGGCCCAGTCGACGAAGAAGTGGTTGCTGCGGCGCGGCATCACGATATGCACGGCGACGCCGCGCATCGCGGCCAGCGCCAGCGCCGTGTTGAGGCGTTCGTCGGGCAGGAAGTAGGGCGTCATCACGTGGACGCTGTGGCGGGCGCAGGCGACGGCCTGCATCACGCAGAACTCGATCTTCTCGACGTCCTGGTCGGGCCCGGAGGTGATGACGCGGGCCTTGGCGTGGCCGGCGGCCCCGAGCGATGGAAACCAGGCCGGACCCTCGAGTTCCTCACCCCGCACGAAGAGCCAATCGTCGGCGAAGGCGTCGACGAGTTGCGCGACCACCGGCCCGGTGACCCGGAAATGCGTGTCCTGCACGGGCTTGCGGGGCTGCGAGCCCATCACGTTCTCGTCGGCGATGTTCATGCCGCCGGTGAAGCCGACCGTGCCGTCGACGACCAGGATCTTCTTGTGCGAGCGCAGGTTGACGAGCGGCATGCGCCAGGGCAGTGGCGAATGGAGGAAGCGGCCGGTGAGGACGCCGGCCCGGCACAGCGCGTGATAGGCCGGCGACAGGATCCAGCCGCTGCCCACGCCGTCCACGATGACGCGAACGGCGACGCCGCGCCGCACGGCGGCGGCGAGCGCGGCGACGAAGCGCCCGCCCGCTCCATCGACGCGCATGATGTAGCTCGACAGGCCGATGCTGGTGCGCGCGCCCTCGATCGCCGCGATCATCGCGGGGAACGCCTCGTCGCCGTTCTGATAGGTCATCAGGTGGTTGCCGCTTTCCAGCGGGCGCCGCGACACCCGCCCGACGCCGCGCTGCAGCGGCTCAAGGTCGTCGTGGTGATCGACATGGGTGTCGGGCTGGCGGGCGCGGGTTCGCTGGCTTTTGCGCAGCCCCTTGGCCCGCCGCCGCACGCGGTTGATGCCCAACACGAAATACAGGAAGCCGCCGGTGAAGGGCGCCAGCCAGACCAAGCCGATCCAACCCAGCGCCGCGCCCACGTCGCGCTTGTTGAGCAGCAGGTGCACCGTCGCCCAGCTCGCCACCGCGAGATGGAGCGGCAGCAGCAGGTAGCGCAGATCGCCGTGCAGCAGGTTCAGGCCCAACGAACCACCAAGTCTTCGGATCGAGCGCCGGCGTGCGGCGACACCGCTTCTTCGCGGAAATCGCTTGACGATGCCAGGGGGGAGCGTTTGCACGATGAGCCGCCCGCGCGGGATCGGCGCGACAAGGGACGCCCCATGCACATCGCCGATGCTTCCTTTGTCGAGCACATCGTCTCGTCCTACGGCTATTACGCCATCTTTCTCGTCATCATGGGGGAAAGCGCGGGGGTGCCGATGCCCGGCGAAACGGTGCTCATTACGGCGAGCCTGTTTGCCGGCACGCGCCATGGATCCGACGGGGGCCTCGACATCCGCCTCGTCATCGCCGCCGCGGCGACCGCCGCGATCCTGGGCGACAACATCGGCTACTGGGTCGGGCGCAGCTACGGCGGACGCGTCCTCCAGCGGTTCGGGCCGAGGGTCGGCCTCGACGAGCGCAAGCAGAAGCTGGGGCAATACTTGTTCAAGCGTTACGGCGGCGCCCTCGTCTTCTTCGGCCGCTTCGCGGCCCTGCTGCGCACCTTTGCGGCGCTGCTGGCCGGGATCAACCGGCTGTCGCCGCTCACCTTCTTCCTTTACAACGCCGCCGGCGGCGTTGTCTGGGCGACGCTGTTCGGCCTCGGTGGCTACGGGCTGGGACGGGGCATCGAACGCATCGCCGGGCCGATCGGCTTTCTTGCCCTGGCCGGGGCCCTGGCGGGGGCGGTGCTGCTGTGGCGCTTCTACAAACGGCACGAGGAGGAGCTGCTCGCCACCGCCGAGCGGGAGATGGACGGCGCGCCCGGACAAACCCTCAGCTGAAGCGGAACGGCACGAACTCGCGGCGGTCGGGGTCGACGATGAGGGCCCGGTCGATGGGCGGCACGGCGCGTTGCGGGCATTCATGGCGCTCGCAGATGCGGCAGCTCACCCCGATCAGCGTCACCGGCGTGGTTTTCAGGTCGAGCTTGTCGGCGTAGACGACCTCGCTGGCGTGGGTCAGCTCGCAACCGATGCCGAGGGCGTAGTGCCGCGGCGGCGCGAGATGGCTGCCGCCGAACTTCGCAACCGCCCGCGCCACGCAGAGGTAGCGCACGCCGTCGGGCATTTCCGCGATCTGCACCAGCGTGCGGCCCGGCGCCTCGAAAGCCTCGTGGACGTTCCACAGCGGGCAGGTGCCGCCGAAGCGGGCGAACTGGAAGCGCGTGGAGGAATGCCGCTTGATGATGTTGCCGGCCCGGTCGAAGCGGACGAAATAGAACGGCACGCCCTTGGCGTTGGGCCGCTGCAGCGTCGAGAAGCGATGGCCGACCTGCTCGAAGCTGGTACCGAAGGTGAAGCACAGCCGCTCGGCGTCGTACCTGGCCTTGCGCGCCGCTTCCAGGAAGCGCTCGTAGGGCATCAGCACCGCGCCGGCGTAGTAGTTGGCGAGCGCGAGGCGAGTGATGGCGGCGGCGTCCTCCGTGCGGAAATTGCCGGAGGCGACGATCGTTTCGATCGCCTCGGCCTGTTCCAGCAGGCCGATCTGCTGAGCCATCAGGAAGGTGGCCGAGGACGGGTCGATGCCCTCGCGCAGCCACAGCACCCGGGCCTTGCGGTCGAGCTGGCGCATGAAGCGCGACTGCGGCTCGATCGGCTTGAACTCGATGCGGATCTTGTGCTGGCTGAACAGATAGGTGGCGAGCGTGTCGGGCCGCGCGGCGACGGACCCGAAGGTTTGCTCGGCGAGTTGCTCGGCCGCCTCATCGAGCGAGGCGAAGTAGTTCGAACGGTAGTGCAGGAAGTCGCGCACCTCCTCGTAGGGCATCAGCACGCCGGGCGATACGGTTTCCTCGCCGTTGGCATAGTGCTCGTCGAGGGCGTGCAGCCGCTCGCCGTTGCGCCGGAAGGCGAGGTGCAGGTTGAGAAAGGCGTGGGCGAACCAGGGCACGTTGGAAACGATGGTCTTGAGGTCCTGCCCCTTGGGAACGAGGCCGCTGAACACCGGATCGACCAAGGCCTCGCGAAGGTCGCTGGCGAGCTTGCCCGTATCCTCGTGGGCGAAGGTGGCGACGTCGATGGAGAAGCTCTGCGCCAGCGCCACCATGACCTGGGCGGTCAGCGGGCGCTGGTTGTTCTCGATCTGATTGAGGTAGCTCGCCGAAATGCCGAGCCGTTCGGCGAAGGCGCTCTGGTTGAGGCCGCAGGTGTCCCGAAGGCCGCGTATCTTGAAACCTGCGAAGACCTTGTGCCGCATGGGGATGATGTAACATTGCAAATGCGATTTGCAACTTATTTGCAAACACACCCTATTAAACCTTCACCCTTCGTCCGATGCGGCTACCTATCCGACGATAGATCGGGAGGAAAAATAATGCCTTTCAAGGGCTTCGAAACAACCAAGATCGAGATCGCCGGCCAGGTGTCGTCGCTGTTCGTGATTCACGCCGTGTCGCTGATGCGAATCGGCATCGGCAGCTCGCTGCGAATGTACGCGAACCTGCACGGGGCGTCGATCCTGCAGGGGGCGGATCTGGCCGACCTGTCGGACGCGCTGAAGCAGGCCCGGCGCGGCGACATCATCCTGTGCGACGTCGCCACCTGGTCGGCGCTGGAAAAGGACACCACCGGCATCCAGGAGCATGTCCGCGAGCAGCGCGTGGCGATCTGCCTGATCGCCTGCACCGATGAAAGCGCGCACCGCATGCTGCAGCTGAGGGGCGTATCCGGCGTCGTGTCCTCGGAATGCGATGCCGGCGAGGTCGAGGTCGCGGTAAGCGAGATCGCCGAAGGCCGCACCTACTTCAAGAGCGAAAACCGGCCGATGCCGGCCACCGGCATCGGCCGCCTGTCGAGCCGGCAGGTCGAGATCCTCGAACTGATGACCCGCGGCCTGCTCAACAAGCAGATCGCCTGGGAGCTCGGCGTCACCGAAGGCACGGTGAAGAGCCATGTGTCCGCCATCCTGGAAAAGCTCGGCTGCGACCGTCGCACCCAGGCCATCGCCGCCTTCCTGCAAAGCCTCGGAGTCGGCGCCTCGCAGACCCGCTCCCTGCACTCCTGACGCCGTTCGCAGATCCTTCCCGTATCGTCGCCTCATCAGGAAGGTCCCGAGCTGTTCAGCCGGGGCCTTTTCCGTTTCACGCATGCCGCCCCTGGCGCAACCATCCGCGCCGCCATGAGCGCGGGCCCTGACCTTATGATCCAGGTAGGGTTAAATCCATCAACCGCTGGTCGCCGCCTGTCCTTTGACGCATCGTCAGGGCGCAACCCAGGGGTGAACCACAGTGCCCGCGATCTCCAGCGTCGCCGTCATCGGAGCCGGTCCCTACGGTCTGTCGATCGCCGCCCACCTGCGGGCGAAAGGCATCGAAGCGCTGGTGTTCGGCGCGCCGATGGACACTTGGCGCAACGGCATGCCGCGCGGCATGAAATTGAAGTCGGAAGGCTTCGCCTCCTGCCTGTCCGACCCGGCGGGACGCTTCACCCTTGAAGCCTTCTGCCGCGAGCAGAACCTGCCTTATGCGGATCTCGACTTCGCCGTTCCCGTTGAAACCTTCACTGCCTACGGCACGGCCTTCGCCGATCGCTTCGTTCCCCGGCTCGATCGGCGCGGGGTGCGCCACCTGTCCCGGATCGACTGTCCTACCGGGGCCCATTTCCGCCTCGACCTCGACGACGGCACGGTTGTCGCGGCGCGCAGGGTGATCGTGGCCGCCGGGATCGCGTCCTACCGCCGCGTGCCGGCCGTCTTCGCCGACCTGCCGGCCGCGCGGCTGACGCACACGGCCGACCATGCGGATTACTCGCCGTTCGCCGGCAAGCGCGTGGTGGTGGTCGGCGCGGGGGCGTCCGCCATCGATGCCGCGGCCGCTCTGCAGCGAGCCGGCGCCGCCGTCCGCCTGGTGAGCCGGCGCGGTGCCATCACCTTCCATGCCGCCGGGCGACGGCGCTGGTTCGACCGGATCGCGGCACCGCTGACACCGCTCGGGCCGGGCTGGAAGAAGCTGCTGTGCACGCGGGCGCCGCTGTTGTTCCGCCTGCTGCCCGAGCGCCTGCGCGCTTCGCTGGTGCGCCGCCACCTTGGTCCCGCGCCAGGCTGGTCGGCCCGCGCCGACTTCGAGGGCAAGGTGGAGGTGACGCTGCGGGCATCCGTCACGGCGGCGCGGCTCGCCGACCGGGGCGTGGAGATCACCATCGCCGGGCCGGAGGGCGTGCGCACGATGGAGCCGGCCGACCATGTCGTGGTCGGCACCGGCTACCACGTCGACGTCGCCGCCCTGCCCTTTCTCGCCCCCGCCCTCCGCGCCGGCCTCGATCTTGGAAATGGTTCGCCGCGCCTATCCGGCCACTTCGAATCGACGGTTCCCGGTCTTTACTTCGCCGGCACCGCGGCGGCCAACACCTTTGGCCCGCTGCTGCGCTTCGTGTGCGGCGCCGGTTTCGCCGCCCGCCGCATCACCGCTCATCTCGCGGCGGCTGCGCCGGCGAGGCGGCACGTCCTGCCGGTCTCGCTCGCTTCCCTCGCCGCCGCCGCCCACGTGCTCACCCTCGCCGAGTCCCGGGGCCGTCACCTCGCGATCCGGCGCAGGGCGGCGGACGGATCTTGATCGCGGAGGCGGTTTCCTGCCCCGGGCCATCCGCCGCCCGTGATCCATCACTTGCCCCAGCGCGTCCGCTCCGACCGTCCAGCGAGAACAGCAGGCCCTTTCCCATGCAATCCCTTTCCGTATCGCCAGGTCCGGCACAGCCGCGCGTGCTTTTCGTATCGGTGATGAACGACGTCGGCTCCGACCGCATCGTCGCCGCGATGGGGCGGCTTGGTTGCGAATGCGCGGTTCTGGCGCCACCGGATGCCTTTGCCGCCCTGTCGCGCTTCGCGTCACGGCACTTCGCCCTGCCGCGCCACGGCGGCGCCTTTGCCCGCACGTTCTGCCTCGCCGGCCGGCTCGCACGGGCGGTGCACGCGTGGCGACCCGACCTGATCGTGCCGCTTGACGATTGCTGCGCCCGCTCGCTGCGCAGTTCGCGCCTGCTGGCGCAGGTCGGCAACGCTGCCCGCCTGATCGAAGCCTCGCTCGGCGATCGCGCACACTATCCGACGGTGAACGGCCGCGAAGCACTGGTCGAGGCCGCGGCGGCGATCGGCCTGCGAACGCCGCGCCAAACAACCGTCGCCGGTTGGGACGAGGCCCGATACGCGGCCGACGCGTTCGGCTATCCCGTCGTTCTGAAACGCGAACAAACCTGCGGCGGCTTCGGGGTCGACATCGTCCGCGACGAAGCGGCGCTCGCCCACGCCTACGGGCGCGCCCGCCGCAAGGCAACGGCCAAGCGCCGCTTGCAAGACGTCCTCGGCTTGGATCGGGCCGGCGGCGACGGGCTCATCCTCCAGGCCTACGTGTCCGGCCCGCTGGCGTTCCGCACCGTCAGTTGTGCGAACGGGCGCGTTCTCGACGGCGTCAGCTTCCTCGCCGACACCATCCATCCCCCGGTGACGGGCGCGAGCACGGTTCTGCGACCCCTGCGCGAGCCCGAAATGGAGTCGGCCACGCGCGCCCTGGTGGCGCGGCTCGGCTGCTCGGGGTTCGTCTCGGTCGACTTCATCCTGTCGCCGGAAGGCGCGACCCTGATCGAACTCAACCCGCGCCCGGTCGCCAGCGGCCACCTCGGCCGCCTGTACGGCCATGACATCCATTCCGCGCTGGTTTCGAGCCTCACCGGCTCCGCCGTCGCGCCAAGCCTATCGACCGGCGAAGGACCTGCCGCCATCGCCCTGTTCCCCCGCGAACTCGATCGCGACCCGGCGAGCCCGGTGTTCGATACGCCCTTCGCGGTCCTGCACGACGTGCCGTGGGACGATGCCGACGTGCTCGCTTACTACGCCGCCTGGATCGAACGACGCCACGCCGGGCAGGTCGACGTGCTGCGGCGGCATCTGCCGCCGACCGGCCTCGACGACGTGTCGTGGCGCAGCCAACGGGCGGCCGCCTGAACCGTTTCCGCCGTGCGCGACGGCGTCGGACCCGTTCCGGCCGACCCTTCGGACATCGCGGCCCGCGAAGTCTTCACCCTATCTGTCGCAATGCGCCCGATCAGGCGAACGAAGCCGGTGTACAGGCATTCGCAGTGCACCCTCATCGGAGCCAAACAGCCATGACCAAGACGCTTTCGTTCACCACCGCGCTCGCCACCGGCCTGATCCTGCTGACGAGCCTCGCTTCCACCTCCGCCTCGGCCTCTCGGCTCCATCCCCGCACCTCCAAGGCCTACCGCGTCGGGTCCGGCGGTCATGCGCGCAAGGTGTCCTACGGTGTCGGCAACGGTGGCCAGACCCCTCGGACCACGGCGTCCGGCGGCAATGCCGGCGGATACACCAGCCGTAATTGACCCCTCGTCCGGCCTCGCAAGCTGTCGGCGAAGCGAGAGCGCCGCGCCATTGCGGGAGCACCGAACCGAACGCTGGATCTGGTCGGAGCTCTCGCTGATCGTTGCGCAGCCGATCTGATCCGGACTCCGCTGCGCAGCTTGTGGTCCGGTGCTCGAACTTGATGCGGCGCCAGCGAAGCTTATCCGAAAGATCGCTCCGGCAAGTCTCATCCGGTCACGAAGAAGGCCGCGGAGCGCTCGCTCCGCGGCCTTTATGCTGTCGATCGACCCGGAGCGCGCCCGGGCTGCCCGCTACTGGAAGGGGTAGTAGCGCAGCGAGGTCAGGATCGTGTTGTCGTTGGCGCGAGCCGAGACGATCGGCGCGGCGGCCGTGCCGATGCCGTTGGCGTTGGTGGTGGCGCCGAACAGCTGGCGCACGGTGTAGGAATACTGGGCGCCGACGCGCACCTCACCGAATGCGCCCTTGTAGAGTTTGTCGTTGAAGCCGCCGGTGACCTGGAAGACTCGGTGGGTCTGGCCGCCGCAGGTGCCGCCTTCCGATCCGCAGCCGTAGTTGTTGACGCCGCCCGACAAGCCGTAGCCGACCTCGCCGCCGGCGCCGTTCGAAGTGAAGTTGCGGTTCACCTGCTCGAAGCCGGCGAAGCCGTAGATGTCGATGGCGGGCGTCACGTGGGCGATCACGCCCGTCAGTGCCATTGCGCCACCCACCGGCGACAGCGCGCCGTTGCCGGTGACCGCGGCATCGGGAAGTCCGTTGGTCGACATGTAGCGACCGATGCCGCGACCGACCAGACCGCTGATCTGGAAGTCGAGGCGCCTGGGCAGGATCGGCGCGATGATGCCGGCGCCGACGCCGTATCCGACACGGCTCTGGTTGGACGAAGCTGGAAATCCGCCGCCGTTGGCGAAGGTGGATGCGCCGGCCGCCCCGTAGTTGACGTTGTTGTACAGTTCGCGGACGAGCCCGAGCGTTTCCAGGTGGATGTCGCGCTCGCCGAAGCGAGCCTCGTAGGCCGCCTTGGCGAGCAGGTCGGGAACCCGGTTGAACGAGAACTGCTGTTGCAGCCCGGCGCCACCGATCGAGCCGCCGTTGCCGACCGCAAGGCAGTTGTCGTTGGTCACGCCGTTGCCGGGGATGGCGTTGGTCACCGCGGCCGAGCCGGCCACATTGCTGATGATGTTGTTGCAGCCCGCGCTGCTGTTGCCGATGTTGGCGGCTTGCGACGCTTCGGCGTCGATGGAGAGCCAGAGCTTCTTGTTGAAGTCCTTGGTCACGCGGATCTGCGGCACGCGAGCGTAGTCGAAACCGGGTATGAAGGCCGCGTCGATCTGAGGCGGCGGGACTTCGTTGCGCGGCGTGATGCCCTTGGAGTTCAAGGTCACGAGCGACCAGTTCTGACCGGCCAGCACGTGCAGTCCGTAATCCGAATTGTCGAGGGTCGCGTACAGGTTTCGGACACGCGGCACGTAGCTGTAGGTCTGGTTGTTGTTGGAGTTCGTGCCGGCCCCGAGGAAGTCGAACTCGCCGTAGCCGGACACCAGGAAGGTCTTCGAGATCGGCGCCTCGATCAGCAGCGCGAGGCGTGTCTGGCGCTCGTCGAGGCGGTTTTCGGCTTGATGGGCGAGGGTGCTGTTGTTGGTGGGAATGGCACCGAAGGAGCTTAGAACGCCGGGGGCCTGTTCCGACCGGGTGCGGCTCGCCGATTCCATCGCCAAGAAGCCGCCCGGCGTGATAGTCAGGGCGCCGTACTGCATCTTCTTGTCAGCGGTCACGTAGACCGGGCTGGCGCCGGGCGGGATCGCGGCGAAGGTCGGCGGCGGCACGTAGGCCGCCGGCGGCGCGACCACCACCTTGGTCTTGCGGCGCGCCTCGCTCTTGGCCTCGGCGACGCCGCCCTTCAGGGAGCGGATCTGCGCCTTGAGTTCGGCGATCTCCCTCGCCAGTTCGCTGTTCGAAATCTCGGCGTGCAGCGCCAGCGGCGACGCTCCGAGCATCAGCGTGGCAGCCAAGCCGACCTGCCAGCCGCGGGCGCGATATCGTGTAGCGGCGGGTCGATTCGCCTTTGTCGGTGTCACGCTGAACTCCCCCGGTGAGCAAGCGATGATGGTGCACATCGCTCCGGGGCCAGTGATAAACTGGGTCTCGGCAGAAAAGTGTTGAAAAAAAGCATCACCCGGGATCGCAGATGTAACGCCCTTGTGACGAGCACTCTTCGGACTAGAAATACATCAATTAAAACAGTATGTTATCTCAGTTCATCGAAATCGGCCCGAGATCAATGGTGATGGAACCATGACCGACATGGGGATGATTGTCGTAAAAATGCTACAGGTTGGGCGAGAACAGGTCGCGCGTTGGGCGCGTGACCGACCATCGTTCCTTCAAGGTTTGGACATGTAAGGCCCAGGCATCACGCTCGACGCGGGACGGGTTCTGGCCGGTCGCAACTGCCGCAGGCCATCCCCGTCGACCGCCTCGCGGCGGCGACGGTCTCACCAAAACCCTCTGGCCTGGGCAAACTGGTCGCCCGCGCCGCCGCGCGATGTCGCCGAGCTCGGCAGCATGCTCATCGCAGAGGCTTCTGCGGAGGGACCGGACCGCACGCCGCGGCGAACGGCCGAGCGCCTACGCCAGCGCGAGTTCGCCTGCTCGCGCCCTTCATCGTGGTTCGTTTAACGGCACCATCACCTCGCGCCGCATTGATGTCGGCGCGCTGGTGTCGACAACCGGCGGGAGGTGGAGGACGCGCCGGCGGCGGTGCGGCGCTCCAGCCGGAAATCCAAGCGGCGCGATGTGGCCATCGTCACCGACAAGACGGTGCTCGGCGTATCGGTGACGATGTACCGCGACAGTGCCACGACCCTTCGCGACGTGGCAATTGCGCGAGCCGTGCTGCTGGCGCACGGCCTGCTGACCCGGTGGCTGGGCTTTGGCGTCAACCTGTTCGTTGCGCGGATCGGCGGTCGGGCATCCCGCCGCCGACCGGGTCACGCGTGCGGCACCGCAGCTCGCGGCATCGGCTCGGGGTGCGACGCGTCAGGTGACGACGCGCGGCCGCGGCTCTTCCCGCGTCGCGACGGAGGCGAAGGCCTGTTTCACGCTTTCAAAGATGTCGAGGTCCTTGTCCAGGATGGTGTCGACCTTGCTGAACTGGCGCAGCCTGTCGCCGAGTTCGACGACCTTGCTGTAATCGCGCAGGAGCGGCAGCGGTCGACCCGCGTCGAGGATCTCGGCGACCGAGTTGGAAAAGGCTTCGGCGTCGTCGCGCACGCCGACGACGTCGAAGCTCGACAGGGCCTGCAAAGCGGTGGCGAGGGCGTTCTTGGGAAGCTCGGCCTGATCGTGCGACGCAAGCTGCCGCACGAACGGATTGGCCAAGGCCTTCAGCACCTCGGCGGGAGCCCGCTTGACGAAGGTTTTGCAGAAGCGCGCGTCGAAGGCGTCCACCTCGCTCAGGAATTCGATCACGCATTGAAAGGTCGACAGGTCGCGTGCGCCGAGCAGGCTGGGCTGGTCGCCGCGCAGGTTCTTCAGCACGAGAAGCCGTTCGGCGAGTTCATGGAAAGGATCGCGCAGCACGATCAGCCGCTTGAACTCGGGCAGCAGCGCCTGGATGCCTTGCCACATCAGGCGCCCGCTGAGGTACAGCGACGTGCAGCGCGGGATGCGGAACGTGTGCATCGTCGTTTCCAGCCCGTGCCGTTCGATGCCCTCGTACCAGTACTGGAACCTGTCCTTGAACGCCTCGTCGAAGCGGCGCAGCGGGAGCAGATGCATTTCCAGGCGGAACACCTTGGTGTTGGCCAGTTGCGTGGACTGCGGCCGTTTGTAGACGAGCAGGCCGGTGCTGGCCTCGCGCAACTCCAGGTCGGCGTAGCTGCCGAGGTCGGGCACGGAGGCGATGTGGAAGCCGCACAGGCCGGTCGCATGTCGCCCCGAGGCCAGGAACTCCGGGCGGATAACGGTCGCGCTCACCACGGCGAGTTGCCGGCCGCCGCCCAGCACGCGGAGCGAGGGCGTGGTGCCGCCCGCGTCGGGAACCAGGTGGCAATCGATCGACGCACCGTGATCGTCCTCGACACCGAACAGCATCAGGCGCCGGGAAGACCACGGATCTGCGCCGGCCGGATCTGCGCTGAACGGATCTGCGCTTGTATGGCCACCTCCGATGTCGCGGCTTCGGGAGCCGACCGCAAGGATCGGGCACCTGCTTAGCCCAGCCGTCCCGAATGTGGAACCCGCTTCGGCCGCCGCCGTCGGGCGATGACGTATGACCCGGTCAACGTCGCAGCAGGCCGTTGGCGAGCAGATCCACGGCTTCCTCGAAGAAGCGCCTGATGTCGATCGGCCGCTGGCTGCCGGCAAGCGCCAGCCAGCTGTTGCAGACGATGAAAGGCGCCATAATCAGTTGCGGATAGTCGGCGACGGCGGATGCGCGGAACTCGCCCTGCTCGACGCCGCGGCGCAGAACCGCCCTGAGCGCGTCGAGGGCCGGCTCCATCACCTCCGCGAACCAGCGGTCCACCACGGAAGGGAAGCGTTCGCCCTCGGCCAGAAGGATGCGCAGGATGTTGCGGCCGCAGGGATCGACGACCATCATCTCCGCCACGAAGGCGAGGTGACGCTTCAATATGTCGATCGCCGACGCCTTCGGATCGTCGGTCAGGGCCTTGAGATTGTCGGTCGTCGCCTGGCTCTTTTGCTTGAGCATGGCGACGAACAGGTCCTCCTTGCTAGGGAAGTAGACGTAGATCGTGCCCTTGGTGATGCCGGCGCGGGCGGCGACGTCATCGAGGCGGGCGGCGGAGAACCCCTTCAACGAGAATTCTTCCAGCGCCGCCTGCAGGATCTCGGTCGGCCGCGCCGCCTTGCGCCGCCGCCGGATGCCGCCCTGTCCGATGCCGCCTTGTCCGATGCCGCTTGGCCCGACCGTCACATTGCCGACCTTGTTGACTGACTGGTATGTCATTACGAGAAGAGTCGTGTTGGTAAACAGCCGCGTCGGCATCCGCAATCTCGCTCGGCGGCGAGGCATCATCGAGGCAGCCCGTGCGACGATCGAAATGGCTGATGGCCGCCGGCAGCGCGGCATGGATCATCCCGGCACTCGCCCCCGCGGCGGCTCAAGCGCCGGCGAAGCCTTCCCTGCCACCCCACCCCTGCGATGCCCGCTGCGTGCTGGTCGACGTGGCGACCGCGCGGGAAGGCGCGTTCACCGCCTCCGTCGTGCTGACCGGCAGCATCGCGCCCAAATACCAGAGCAACATCGCCTTTCGCACCGGCGGCAAGATCGTGCAGCGGCTGGTCGAGATCGGCGCCCATGTCGGCCCCGACGAGGTGCTGGCGCGGCTTGACCCACGCGACCAAAACGCCAACTTCGACACGGCCAGGGCCGGCCTCGCCTCGGCCCAGGCCCTGCTGGTTCAGGCCGAGGTCAACTTCGGGCGGCAGAAGGCGCTCTACGCCGACGGCTATGCGACGCGGCCGAGCTTCGATCTGGCGCAGCAGCAGTTGCGCATCCAGCAGGCGGCGGTCGACTCGGCCAAGGCGGCGCTGGGTACGGCGGGCGAACAGCTCGGCTACGCCGATCTCAAGGCCGGCGCCGCCGGCATCGTGGTCGGGCGCAACGCCGAGGTGGGCCAGGTGGTGCAGGCCGGGCAGACCGTGTTCGTTCTCGCCCAGGACGGGCCGCGCGACGCCGTGTTCGACGTGTACGAGGCGCTGCTGACCGAGCCGCCGGCGAGCAAGACCGTGCAGGTCGCGCTGCAGTCGGACCTCGCCGTTCGCACCACCGGCATCGTGCGCGAAACCTCGCCCACGGTGGATGACAAGTCGGGGGCGGTGAAGGTCAAGGTCGGCCTCGATCACGTGCCGGCCGGCATGTCGCTCGGCGCCGCCGTGGTCGGCTCCGGCGCCTTCAAACCGCGCCGCGCGATCGTGCTGCCGCGCGGCGCCCTGTTCCGCTGGAACGATCAGCCGGCCGTATGGCTCTTCGAGGCGGCGACATCCACCGTTTCGCCGCGAACGGTGGAGGTGATGGTGTTCGACGGCAACAACCTCGTCCTGTCCGCCGGCGTGGCGCCCGGCGACACCGTGGTCACCGCGGGCACGCAGTTCCTCCACCCCGGCCAGGTCGTGGCCATCGCCAAGCGCGAGGAGGCGGTCGGGCCCAGTCCCGCCGACCGGGCGCAGGAGCTGCTGCGGACGCAAGCCTCGCAGAAGGCGGCGTTGCGGTGATGGGGCGCGCGTCCGCCCTGGCCGGCTTGCCCCTGATCGCTCTGGCCTGCGCCGGTTGCGAGGAGGAAAGCCTGCCGCCGCCGCCGCTGCGCCCCGTTCTCGTCACAACGGTGGAGCCGGTCCGCACGCAGCTGTTCGGCCCTTTCGCCAGCACGGTCGAGGCCCGCTACCAGACGCAGCTCGGCTTCCAGCTCGCCGGACGCATGGTCGCCCGCGACGTTTACGTCGGCGACGCCGTGCACAAGGGACAAAGGCTCGCCGCCCTTGATCCGGCGGTGACGCAGTTCGCCCTGCTGCGCGCCAAGGCCGACGTGGTCAACGCGCAGGCGCAGCTCAGCAATTCGGAGGGCATCGAGGCCCGGCAACGTTCGCTGGCGCAGGGCGGCAACGCGTCCCAGGCGACGCTCGACAATGCCGTCGCCGGCCGCGACACGGCCAAGGCTCGGCTCGATCAAACGCAGGCCGCGCTGCGCATGGCGGAAACGCAGGTCGGCTACACCGAGCTGAGCGCCAACTTCGACGCCGTGGTCACCGCCTGGACGGCGGAAGTCGGCCAGTACGTCGACACGGGTCAGGCGGTGGTGACGCTGGCGCGCCCGGACGTGCGCGAAGCCGTGGTTGACATTCCCGACGAGCTGATCTGGCGCGTCACGCCCGGCATGGCCTTCACCGTGCGGCTCCAGGCGGCGCCCGGCATCACCGCCCAGGCGAGCGTGCGCGAGATCGGCCCGCTCGCCGAGGAAGCGACCCGCACCCATCGCGTGCGCCTGACGATGGCCGACGCTTCGCCGGCCTTCCGCCTGGGCACAACCATCACCGTGTCGCACGAGACGGAGGTGGCGCCCTTCGTGCAGCTGCCGGCGAGCGCCGTCGTGGTCGATGGAAAGACGCCCGACTCAGCCCCCCAATCAACGTCCGGGGCAGCCTATGTCTGGCTGCTCGCCGCCGACGGCCGGCGGGTGTCGCGGCGCGCCGTGACCCTCGCCGCGCCCGACCGGCTGTCCGACGGGAGCGGCGACGTCCGCATCGCCGCCGGGCTCGCGGCCGGCGACAGGGTCGTGACGATGGGCGTCCATTCCCTCAGCGAAGGTCAGGCGGTGGCGGGCGTCACCGGCGGCGTCGGCGCATCCGCCCTCAAGGTCGGGGAAACACACCTTTGAGCCGCTTCAACCTTTCAGAATGGGCGCTCGAACACCGATCGTTCGTGATCTTCCTGATGATCGTCTCGGTTCTCGCCGGCACGCTCGCCTACCGCAAGCTCGGGCGCGAGGAGGATCCCTCCTTCGCCATCAAGACCATGATCGTCTCGGCGGAATGGCCGGGCGCCACCATCGCCGACACGCTCGATCAGGTCACGGACCGCATCGAAAAGGAGCTGCAACAGGTCGACGGCCTCGACTTCACCCGGTCCTACACCACGCCGGGCAAGACCACCGTCTTCGTGCAGTTCAAGGACACCACCGACCCCAAGAAGCTGCCGGGGCTGTTCTACCAGGTGCGCAAGCACATCGGCGACATCCGCAACACCTTTCCCGACAACCTGAAGGGCATCAACTTCAACGACGAGTTCGGCGACGTCTTCGGCAACGTCTACGCCTTCACCGCCGACGGCCTCTCCATGCGGCAGCTGCGCGACTACGTGGAGGGCGTGCGCTCGGCCGTGCTGGGGGTCAAGAACATCGGCAAGACCATGCTGATCGGCACCCAGGACGAGGCGATCTTCCTCGACTTCTCGCTGCGCAAGATCGCCGGGCTCGGCATCGACACCGCCGCCCTCATCAAGACGCTGCAGGCGCAGAACGCCATCGCGCCCTCGGGCGTGGTGCAGGCCGGCGCCGAGCAGGTCAGCGTGCGGGTCGGCGGGCAGTTCGTCGGCGAAGACAGCCTGAAGGCGATCAACCTCAGGGTCAACGAGCGCTTCTTCCGCCTGTCCGACATCGCCGACATCCACCGCGGCTATCCCGACCCGCCGCAGCCGATGTTCCGCCACAACGGGCAGCCGGCGGTCGGCCTCGCCATCGCCATGCGCGGAGGCGGCAACCTGCTGCAGTTCGGCACCGACCTGAAGGCCAAGATGCGCGCGGTCGAGGCGACGCTGCCAATCGGCGTCGGCGTCCACCTCGTGTCGGACCAGCCCAGGATCGTCGAGCACGCGGTCGGCGGCTTCACCGAAGCGCTCGCCGAGGCGATCGGCATCGTGCTCGTGGTGAGCTTCATTTCGCTGGGCGTGCGCGCCGGCCTGGTGGTGTCGATCACCATCCCGCTGGTGCTCGCCGCGACCTTCGTCGTCCTCAACGTGATGGGCGTCACCCTGCAGCGCATCTCCCTCGGTGCCCTCATCATCGCGCTCGGCCTGCTCGTCGACGACGCCATGATCACGGTGGAAATGATGGTCGCGCGCCTCGAACACGGCGACAGCCGGACGGAGGCCGCGACCTTCGCCTACCATTCCACCGCCTTTCCCATGCTGACCGGGACGCTGGTCACGGTGGCCGGCTTCCTGCCGATCGGCTTCAACGGCTCGGCCGCCGGCGAGTACACCTACTCGCTGTTCGTGGTGATCGCCGCCTCGCTCGCCGTGTCCTGGGTGGTGGCGGTGCTGTTCGCCCCGCTCATCGGCGTGCTGATGCTGCCCAAGACGCTGAAGCACCATTCGGAAAGGCCCGGACGCCTCATCTCGGCCTTTCGCGCCTTCCTCGTCGCGGCGATGCGCTGGCGCTGGGTCACGGTGGGGCTGACGGTCGGCTGCCTCGCGCTCGCCGTCTACGGCATGCGCTTCGTGCAGCAGCAGTTCTTTCCCTCCTCCGACCGGCCGGAAATCCTGGTCGACATGACCCTGCCGCAGATGAGCAGCATCGCCGAAACGCGCCGGCAGATGGATCGCTTCGAGGCCCGCCTCAAGGGCGATCCCGACGTCACCGACTGGTCGTCCTACGTCGGCGAGGGGGCGATCCGTTTCTACCTGCCGCTCGACCAGCAGCTCGGCAACGACTTCTTCGGGCAGATCGTGGTCAAGACGCCCGACCTCGCCGCGCGCAACCGGCTGATGCCCAAGCTGGCGCAGTTCGGGCGCGAGCAGTTCGTCGGCACGGACGTCTTCATCCATTCGCTCGACCTCGGCCCCCCGGTCGGGCGCCCGGTGCAGTACCGCATTAGCGGACCCGACGTGCAGGGGGTGCGCCAGCAGGCGCTGCAGCTCGCTTCAATCGTCGGCGCCAACGCCCACCTCGGCGTGCCCACCTACGACTGGAACGAGCCGGGCGAGGTGCTGCGCGTCGACATCCTCCAGGACAAGGCGCGCCAGCTCGGCATCACCGGCCAGGACATCGCCAGCGTGCTCAACGGGGTCACCGGGGGCACAACCATCACGCAGGTCCGCGACGCCATCTACCTCGTCAACGTGATCGGCCGCGCCCAAGCGCTGGAGCGCACCTCGCTCGACACGCTGCAAAGCCTGCAGGTGACGCTGGCCAACGGCCGCACCGTGCCGCTGCTCGCCTTCGCGAGATTGCGCTACGACCTCGAACAGCCGATCGTGTGGCGCCGCGACCGCCTGCCCACGGTGACGCTGCGCTCAACCATCGTCGACAAGGTGCAGCCGATGACGGCGGTGAGCGAGCTGAAGCCACAGATCGACGCCTTCGCCGCCGCCTTGCCGGCGGGCTACGCGCTCGCCACCGGCGGCGCCGTCGAGGAAAGCGGCAAGGGCCAGGGCCCGATCGCCTCCGTGGTGCCGGTGATGCTGCTGGTGATGGCGTTCCTACTGATGGTGCAGCTGCAAAGCTTCGGCAAGCTGCTGCTCGTCATTTCCGTGGCGCCGCTGGGTCTGATCGGGGTGGTGGCGGCGCTGCTGCCCTCGGGCGCGCCGCTCGGCTTCGTGGCCATCCTCGGGGTGCTCGCCCTGATCGGCATCATCATCCGCAACTCGGTCATCCTGGTCGCCCAGATCGACGAATACCTCGCCGAGGGACGCGCGCCCTGGGACGCGGTGGTGGAGGCGACCTGCCACCGCGTCCGCCCGATCCTGCTCACGGCGGCGGCGGCGAGCCTCGGCATGGTGCCGATCGCCCGCGAAGTGTTCTGGGGACCGATGGCCTACGCGATGATCGGCGGCATCCTCGCCGGCACCGTGCTGACCCTGGTGTTCCTGCCGGCGCTCTACGTCGGCTGCTACCGGATCAAGCCGCCGAAGGTCGAAGGCACGTTCTACGGCGAGGCTGGGGAGACGTCTCGCGATGCCGGGCGCGAGCCGGCGCCCGCCGCCCTGCCGCAGGGCGGGCAGAAGGCGGCGCGAAGCTTCGGGCCGGAAGGCGCTCCGGTCTGACCCTCGGAGCATCGGCCCGGGCCGGATGCTCCGGGCCGCGCCGGACCCGCCCGCAAACCGCTGCGCACCGTTTCGTTCGATGCTTCAGCGGGGCGGCGTGCCGACAGCGGCGAGCGCGTCGGCGCTGCCGGCCCGGCGCATGGCGGCGGTGACCGCCTTGTCGCGCAGGGTGCGGGCGCAGCGCGACAGCAGGGCGAGATGGAGGCCGGCCGCCTCGTCGGGCAGCAGCAGCAGGCAGAGGAGATCGACCGGGCGCTCGTCCACCGCCTCGAAGGCGACCGGGGCAGCCAGGGTGGCCAGCAGCACGAACGGCTCGCGCAGGCTGGCCAGCCGGGCGTGGGGAAGGGCCACACCGTCGCCGACCCCGGTGGATCCCAGCGCTTCGCGACGCAGCAGCGCCTCCAGCACGTCGCGGCGCTCAAGACCGAGGAGGCTCGCCGCCCGCGCGGCGAGGTCGCCGAGACAGGCGCGCTTGTCGCCATAGCGCAGACCGACGAGGCATCGGCTGGCGGGGATCGGCGAGGGCGCATCGGCCATGCTCATGGATCCGGTGCGCGGAGCCGGTAGCCGACCCCGACCTCCGTGGAGATGAAGGATGGCTGGTCGGGCACCCGCTCGATCTTCTGCCGGAGTTGCCGGACGTAAACGCGCAGCTGCTGCGGATCGGTGGTGGCACCCCACACCTTGCGCAGGAGAAAGGCATGGGTCAGGACCTTGCCGGCATTGAGCACGAGTTCGCGCAACAGGTCGTATTCGCGCGGCGAAAGCTTCACGTCGGCGCCGTCGAGCTTGACGATGCGGCGCACGAGATCGACGCTCAAGCCGTCGAGCAGGAACAGCGGCCGGGCACCTTCGAGCTGGAGGCGGTGGCGCAGGGCGGTGCGAACCCTGGCGATCAGCTCGTTCATGCCGAAGGGCTTGGTCACGTAGTCGTCGGCGCCGATGTCGAAGGCGCGCACCTTGCCCGGCTCGTCGCCGCGGCTCGACAGGATCACCACCGGCGTGGTGTCGCCGCGCCCGCGGAGCGAGCCGAGCACGTCGAGGCCGTTCATGTCGGGCAGGCCGAGGTCAAGGATCAGAAGATCGTAGGTTTCACCGCGCTGACCGAGCGCGGCGAGGGCTGCGGTGCCGGTCGCCGCGTCGGACACGTCGAAGCCCTGCGAGGTGAGGCCGGTGCGCAGGAGGCGCCGGATCGGCGGCTCGTCGTCGACAACCAGGATGCGGGCGCGCAGAGCCGTCATTCACGCGGCCCGATGCAGCGCGTCGCCGGGAACCGGCAGGCGCAACGTCAGCACGGCGCCGGTCCGCTCGCTCCGGTTGCCGGCGGTGAGCGTGCCGCCCATCGCCTCCACGAAGCCGCGCGAGATGGCGAGGCCGAGGCCGGTGCCGGGCCTGACGCGGTCGCCGCGATGGACCCGGTGGAACTTGGCGAACACGGTCTCGAGGTCGGCCGCCGGGATGCCCGGTCCCTCGTCCAGGATCTCCACGCGCACGCTCCCCCCTTCCTGGCGCAGCCGCACCGTGATCGTTGTGCCAGCGTCGCCATATTTGCCGGCATTGTCGAGGAGGTTGAACAGCGCCTGCTCGAACAGCACGGGATCGAGCTGCAGGGGCGGAAGGTCGGGCGCGATGTCGGCGACGACCTGCCGCCCGGCTAGGATGGCCCTGGCCCGCGCCAAGGCTGCACCGACTATCTCGCCGGCATCGACCGGTTGGAGGTTGGGCTTCACCGCGCCGGCCTCCAGCCTCGTCATGTCGAGCAGGTTGGCGATGAAGCGGTTCAACCGTTCCGCCTCCTCGATCACGGTGCCGATGAGCCCGGCCCGGCCGTCCTCGTCGAGGTCACCGCCGAAGTCTCGAATGGTCGTGGCCGAGCCGAGGATGGAGGCCAGCGGCGTGCGCAGGTCGTGCGAGATGGAGGTGAGAAGCGCCGAGCGCAGCTTGTCGGTTTCGGCGACGCGGCGCGCCTTGTCGAGGTCGCCCACCAGATTGACCCGCTCGATGGCAAGCGCGCTCTGATCGAGGAGGGCGGCGAACAAGCGGTGCTGCTCCGGGCTCAGCAGGGCGCCCTGCCGGTCGCCGGGCCGCTCGCTGTCGAGGCCGACCACGCCGATGCCGCCGCGGCCGGTGCGCATCGGGGCGAAGTAGCGTCGGGCGCCGGGCAGGGTGTCGGCACCGCGTCCGGCCGGTGTGTTGCGCTCCCAGGTCCATTGCGCGGCGGCGAGGTCGGCGGCGGCCAGCTCGTCCTCGGGAGGGTAGCCGGCGCGCACGGCCAGTGTGCCGCCCTCGTCGGGCAGCAGGGTGACGACGTTGACCTTCAGCATGAAGGCGATCTGGTAGGCGGTGGCCCACAGCACGTCGTCGACCCCGACGCAGCTCGCGAGCTTGCGCGAGAAGGCGTGCAGCGCCTCGGTGGTGCGGGCGCGGGCGGCCGCGATCGTCGCCTGCGCGCGCACCCGCGACGTCAGGTTGGACACCACCACCGCGACCAACGTGAAGAAGAACAGCGCCGCGACATTGGTCGGGTCGGCGATGGTGAAGGTGTAGAGCGGCGGCAGGAAAAAGAAGTTGTAGGCCAGCGTCGACAGGAACACCGCGAACAGCGAGGGGGCGAGCCCCCAGATGATCGCCACGCCGACGATGGCGGTGAGAAAGACGAGGTCGATGTTGTTCAAGCCGAGCACCGGCTGGACGGCTTCGGCGAAACCGAGCGCGCCGGCGACCAGCGCCGTCGCGCCGCCGTAGGGCGACAGCCTGACGGCGGAGGGGCGGGTCCCCTTCGCCCCGCCCTTGCGGCCCTCGGCGTCCACCTCGGGCACGGCGATGACATGGACGCTGATGTCGCCGGCGCGGCGCACGAGGTCGAACACCACGGAGCCGTTCAGCGCCTCGAACCAGCGCGGCCGCTTGGCCTTGCCCACGATGATCTGGGTCACGTTGTTGGCCTGCGCGTAGCCCAGCACGTCGTCGGCGATGCGCCGACCCCCGCCCGGCACCGTCACCGTTTCCAGGCCGAGTCGCCCGGCGAAGCCCATCGCCTCGGCGATGTCGTCGCGGGCCTCGTCGCCGTCGCGCGCGGTCTCCACGTGAAGAGCGGTGACGGTGGCGTGCAGCCTGTCGGCAACGCGCTTGGCGTGGCGGATGAGGCCGGTCGAATCGACGCCGGCGCCGACGCACACCAGTACCCGCTCGCCGGCCGCCCAGGGGCCGGGGATCGCGTTGAGCTGCATGTGGGCGAGGAGTTGCGCGTCGACCCGCTGGGCCGTGCGCCGCAGGGCCAGCTCGCGCAGGGCGGTGAGGTTGCCCGGCGAGAAGAAGTTGCGCAGCGCCCGCTCAGCCTGCTTGGGCACGTACACCTTGCCCTCGCGCAGGCGCTGGATCAGGTCATCGGGGGCGAGGTCGATGGCCTCGATGTCGTCGGCGAGGTCAAGGATGCGGTCGGGCACGGTTTCGCGCACGCGGATGCGGGTGATCTGCGCGACAACGGTGTTGAGGCTCTCGACGTGTTGGACGTTGAGGGTGGTGAAGACGTCGATGCCGGCATCGAGCAGTTCTTCCACGTCGTTGTAGCGCTTGGGGTGGCGGCAGTCGTCGGCGTTGGAGTGTGCCAGTTCGTCGACCAGGGCGAGGCCGGGTCGCCGGGCGAGCACGGCGTCGAGGTCCATCTCGTCGAGGGTGCGGCCGCGATAGCTGAGGAAGCGGCGCGGGATGATCTCCAGCCCGGCGAGCATGCCTTGCGTTTCGGCGCGGCCATGGGTTTCCACCACGGCGGCGACCACGTCGACGCCCTCGGCCGCCCGCGCCCGGGCGGCAAGCAGCATGGCATAGGTCTTGCCGACGCCGGGCGCGGCGCCGAGGAAGATCTTCAGGCGTCCAACGCGGTGCCCGTCACCGGCCCATTCGCCGCCGGCCCTCTCCTGCCGCGCCGCGCGCAGCAGCGCGTCGGGCGAGGGACGGGGGTGGTTGTGCACTGCCTTATCCATCACACCCGTATCTAAGCAGGTTTCGCAAAAGTGCCCCGCGGTTTTGCGATCAAAACCTGCCGCCGATCAAAGAGCTCAGCGGATGAAGCGTTGGCCTGCCAACGCGAACCTGCTTAGCACTCCGGCGCTTGCGGTGTCTTCAGATCGGCCATCCGGCCGGTTGCCGGCGCGTTTCGAGGCTTGATTGGATCGGGCTCGGATAGCCGGGAGGGTGCCGAGGCTCCCCCACAACGTTGCGCCTGATTGTTTCCCTCCTCTTTGCAGTGAAGATGCGCTCACCCGCTCCGGTGCGTCAGGGCCTCAGGACTTGGGCAGGGCGTCGAGCGCGAGGTTCAGGTCGAGCACGTTGACGTGCGCTTCGCCGAACAGGCCGAGGCTGCGGCCTTCGGTGTGCGCCGTCACCAGCTCGCGCACCTTGTCGGAGGACAAGCCCCGCGCCTTGGCGACGCGCCCGACCTGGAACAACGCCGCCTCGGGCGTCACGTCGGGGTCGAGCCCGGAAGCGGAGGTGGTGACGAGGTCGGACGGGATGGGGGCGCCGGGGTTCTCGGCCCTGAGCTTGTCGGCGTCGCCCTTGATGCGGTCGATCAGCGCCTTCGATGTCGGGCCGTAGTTCGAGCCGCCGGAGTTCGCCGCGTTGAAGGGCGCGGGCACCGTCTTCGTCGCGTCCTTGGGGGCGGGCGCGGTGGTCGCCGAGGGGCGGGGATGGAAGTAGCGGTCGCCGGCGAAGTCCTGCGCGATGAGGCGCGAGCCGACGACCTTGCCGTTGACGGCGACGAGGCTGCCCTCGGCCTGGCGGGGGGAAGAGGATGGCGGCGAAGCCGGTCACGGCGAGGGGATAAACGAGCCCGGTCAGCAGGGTCAGGACCGCGACGATGACGAGCGTTGGGCGGATCTGTTTGAGCATGGCGGCCTCAGGCGAGATGCAGGGCGGTGACGGCGAGATCGATCGCCTTGATGCCGGCGAAAGGCAGCACGATGCCGCCGACCCCGTAGATCAGGAGGTTGCGGCGCAGCAGGGCGGCGGCGCCGACCGCGCGATACTTGACGCCCCTCAAGGCGAGCGGGATCAGCGCCACGATGATGAGCGCATTGAAGATGATCGCCGACAGGATGGCCGATTCCGGCGAATGCAGGCCCATGATGTTGAGGGTGCCGAGCTGCGGATAGACGGCGAGAAAGATCGCGGGAATGATCGCGAAATATTTCGCGACGTCGTTGGCGATGGAAAAGGTGGTGAGCGCCCCGCGGGTCATCAGCAGCTGCTTGCCGATCTCCACGATCTCGATGAGTTTGGTCGGGTCGCTGTCGAGATCGATCATGTTGCCGGCCTCGCGGGCGGCCACCGTGCCGGTGTTCATGGCCACGCCGACGTCGGCCTGGGCCAGCGCGGGCGCATCGTTGGTGCCGTCGCCGCACATGGCCACGAGCTTGCCCTTGGCCTGCTCGTCGCGGATCAGGCGGAGCTTGTCCTCGGGGGTCGCCTGGGCGAGGAAGTCGTCGACGCCGGCCTCGGCGGCGATGGCGGCGGCGGTCATCGGGTTGTCGCCGGTGATCATCACCGTGCGGATGCCCATCCGGCGAAGCTCGGTGAAGCGCTCGCGGATTCCGCCCTTGACGATGTCCTTGAGGTGGATGACGCCGAGCAGGCGGCCGTCGCGGGCCACGGCGAGCGGCGTGCCGCCGGCCTTGGAGATTTCCTCGGCGATGGCCTGCACCTCCCTGGCGCTCGCCGTGGCGGCGCGGGAGGCAAGCACCGTGGTGCCTTCGCCGTTGAGCGGCTCGGCGACGAAGGCGAGGATCGACTCTACCGCCCCCTTGCGGATCGCCAGGGTGCCGTCCGCCCCCTGGACCCCGCTCATCCGCGACTGTGCGGTGAAAGGGACGAAGGTGAGAGCGAGGCTGCCCATGTCGCGCTCGCGCAAGCCGTAGTCCTGCTTGGCGAGGACCACGACCGAGCGGCCTTCGGGCGTTTCGTCGGCGAGCGAGGCGAGCTGGGCGGCGTCGGCGAGGTCGTGCTCGGTGACGCCCTTTACCGGGCGGAATGCCGTTGCCTGGCGGTTGCCGAGCGTGATGGTGCCGGTCTTGTCGAGGAGCAGCGTGTCGACGTCGCCGGCCGCCTCCACCGCGCGGCCGGACATGGCCAGCACGTTGAAGCGCACGAGGCGGTCCATGCCGGCGATGCCGATGGCGGACAGGAGCGCCCCGATGGTGGTCGGGATCAGGGTGACGAACAGCGCGACGAGCACGATCATCGAGATGGAACCGCCCGCATAGGCGGCGAAGGACGGGATCGACGCCACCGCGAAGACGAAGATGATCGTCAGGCCCGCGAGCAGGATGTTGAGGGCGATCTCGTTGGGGGTCTTCTTGCGCTCGGCGCCCTCGACGAGGGAGATCATGCGGTCGATGAATGTC